>NZ_JASIST010000001.1:0-471244 GCF_030063265.1 Pseudarthrobacter sp. PH31-O2 | reverse complement strand
ACGGCGTCGTACCTGGCGCTGGGCTAGTTGGCCGCCGCAAGCAGCCCGGCACGCACCGTGCGGGTGGCGGCGACGAGGTTGCGCAGGGATTCTTCGGTTTCGGCGTAGCCGCGGGTTTTCAGGCCGCAGTCCGGATTGACCCAGAGCTGGCGGGACGGGACGTGCCTGACGGCGGTGCTGAGCAGCTCGGTGACTTCCTGCTCGCCCGGGACGCGCGGTGAGTGGATGTCATACACCCCCGGGCCGACGCCGCGGCTGAAGCCATGGGACTGAAGATCATGCACAACCTCCATCCGGGACCGGGCGGCCTCGATCGAGGTGACGTCGGCGTCGAGTCCGTCGATCGCGTCGATGATGGCGCCAAACTCGGAGTAGCACAGGTGCGTGTGGATCTGGGTGGCATCCGCGGCGCCCGCGGTGGCGAGGCGGAAGGAGTTCACCGACCAGTCCAGGTACGCGGCCTGGTCCGCCGTGCGCAGCGGCAGGAGTTCGCGCAGGGCTGGCTCGTCCACCTGGATGATCTTGATGCCGGCAGCTTCGAGGTCCGTGATCTCATCGCGCAGGGCCAGCGCCACCTGGTTGGCGGTCTCGCCGAGCGGCTGGTCGTCGCGGACGAAGGACCAGGCGAGGATGGTGACCGGTCCGGTGAGCATGCCCTTCATCGGCTTGCCGGTGAGCGACTGCGCATAGCTGGCCCAGTCCACTGTGATCGGTGCACCGCGGGTGACATCGCCCCACAGGATGGACGGGCGCGTGCAGCGGGAGCCGTAGGACTGGACCCAGCCGTGCACCGTGACGTCGAAGCCCTCGAGGTTTTCGGCGAAGTACTGGACCATGTCGTTGCGCTCCGGCTCACCGTGAACCAGGACGTCGAAACCGAGCTCTTCCTGCAGCTCCACAACACGCTTGATCTCATCCTTCATCAGCAGCCCGTACTGTTCGGCGCTGATCAAGCCCTTGTTGGCGCGGGCCCGGGCGGTGCGGATCTCACCGGTCTGCGGGAAGGAGCCGATGGTGGTGGTCGGCAGTGGGGGCAGGTGCAGCGCCGCAGACTGCGCGGCTTCGCGGACGGCGTAGGCGGAGCGGCTGAAGTCGGCCCCGGTCAGCGCGGCGGTGCGGTTCCGGACCTCGTCGCGGCGGACGCCCGTGGCTGCGGCACGGTCGGCGATGATGCGGGTGGCCGCCTCGATGGCGGGCCGGGCTGCTTCCGGCCCGGTCAGCCAACCGGCCAGGGTAACAACTTCGGTAGCCTTCTGGTCGGCGAAGGCGAGCCAGCTGCGCAGCTGCGCGGGGAGCTGGACTTCCTCGTCGACGTCGTGCGGAACGTGCGCGGTGGTGGTGGAGGTGCTGACGGCCAGCCGGGCGACGGACTTCCGGAGCTCGGTGAGCTTCCCGGCCGAGGCGGCAAGATCGTTGCGCCAAATGTTGTGGCCGTCCACAACGCCTGCGACGAGGGTTGTATTGCCCAGCGCGGCCAGGGCCGCCGCGGCGGGCACTCCGCCCTTGTAGACGTCCAGGTGCAGGGCGTCGATGCCGGTGGCGGCGAGCGTGCCGAGCTGGCCGTCAAGCGCACCGTAGGGGGTGGAGACGAACAGCCGGGGGCGGTTGGCGGCGGCGGCGAGCACCTCGTAGGAACGGGCTACGGCGGCCTGGATCTCTTCGGCGGGGGTGTCCTGGTCCACCACCAGGGCGGGCTCGTCGAGCTGGACCCAGCTGGCCCCGGCGGCGGCGAGCTTCTCCAGCAGGACTGTGTACACCGGTAGGACGTCCGCCAGGCGCGAGAGCGGGCTGAAGCCGGCGGGGGCGTCCCCGGAGGCCTTGCTCAGCAACAGGAAGGTGACCGGGCCGACGAGGTACGGCCGGGTCTCGACGCCGTTGGCCAAAGCGTAGGCGAATTCCTCAACGATGCGGCTGGAAGTCAGCGAGAAATCGGTTTCCGGGCCGATTTCCGGGACGAGGTAGTGGTAGTTGGTGTCGAACCACTTGGTCATTTCCAGTGGCTGCTGGTCTTTGGTGCCGCGGGCCAGGGTGAAGTAGCCGTCGATGCCGAGCTGGCCCCCGGCATCCAGGAGGTTACCGAAGCGGGCGGGCACAGCGCCGAGGTGGGCGGCGGCGTCGAGCACCTGGTCGTAGTAGGAGAAGGTGCCGGGCACTGCTGCCGCCTCGGTCAGGCCCAGGCCCTGGAGGCGCTTGGCGGCGCCGAGCTGGATCTCCTTGGCTGCAGCATCGAGGGCCGCGGCATCGATGCTGCCGGCCCAGTAAGCCTCGACGGCCTTCTTGAGTTCGCGGCGCCGGCCGATGCGCGGGTAGCCCAGGATCGAAGCGGACGGGAAGGGGGTGAGCGTGTCAGTCATGGGAAGTCCTAGAAGTTGGTGGTGTGGTGCGGAGGAGAGTTTTTGGTGAGCCGTCAGCCGGCGAGCTGTCGGCGTCCGGCCGTGCGCTGGTGGCTTCTGTGCCGGTTGGCGCTCCGCGGGCGCGGCAGCGCGAGTTTGTCCAGCACGTCCAGTGCAGCGGCATGTTCATTGAAGGTATAGAGGTGCAACCCGGGGGCTCCAGCGTCCAGCGCCGCGTTAGCCAAGTCCACTGTGGCGCCGACCCCGATCCGGGTCCGGTCGGTGTCGGTGCCCGCGGCGGTGAGCCGGTCGATGAGGACCGGGTCCGGCGCGACGCCGGTCAGCTCGCTGAGGCGGGTGAGCCGGCGGACGCTGGTGAGCGGCATAACCCCCGGAATAATCGGGATGGTGACGCCGGCCCGGCGTGCCCGTGCCAGCAGGTCCGCGTACTGGCCGGTGTGGAAAAACACCTGGGTGATGGCAAAGTCCGCGCCGGAGCGCTGCTTGGCCAGGAGCACCTCCACATCATGCGCTTCGCTCGGGGACTCCGGGTGCCGGGTGGGGTAGGCAGCGACGCCGATCGCCACCTTACCGGCGCAGAGCAGCGCGGACCGGCGCTGTTCGACCCGGCGGATGAGCTCAATCAGGTCCTGTGCGTAGCGCAGCGAACCCGCGGGCGGCACAACGCCGTCTTTGGGCTGGTCGCCGCGCAGGGCAAGGATGCCACGCACGCCGACGTCGAGCAGTTCGCCGATGATGTCGGCGAGCTCCTGCGGTGAGTTTCCAACGCAGGTCAGGTGCGCCAGCGGCCGCAGCGTGGTCTCCTGGACAAGCCGGTTGATCAGTTCGACGGCAGTGGTCCGGTTCGAGCCGCTGGCGCCGTAGGTCACGGACACGTAGTCCGGGTCCGTGCTTTCGAGTTCGCCGATGGTGGTCCAGAGCGATTCCGTGGCAGCGGGTGACCGCGGCGGGAATAGCTCGTAGGAGAGGGCGACAGGAGCCGTTCCGGCAAGATCTGGATGGGTGTCAATAAGGCTTGGTGGAGACATTTGCGTCCTTGGCTGTGACCACTGACGGCGTTGCCGTCGGTGAATTGAGTTTGGGGAACACGGAGGAGACTCCAGCAGGACGCAGCCGCGACTGTTACGCCTGATACGAAGTATTCCGTGAGCAAATGTCAGGCCCACATGGGGGCACCCACACCCTCCTGGGCCGCCGGTGGGCAGGCCTTCAGCGGAGGATCGCTGACACGTTACCGGGGTAACTTGGATAGAACTTTACGGCCCGCCCGGTCAGCGTTCAAGTCCGCTGCCGAATTAAGACGTGCTCTTACGGAACTTTCCGGCTGGTGACAGAACATTCTTCGCTTTAATGCGCCAGGGGCCGGTTTGCGGACGGTATACCCGGCGGAAGTGTTGGCGCCGGCATCTGCCTTTCACACCCGCGCAGGACTATTCTTTTGCCATGATCCAGCTTCCAGCCAGCTACCAGGAGTACCTCGCCGGCAAGAGCGAGAGTTTCATCAACGCCGTGCGTCCGATTTTGATGCAGTCCGCGGCGGACAAGATGCACGGCGTCCGGGTTGTGGTGCACCCGCACGACCACCAGGCCCATCTGGACTCCACCATCCCGTTCGGTTCCGTTGTGGAGGACATCGACTGACGCCTGCCGGCAGGCTTTAGCCGTCCAGCAGGAGGCGCTGCGAGCGCGGTGCCAGCGTGTGTTCAAGCACGAGGCAGGCGGCGCCGACAGCGCCGACGTCCTCGCCGACGCCGGTGCCGACCACTTCGATCTCGTGGATCTTCCGGGTGGCGCTGCCGTCCCGGACGAGCTCCGGGACCCGTTCAAGGTAGCGCTGTGAGAGGCAGGTCCAGAACGGGCCGCCGAAAACCACACGGTCCACGTCCAAGGCGTTGGTAACGATGGAGACGGCGCGGGCCACCAGCACGGCGGAATGGTCAATGATCGCCTCGGCCCGGGGCTCGCCTGCGACCGCCGCCGCGCACAGCGCGGCGAAGCTCTCCTGGAGGGCAGGACCTGTCTGGACCGCAAGGGGTCCCGCCAGGACCCCCGTTTCGACGGCGCGGGCCACCAGGACCTGCGGGATGCAGGAGGACAGGACGCAGCCGCGCGCCCCGCACACGCACGGCGGGCCGTCAGGATCCACGATGATATGCCCGATCTCGCCGGCGTTGCCGGAGGTGCCGCGGACCACCTCGTCATTGAGCACGATCCCGCAGCCGATGCCGGTGCCCATGTACATAAACACGAAGCTGCCGGAGCCGCTCGGACCGCCCGCCCAGGTCTCCGCCACAGCGGCGCTTGTTACATCCTTATCCACGATGGTGGACAGCCCCGTCGCCGCTGCGAGCGCATCCCGGAGCGGCACGCGGTCCCAACCGAGCAGGAGCGGAGGGTCAACCACCGAGCCCTCCTCCAGGTCGATCGGTCCGGGAGAAGCGACGCCGAGGCCGGCGATCCGCGCGGGGTCGACGCCGGAATCCAAGATCAGCTGCTTGATTTCGGCGGCGATGGTGTTGATAACGGCGCCGGGATCCGAGCCCATCGGGGTCTTGATCCGGGAATGCTTGA
Source organism: Pseudarthrobacter sp. PH31-O2 (assembly GCF_030063265.1). Classification (NCBI taxonomy): domain Bacteria; kingdom Bacillati; phylum Actinomycetota; class Actinomycetes; order Micrococcales; family Micrococcaceae; genus Pseudarthrobacter; species Pseudarthrobacter sp. PH31-O2. The sequence continues at coordinate 466,319 of NZ_JASIST010000001.1, read as the reverse complement.
CCACTGCTCCGACCAGGTCCAGCACGACGAACGTTATGACGGCGGGATCCAGATGGACACCCACGGCGTACATCCCGGAGGACTTGAGCCTGAGCATGGTCCGCGGCTTGCCCGGGCCGGTGCCTTCCTTGCCCGCCTCGTAGATCAGGTCCTGGTCCAGCAGCCGCCGGGAGATGTTGGAGATCGTCTGCGGGGACAGCCCGACAATCTGTGCCAGTTCCACCCGGCTAAGGCCCGCCGGGGACCGACGGATGGCGTCGAGGATCACCGTGAGGTTGAAATCCCCCATCCGCGGCAAGTTGGTTCCGCGCCTCGGCGAGGGCTGGCGGATTTCAGGCACTGATACCCCTAAACGTCTTTGGCTGCGCACTGCTTATCTCAGAATCGTACGTTAAGCTCCGGTGGCGGCCCATACACCCCGCTTCACACTGCAGCGGATTTCCGGATGCTCGCTGTCACGGTGAATTTAGGGTTTCTTCCGACCTCGCGGGTGGGGCCAATAAGCCGCTGCAGCGTGGGCCGGTAGTGCAGGTGGCTGTTGAACACCGTCCAGAGCTCCCCGCCCGGAGCCAGCACCCGGCCTGCCGCCTCGATAAGTTTGATGCCAGCCCCGGAATGCACCGCCGCACCGACGTGGAAGGGCGGGTTGAGCAGGATTAGCCCGGCGCTGGCCTCCGGGAGTGAGCCCATCGCATCGTCCTGCAGGGCCGTGATCCGGTCACCGAGGCCATTGGCCTGCGCCGTGGCTCGGGCGGACTCGACGGCGGCGGCGGACTGGTCCGTGGCCGTGACCCGGGAACCGGGGTGGCTGCGGGCATACATGGCGGCGAGGATGCCGGTCCCGCAGCCGAGGTCGACGGCGTGCCGTGCGGCCGGCATCCGGGGCAGGAACTCCAGCAGGAACCGGGTGCCGATGTCCAGCCCGGTGCCGGCAAAGACGGCGCCCCGGGCGCAGACAGCCAGTCCCAGGTCGGTATTGACCTCCGTGCTGGGGAACGGCGGGGCCCCGGTGGCGGGGCGGGGACGCCGGGCCAGCAGGATCCGGGACTTTTGCCGGGCACGCTGCGGCTGGACTTCACCGAAGTGACGCTCCAGCACGGCGTTCATGCCCAGGCTCATGTGTTTGACCCGGCCGCCGGCCAGCAGCACAACGTCGGGCGCGGCGTAGCGGGCGACGGCGTCGGCAATCTCCTCGAGCTCAGCCAGCGACTTGGGCAGCTGTAGCAACACCAGGGTGGCACCGGACAGCAGCCCGGCGCCGAGCGGAAACTGCTCAAAACCGCCGTCGACGCCTAGCTTCTCCGCGTTGTTGCGGAGGGCACGTTCCCCGGTGATGAGGTCCTGGTGCACACGGACCGGTCCATTCAGCGCGCCCGGCTCCCCGGTGTTCCACCTGTTCAGCGCCAGCGCGCCGAGGGTCAACGCTCCGTACCGGTCCCCCACGATGGCCAGCCGTCCGCCCGGAGGCAGCAGCCCGTCCGCGAGCAGTCCGCCGGCGGCCTCGAGCAGGAGCGGGTCCGTGGCGTCCCAGGCCTGCAGGTTGGGCGCCTCCACATCCGGAGACCTGCCCAGCCGGGAGAAGAGGGATACAAGAGTGTTGTCCGCCACGCGCGAGTTGCCGCCTTATGTGAGTCCGGTGAGTGAGTGTTCAGGACGGGTAAACGAAGTCCCCTGCCAATTTATCCTGCCCGCCAAGTAAACGCAGGATGCCTGCCACCGCGGACCGGCCCGCCCGGTTGGCACCGATGGTGGACGCGGACGGACCGTAGCCCACCAGGTGGACCCGTGGTTCCGCGGCCACCTGCGTGCCGTCCATGGCGATCCCGCCGCCCGGGCCGCGCAGGTGCAGCGGGGCGAGGTGTTCAAGCTCCGCCCGGAAGCCGGTGGCCCAGAGAATCACGTCGGCGGCCAGGAAGCTGCCATCTGCCCGCCGCACTCCCCCGGGCTCGATGCCGGTGAACATGGGCTGGCGCTCCAGGACACCGCGGTCCGCGGCCGCGCGCAGGGCCGGGGTCCAGAGCAACCCGGTCACCGCGACGATGCTTTGCGGCGGCAGTCCCTGCCGGACGCGTTCTTCCACCAGCGCGACGGCGTTGTGCCCGGCCCGGCGGTCAAAGTCCGTCTCCCGCCAGACCGGTTCCCGGCGGGTGAACCAGCTGGTCCCGGTGACGTGGGAGATCTCGTCGAGCAAACCGACGGCGGAGATTCCCCCGCCCACCACGATCACGTGCCGGCCGCGGAACTCTTCGGCGGAAACGTAGTCCGCAACGTGCAGCTGCCGCCCCTGGAAGGTGGCCCGTCCAGGGTAGATCGGCCAAAACGGCCGGGTCCAGGAACCGGTGGCGTTAATGATGGCCCGGGCGGACCAGTCGCCGCCCGTGCTGGCGATCCGCAGCCGCCCGTTCGGCTCCGCGTCCTCCCGGGTGACCGACCGGACTTTGACGGGGCGCTCGACGGCGAGCGAGAGCTCGTGTTCGTAGCCGCCAAAGTACCTCGGCAGGAAGCTGGAGCTCGCTTCGTCCGGGTCGACGGCGGGCTGCGGCCGGCCGGGCAGGTCGCTGATGCCGTTGACGGTGGACATCCGCAGGCTCTTCCAGCGGTGCCGCCAGGCCCCGCCTGGACCGTCCTCGCCGTCGAGGACATGGTAGCTGCCGGCCGGCCCGCCGGTTCCTCCGCCCTCGGCCGTTCCTCCGTTGTCGGGGCGGGCCGTGGCCGGGACCAGGCCGCGGCGGCGCAGGTGGTAGGCGGCGGAGAGCCCGGCTTGGCCACCGCCGATAACAACCACGTCGGCGGACCTGAGCGTCCCGTCACCCGCTGTGGACATTACGGCTCACATTTTCTTGACGACACTGGATTTCAGCTGCATGGGTCCGACGCCGTCGACCTTGCAGTCGATGTTGTGGCCCCCAACCCCGTTGACCAGCCGGATTCCGCGGACTTTGGTCCCGACTTTGATGACGGTGGAACTGCCCTTGATCTTCAGGTCCTTAATGACCGTCACTGTGTCCCCGTCGGAGAGGACGTTGCCAACGGCATCCTTGACCGGTGCTGGTTCCTGTCCGCCGGTCTCTGCTTCCGCTGCGGGCGACCATTCGTGGGCACACTCGGGGCAGACCAGGAGCGCACCCATCTCATAGCTGTATTCACTGGAGCATTCCGGGCACGGCGGCAGGGTCTCATTCACGACCCCAACAGTAGTCGAGGTGCCGGGCCGAATCGCGGGAAGGCCGGCATTGCTAAGCTGAGCTCCCCAGAGTGAAGGCGGCGCCCCATGGCCCAGAGCCCAGTTCAACCCCACCGCCCGGTCCCAACACCGGGTTCGCCTCCCGCGCCGGGGGATTCCCGGCTGCGCTCCGGCGTCCGGACTGCAGGCAGGATGCTGCTGGGAGGATTCCTGTTGCTGGCCGGTGTCAGCCACCTGGGCTGGGCGCGGGAGGCGTTCCATGCCCAGGTGCCGCCATGGTTGCCGTTGGACGTGGACTTTGTGGTGGTTGCGTCCGGACTGGTGGAAATCGGCCTGGGCGTTGGCCTGCTGCTGATCAGGCGGCGGCGGGTTGCCCTCGGTTGGCTGGTCGCTGCCTTTTTTGTCGCCGTTTTTCCCGGGAATATCTCCCAGTTCGCTACCGGCACCGATTCGTTTGGCCTCAACTCGGACACCAGCCGCGGGATCCGGCTGCTGTTCCAGCCGCTGCTGGTGCTCTGGGCCTTGTGGTCCACGGGCGCCTGGCGGGCCTGGCGGATGAGTCGGCGCGCCGGCCGGTAAACCGGCACCGCTGCCTGCCCTGGTCCCGGCTGGTTCGTGCACTGCAGCCGGCGGCAGCCCGTTCCGGGCGCAAAAAATTCCCCGAAAGACAAAAGGTCCTGCTCACTGAGCAGGACCTTTTTCGGTGGAGCTGAGGGGACTCGAACCCCTGACCCCCTGCATGCCATGCAGGTGCGCTACCAGCTGCGCCACAGCCCCGAACGTGCCGGGAAATCCGTCCTGCGAAGGAACGTCTCTCCGGAAGCAACCTGTTTATCTTAAACCACAATTCCGGTTCACGCGAATCGGCGAGCCGGCTAGGAGAAACCGGCCCGACCCCGACGTTCCACGCCCGGGCCGGACAACCGCCATACGCAAAAAATCCGCCGGAATCTTTCGATTCCGACGGATTATCCGGTGGAGCTGAGGGGACTCGAACCCCTGACCCCCTGCATGCCATGCAGGTGCGCTACCAGCTGCGCCACAGCCCCGAATTTTCGCTGCCCCGACCCCGCCGGCTTTCGCCTCCGGGCTCCGTACTTCGTCCGGATTTCTCCGAAGCAACTCAAATATCTTAGAACAGTCTTTCGGAAAATTCCAAATCGGGCATATTCCGCAGCTGCATGCCGGGTTACTCCGCTTCGGGGCCCGCCGCTGCCTGCGCGGAAACGTCGTCGCCAAGCTGAAGGTCCACAACGGGGCAGTCCTTCCAGAGGCGCTCCAGGGCGTAAAACACGCGGTCTTCCTCGTGCTGGACGTGAATAACGATGTTGCCGTAGTCCAAGAGGACCCAGCGGCCGCCGGAGCGGCCCTCACGGCGGATCGGCTTGAGCTCGAATTTGGAGAGTTCGTCTTCGATGCCGTCCACAATGGCATTAACCTGGCGTTCGGACGGCGCCGAGGCAATCAGGAAGATATCCGCCAGGGCCAGCCGTTCGCTGACGTCCATGGCGACGATGTCCTCAGCGAGTTTCTCGGCAGCCGCTCGGGCTGCGTGGCGGGCTGAGGCGATGGATGAATCGGTTGCAGTCACGGGACTCCTTATTGGGTACAAAAGTGTTGGGTAAAAAGCGTTATGGGTAACAAGCGTGTGTTCTGAAACTGCGCGGGTGGCCACCGGGCGGAAGCGCGCGGCCCGCAGCAAAGGTGGCTAGCCGGAGATGGCAGTGACAATCAGCGTGATGCCGGCGATCAGTGCCAGCACCCCCAGGGCCAGTACCACCAGGCGCAGGCGCCGCGCCCTGCCCAAACCGGCCGTGACCGCGTCCAGGGGTTCAAGCCCGTAGGCTGCGCTTGCGGCCACCGGCGAGCCGCCGGCGAAGTCCTCCTCGGACCGGAGCGTTGGCGGTTCCCCCGCCGCCGGCTGGGATTCTGCCGGCGGCACGGACGAAGCACGGGCAGCGGCCTCGGCGCGGGCAAGCACCCCGGAACGACCGGTCGCAGGGCCGGGTTTGCGCTGGCGGGATGCACCGGGGCGGTGGCCGCCGGACTTGCGGTTTTCACCAACCCGGGGGCCCGGGTTGGTGACAACCGGAACGTGTGAGGTGGCAGGTCGCTTCAGGACCGGCCGCTCCACGCCCGGAACCTGGACGAACTCCAGGGGTGTGACCATTGCCAGGTTATTGGCCGTGGTCGGATCATTGCGCACCGGCTCCGGCACGCTGTTCTGCTCGGCCAGCTTCTGCTTCGCGGCGGCACGGCGTCCCAGTACTGCGGCCCGTTCGGCCACGGCGATCTGCTCCGCCAGTGCGCGCGGATCCACGGCATCGGCGTCCACGGCGTTGATGTGTTCCATCTTGGCCAGTTGGTTCTGCGCCTGCTGGGCGAGGAGTTCGCGTGCGGCGAGGGCCTGTTCCACGCTCATCCCCACGGCGCCCGGAGCTCCCGGGCCGGCTACGGCTTCCTCGTCCGCCGGGGCGGCGGTTTCCGCACCCGCGGCCGGCGCGTCGGCTTCCGCCCCCGGCGGGGGCGCGGAGGGGCTGACCCGGGTGCGGGGCGAGGCAGGGACGATCAGATTGGCGGACGTTGCCGGGGCTGTCTCGGCGGCCAGCTGCAGCAACCGCAGCTGGCGACGCGTCGGCGGTCCGCCGGCGGCGAGGTTGCCTTCCTTCTCGGCTAATTCCTTGATGGTTCGCAAGGTGGCGCGGTCCCGGGCCCGGATCTGCGAGGACCGTTCGGTTCCCGGGGAACTGCTGACCGAGTCGACCGGGCCGGGAATCCGGCGCCGGCCGGTGGTTTCCGCTTCGGTGGGTTCACCGGGATCAACGGCGTCCGGCCGCGCGGCATCCTTGTTTGCGGCGTCCTTGTTTGCGGCGTCCTTGTTTGCTGAGGCCGGGCTATTCGAGGCAGGGGGAACCGCGCCGGAAGCGGGGGCACCGGGCTCCCGGCGTTCATCTCTGGCCTGCCGCAGTTCGCGACGGCTGCGGATTGGTGGCTGTTCCTGACTCATTGCAAACTCATTCGATGCTGGCGGGGTGGGCTAACTCGGTACTGCGGTCGTAGCGTGCGGCGCCATTTCCGGCGGAGGTGTCCCCGACGTCCGGGTGGCCGCCGTACAGTCCGTATTTGGCGATGTACTGCACTACACCGTCCGGCACTAAGTACCAGACAGGGTTTCCTGCAGCTACCCGGGCGCGGCAGTCGGTCGAGGAGATTGCCATCGCTGGCACCTCGAGCAGGCTGACGTCCTTGCGGCCCATTCCGTCCAGGACGTGTCCGGGCCTGGTGACGCCGACGAAGTGCGCAAGGGACCACAGCTCGTCAATGTCCTTCCAGGACAAGATTTGCGCCAGGGCGTCGGCGCCGGTAATAAAAAACAGGTCCGCATCCGGGCGCAGGGTTCGGAGGTCACGAAGGGTGTCGATAGTGTACGTGGGACCGGGCCGGTCCACGTCCACCCGGCTGACGGTAAAGCGCGGGTTTGACGCCGTGGCGATGACTGTCATGAGGTAGCGGTGCTCGGCCTCGCTGACCTTTTTGCTCATCTTCTGCCACGGCTGGCCGGTCGGCACAAAAACCACTTCGTCCAAGTCGAACTTGGCTGCCACCTCGCTGGCGGCAACAAGGTGGCCGTGATGGATGGGATCGAAGGTACCGCCCATCACGCCCAGACGCAGACGGCGCCGGGCACCGCGCTGCGTCACGATGGCGGAAATATTAGTGGCCTTGGCTGTGATCGTGCTTGTTCGGGTGCTGGCGGTGCGGATCCGCGTGCTCCTCAACGGCTGCATGGCGCCTGCCCAGGTTGCCGTAGGACAGTGTGACCGACAGCATGACCATCAGCAGCGCGAACATCACGGCGCCAATTACGATCGGCGGTGCGATGAGCGGCGCGAGTTCCTCGTGGCCTGATCCGCCCACGGCGGCGACGATTGTGGCGATCTGCTGGGACAGCATGTTCTCCCCTAGTGAGTTCACAATTTAACGACGGCGGATATCCCCGCCGTTCCGGACTTCTGTTCCATGTTACAGCGTTGCTAGGACCTGATCTGGCCCTCGCCCTGGACGATCCATTTGGTGGTGGTCAGTTCCGTCAGGCCCATGGGTCCGCGGGCGTGCAGCTTCTGGGTGGAAATACCCACCTCGGCGCCGAGGCCGAGTTCACCGCCGTCGGTGAAGCGGGTGGACGCGTTGACAATAACGGCGGCCGAGTCAATCTCGGCAATAAACCGCTCGGCGTTGCCAAGGTCATTGGTCAGGATGGCCTCGGTGTGGCCGGTGGACCAGGTTCGGATGTGCCTGACGGCGTCGTCCACGCTGTCGACCATGGCCACGGCAAGGTCCAGGTCCATGTATTCGGTGGCCCAGTCCTCGTCCGTGGCGGGGACCGAGTCTATCGAGGCGGGCAGTGCAGCGCGGATCCGATCGTCGGCATGCAGCGTAACGCCGGCGTCGCGCAGGGCAGCGGCGACGGCGGGCAGCGCTGTTGAGCCGGAGTGGACCAGCAGGGTTTCCACGGTATTGCAGACGCTGGGCCGTTGGGTCTTGGAGTTCAGCAGGATCTCGACGGCCATCTCCTCGTTCGCGGAGGCGTCCAGGAAGATGTGCACATTGCCTTCGCCGGTCTCAATCACGGGAACCTTGGCGTTGGCCACAACGGACTGAATGAGGTCCCGGCCGCCGCGGGGAATCAGGACGTCCACCCGGCCGCGTGCACGCATCAGGGCGTTGGCTCCTTCGCGGCCGAACTGGTCAACGCTTTGCACTGCGTCGGCGGGCAGGCCCACCGACTCCAGGGCGTCACGGAGCACGGTAACGAGCGCTGCGTTGGTGGCGGCGGCGGCGGTGCCGCCGCGCAGGATGACGGCGTTGCCACTCTTGAGGCCGAGCCCGGCGATGTCCACCGTGACGTTGGGACGCGCCTCGTAGATGGCGGCGACGACGCCCATCGGGACGTTGACCTGGCGCAGCCGCAGCCCGTTGGGCAGGGTCTGGCCGCGCACCACGTTACCGACCGGATCCGGCAGGTTGGCGAGGTTCTCCAGGGCGGCGGCGAGGCCCTGGATGCGGGCATCGGTGAGGGTGAGCCGGTCCAGCAGCGCCGCGGAGGTGCCGTTGGCCTTCCCGGCGGCCACGTCCGTGGCGTTGGCGGCAAGGACCCCGGCCTGACGCTCCAACAGCGCTGCGGCGATGGCGCGCAGCCCCCGGTCCTTCCAGGCCCGGTTGGCGCGGGACATCCTGCGGCCTGCGGCACGGGAACGGTCGGCGATGGCGTGGACGGCGGCCTCGACGTCGGCCGGTGAAAGCGTGGATGGTTCAGGCACGGAAGAGCCCGTGGTTGAGTCGATGGAATTCGCTGCGGATTCGTGAATCAGTGCCTCAGTCATCATTCCAGTCTAGGCGAGGCTCCCGGTTAGACCAGAACCAGGTCATCCACGTGGATGACCTCCCGGTCGAAGCCCCTGCCCAGCGACTCCCCCAGTTCCACTGTGGAACGGCCCAGCATTTGCGGGAGCTCATCGGAGGAGTAGTTGACCAGCCCGCGCGCAACGACTGTTCCATCCGCTGCAACCATCTCGACGGCGTCGCCGGATTCAAAGGTCCCTTCCACGGCCGTGACGCCGGCCGGAAGCAGGGAGGTGTGGTGGTCGCGGACGGCTGTGACGGCGCCGTCGTCGAGGATCAGCCGGCCCTGCACATGGGCGAGGTGGGCCAGCCACATCATCCGCACGGACTTGCGTCCGCTGTTGACAGTGAACAAGGTGCCGACGTCCTCCCCGGCCAGTGCGGCGGCAGCGTTTGCCGTGGAGGTGACCAGCGCGGGGATACCGGAATCCGCGGCCATCGTGGCGGCTTCGACTTTGGTCTGCATTCCGCCTGTTCCGACCCCCGCCTTGCCGGGCGAGCCGATGGTGACGTCCTCCAGGTCCGCGGGGCCGTCGACCCGGGGAATACGCTTGGCACCTTTGGCGGGCGGGCCGTCGTAGAGGGCATCGACGTCGGAGAGCAACAGCAGGGCATCGGCCCGGACCAGGTGCGCCACCAGGGCGGACAAGCGGTCGTTGTCGCCGAAACGGATCTTGTGCGTGGCCACCGTGTCATTTTCGTTGACCACCGGCACAACGCCCAGGTTCAGCAAACGGTTCAGCGCCCGGAACGCATTCATGTGGTGACTGCGCCGCATCAGGTCATCTGCGGTCAGGAGCACCTGGCTGACGGTAATCCCGTGGGCACCAAAGGCGTGCGTGTAACGGGCCATCAGCAGCCCCTGGCCCACGCTGGCGGCGGCCTGTTGGGTGGCGAGGTCCCGGGGACGCTTCGTCAGGCCCAGCGGCGCGAGCCCCGCGGAGATCGCTCCCGAAGACACCAGGATGATTTCGGTGCCGCTATTGCTTTTGGCCGCCAGCGCGTTCGACAGTTCGATCAGCGCGTCCTCGGAGATTCCGCCCTTGATACTGGTGAGCGACGACGAACCCACCTTGACCACAATGCGGCGAGCCCGGGCGAGCAGCCTGCGGTCGTTGGTTTTGGGTTCCTCGATGACAACTGCGGACTTGTCGCTCACGTGTTAAGGCTCACTCCTCATTCTCGGTGTCAAGGGCGCTTTCCTTAAGCGGCTTGGGCCGGCGGCCGCTGACGGATTCAGTCCAGATACCGGCTTTGCGCTCGGCTTCGAGCTCGGCGCGGGCCACAGCCTTGGCCTCGCGGCGCTCCACCTGTTCATCGCGCTTTTGGCCACGGGTGGGGCGGTCGCCGATGTCGGCAAAGCGCACGTCGGTTCCGCGGGGTGCTGCCAACAGTTCGGCGCCGGCCATCATGGTCGGCTCCCAGTCGAAGACGACGCCGTCGTCTTCACCGATGACCACCATGTCGCCCGGGGTGGCGCCCTGTTTGAACAGCTCGTTTTCTACGCCGAGCTTAGCCAGTCGGTCAGCAAGGTAGCCGATAGCCTCCTCGTTGGTGAAGTCGGTCTGCTTGACCCAGCGCACGGGCTTGTCGCCGAGGACGCGGAACAGCGGCTCCAGGTTCTTCTCCTCGCGGCGGATTTTGAAGCCGGACTCGTTGACGGCGCGAGGTTTGAGTACCGGGGCGTGGACCTTCGGCGGCGCGGCAGCAATGGCGTCGCGGGCAGCCTGGACGATCTCGCCCATCGCGAAGCCAAGCTGGCGGAGACCTTCGTGGCTGGTCGCCGAAATTTCGAAGACCTTGAAGCCGCGGGATTCGAGTTCGGGGCGGACAAATTCTGCCATGTCCTTGCCGTCCGGGAGGTCGACCTTGTTCAGGGCGATCAGGCGCGGGCGCTGGTTCAGCGGAACAACTTCACCGTCGGAACCGGCATAGCTCATGTCCACCGCGTATTTGTCCAGCTCGGCTTCGATGACGGCGAGGTCCGAGAGCGGATCGCGGTCTGATTCGAGCGTGCCGCAGTCGAGCACATGCACCAGGGCGGCGCAACGCTCAACGTGGCGCAGGAAGTGGTGGCCGAGGCCCTTGCCTTCGCTGGCGCCTTCGATCAGGCCGGGGACGTCGGCGATGGTGAAGCGCACCTCGCCGGCCTGGACCACACCGAGGTTCGGGATCAGGGTGGTGAACGGGTAGTCGGCGATTTTGGGCCGGGCGGCAGACATCGCGGCAATCAGGCTGGACTTGCCGGCGGAGGGGAACCCGACCAAGGCAATATCGGCGATGGATTTCAGTTCCAGGACAACGTCACTGGATTCGCCTTCGATGCCGAGCAGGGCGAATCCCGGGGCGCGGCGTTTCTGCGAGGAGAGCGAAGCGTTGCCCAGTCCACCGATGCCGCCGGCCGCGGCGATGTATTCGGAACCCTCACCGACCAGGTCTGCGAGGACCCTGCCGTCCTTGGACTTGACCACGGTGCCCTCGGGAACCGGGAGGATCAGGGTTTCGCCGTGCTTGCCGGCGCGCCAGTCGCCCATACCGGGTCCGCCGTTGGTGGCGTGGCGGTGCGGGGCGTGGTGGTAATCGAGCAGGGTCGTGGTCTGGGGGTCCACGCGCAGGATAACGTCGCCGCCGTTGCCGCCGTTGCCGCCGTCGGGACCGCCGAGCGGCTTGAACTTCTCGCGGTGAACGGAGACACAGCCGTGGCCGCCGGTACCGCCGGATACGTGCAGTACTACCCGGTCTACAAAGCTCGCCACGTGGATCTCCTCAGTGCTGTTCCCGTAAGCGTGCAAAGACGCTCAGGATGATTGTAATGCGGTTAAAACACCGGTGGAGCGGACCTAATGGCCCGCCCCACCGATTTAAAACGTAGGTACTACTCTGCAGCTGCTGCAGCCACAATGTTCACAACGCGACGACCGCGGCGGGTGCCGAACTCGACGGCTCCGGGAGCCAGGGCGAACAGGGTGTCGTCGCCGCCGCGGCCGACGCCGGCGCCCGGGTGGAAGTGGGTTCCACGCTGGCGGACGATGATCTCGCCTGCGGAAACTACCTGACCGCCGAAGCGCTTGACGCCGAGGTACTGGGCGTTCGAGTCACGACCGTTGCGAGTGGAACTCGCGCCTTTTTTATGTGCCATTTGGAAATGCCTGCCTTAAAATTCTGGGGAATCTGCTGAAAACCTGAACAGTAACGAGTAGTTACTTGATACCGGTGATCTTGACCTTGGTCAATTCCTGACGGTGACCCTGGCGCTTTTTGTAACCGGTCTTGTTCTTGAACTTCTGGATGACGATCTTGGGACCGCGAAGGTCCTCAAGGATCTCAGCCGTAACCTTTACCTTGGCCAGGTCCGAAGCAGCAGACATGACCTTGTCACCGTCTACCAGGAGCAGTGCGGGCAACTCAAAGGTGCTGCCGGCTCCACCGGGGACGCGGTTCAGGGTAACGAAGTCTCCAACGGAAACCTTCTCTTGCCGGCCGCCTGCGCGGACAATCGCGTACACCACTGGGGAACTCACTTCTCTCGACGTTTATTACTAGATTTGCGTGCGGAACCTGGGTCCAAAGTTGATGGTCCGGCTCACGCTGTGCCTCTACGCCGGTGGGTTCCCCGGGGGAACCCATGAGCTATCCCGTGGACATTCGCACCTGAAATCAAGTGGAGCGTCCTCAAGGTCATAACCCAAGTGTTGGCGTAAGCACCGAAGATCTAGACTACGCTAATTTTGCCTTCGGCCGCAAATGAGGCTGGTTCCGAAGGGAGGTACGTGCTAGGTGACACCCTGTATGGACAGGACGTTGCCGCAACGACTTCCGGAACCGCGCCTCCCTATCGTACAGGCTCCCTGCTGTCCCGCGGCTCAGGCGTGCACGCGCGGCGCGTCGAAGAAGTCCACTTCGTAGCGGGCGGACTGCCGGAAGGCCACGGTCATGGCGTCCCGTTCGCCGGGTGAGGCCGCCCGGGCTGCGGTGTCGGTGTGGGCGATGGCCTGCCGGGTGGCGTCGGCGAACTCCGGATCGGCGTAGGTGCGCAGCCACGCGGCGTAGGGGTGCGATTGCGGCGCACCCGCGGCGAGGAACCGGTTGTGCAGTGCCTGTCCCACCTCGGCATAGAGCCAGAAGCACGGCAGTACCGCAGCGATCAGCACTCCGTAGCTCCCGGTGACCGAGGCGGCCAGAAGGTGGTCTACGTAGGACTTGGTGACCGGTCCGAGCGTCCGCTCCGCCGTGCGTCCGCGCAGCCAGGTCCGGTGCAGTTCGGCTTCGACGCTGAGGCAATTCTGTGCGGAGCGGGTCCAGAAGAGCTGTTCGTCTTCCGTGGGTGCGATCGCGGCGGCCCGGGAGAGGACCCGCGAATAGCCGTTCAGGTACAGGGCGTCCTGTCCGAGGTAGTACGCGAAGTCCTGCTCCGGCAAGGACCCGTCCGCCAGGGCCGTGATGAAGTCCAGGCCGTAGATGGCCTCGAGGTCGGCAGCAGCGGTTTCCCGCAGTCCACGGGCGAATTCACCCGCGGCAGGGACCCGGTGCAGTTCGCCGCCGCCGGCACCCGTACCGTGATGGGCGGTCTGATGCTGGACATGGTGGAAGTGATGGACCGGGCCGTTGCCGCTGCCGACGTCGAGGTCCGCCGAGGTGCGCAGCGCCCCTTCCAGCCACGGCTTAACTTCCCGCAAGGCGGCCTCCCAGTCCCCGACCCGGGCCTGCACGGTCGCCATCGCCGCGGACAGTGAGCATCCCGTTCCGTGGCTGTTGCTGGTGCGGACCCGCTCCCCCGGTACTACTATGACGTGCCGGGCCAGGACCCCGCAGGTGTTGACGAGCGCGTCCGGGCAGCCGTCGCCGTGCTCGCCGGCTCCGCCCGCAGCGCCGGTGCCGTCGAGGTGGCCGCCCTTCACCAGGACGGTCGTGCCGGTGCCGGCGGCAAGCCGCTTGCCCTGTTCCAGCGCCGCAGCCCAGTTGCCGGCGACGGGTTCGTTGAGCAGAATCGCGAGTTCGGCGAGGTTCGGCGTGATCAGGTCCGCGTAGGGCAGCAGTTCTTGCAGCGCCGATTCGGCGGGCGCCTGCAGCAGCCGGTCACCGCTTGTGGCCACCATCACGGGGTCCAGCACCACAATGGCGGGCCTGACCTTCGCCAGCCAGGTCCGGACGGCGTCGATCACGGCGGCGTCCCCCAGCATCCCGATCTTGACGGCGTCGATCCGGATGTCGGCGCTGACCGCGTCAAGCTGGGCGGTCAGGAAATCTGCCGGCGGGACGTGGATGGCGCTGACGCCGCGTGTGTTCTGTGCGGTCAGGGCGGTGATGGCGGCCATGCCGTAGCCGCCATGCGCGGCAATGCTCTTCAGGTCCGCCTGGATCCCGGCACCGCCGGAGGGGTCCGAGCCTGCGATCGTGAGCACCCGCGGGATCCGGGATGCCGGGGCTGCTGGGACAGCGGGAAGAAACGGGGAGGCGGCGGTCATGGGAGACATCCCTTCGCCGGTGCTAACCGGACAGGTTCAACGGGTCTGGATCTCAGCCGGCTCGATGCGCGGCACCCCGTGTCAGGGACCAAGCCTAGCCGCATCCTTTAACGAAGTCGCGGGCACGGCCCGAACCTGGCGTATTGCTACGCGGCCCGGACCGCACCCGCGGCCTTCCCGAACTTTCTTGGGGTTAGAGTTCCGAGGCCGGAACGCCGACGCCGAGGATAATCGGTTCGTTTGTGGCCGGTTTGGCCGTCGGCGTTGTTGCTGCTGCCGGGGCCTTTGCCTCGTGTACCGAAACGGCAGCCTGCGGCGCCGCCCGGCGCTGCTCTACCGAGGTTTCGTTGGCTGCTCCCTGCGCGCGGCTGGCGCTGCGGTTGCGCCGTCCGCGGCGGGCACGGGAGGCGCCGGCCTCGGGGGCCGCCTCCGTCTGGGAGCCTGGCGCCTGGGCGCGGCCCGGGCCGGTTCCGCCGGCACGCGCCGGAGCCGCCGGTGCAGTCCGGGCTGCGGCCGCCTTCGCAGCCGGTGCAGCGGGATCCGCCGCGGAGACTTCCCCGCTGTCACCCAGCTGGGCGAAAGCCTCGGTCAGCAGGTCCATGGTCAGCGCGGGCGCACCCGACTCGTCGGCATGCTCCACAAACGGCAGTGCGACTTGTTCGCCGCCGAAGGTCAGCACGGCGCCGGGACGTCCGGCAGCCTCCTCCGTTGCGGCCAGCTCGACGGCTGCCTCAACAGCGGCCTGGCGGACCCCGGCGTCGACTCCCGTGGCCGCTTCATCGTCATGCAGATGGGCAGCATGCGCCGCCGCAGCGATATTCGCCAGCGCGTGGCGGGTCGCCTCGGCCTTGGCATGGCGTTCGGCGTCGGTGGGCTCGGGGTGCGCTGCGGCCGGCACCGACTGTTCGTCCGTGCCCTGGCCGCCCCGTCCGCGGCGGCGGCTCTTGCGTTCGGTCCGCGGGGGGGCAGGCTGCTCCGCACGGGGAATGTGATGCTCGGCGGCAACGACGTTGGCGCGGCGGTGCTCCACCGGCTCGTCGTGGGTCACAATGCCGCGGCCGGCGCAGGCCTCGCACTGTTCGCCGAAAACTTCCAGCAGCCCGGTACCCATCCGCTTCCGCGTCATCTGCACGAGGCCCAGCGAAGTCACCTCCGCGACCTGGTGTTTGGTCCGGTCCCGGCCCAGGCACTCCACCATGCGGCGCAGTACCAGGTCCCGGTTCGATTCAAGCACCATGTCGATGAAGTCGATCACGATAATGCCGCCGATGTCGCGGAGCCGGAGCTGCCGGACAACTTCTTCGGCCGCTTCGAGGTTGTTTTTGGTGACGGTTTCCTCAAGGTTGCCGCCGCTGCCGGTGAACTTGCCGGTGTTGACGTCCACCACTGTCATGGCTTCGGTGCGGTCGATTACGAGCGAGCCGCCGGAGGGCAGGAAAACCTTGCGGTCCAGTGCTTTGTGGATCTGCTCGTCGATGCGCCAGGCACCGAAGATGTCCGAGTCCTTGGTCCATTTCTCCAGCCGGCCGACAAGGTCGGGGGCTACGTAGGTGACGTAGGCCTCGATGGTGTCCCACGCTTCCTCACCGGAGACGATCAGCTTGGAGAAGTCCTCGTTGAAGACATCACGGACTACCTTGATGGTCAGATCGGGTTCGCCGTAGAGCAGTTCGGGGGCAAGGATCTTGGTTGAGCTCGACTGGCCCTCGATCCCTTCCCACTGGGCACGGAGCCGGTTGATGTCGTGCGTGAGTTCTTCCTCGGACGCACCCTCCGCGGCGGTGCGCACAATAACGCCCGCATCCTCGGGCAGGCGGTCCTTGAGGATCCGCTTGAGGCGGTTGCGTTCGACGTCGGGCAGCTTGCGCGAGATTCCGGTCATGGAACCGCCGGGTACGTAGACGAGGTAGCGGCCGGGCAGCGAGATCTGGCTTGTGAGGCGGGCGCCCTTGTGCCCGACGGGATCCTTGGTGACCTGGACCAGCACGGAGTCGCCGGACTTCAGCGCGTTCTCGATCCGGCGCTGCTTGCCCTCGAGGTTGACGGACTCCCAATTGACCTCGCCGGCGTACAGCACGGCGTTGCGGCCGCGTCCGATGTCGACGAAGGCGGCTTCCATCGACGGCAGTACGTTCTGGACCTTGCCCAGGTAGACGTTGCCGATCAGGGAATCCTGCTGGGTCTTCGAGACAAAGTGCTCGGCCAGCACGCCGTCCTCGAGGACGCCGATCTGGATTCTGTCATCGCGCTGGCGGACGATCATTTGGCGGTCCACCGATTCGCGCCGGGCCAGGAACTCGGCCTCGGTGATGACGGTGCGGCGGCGTCCGGTATCGCGGGATTCGCGGCGGCGCTGCTTTTTCGCCTCCAGGCGGGTGGAGCCCTTGAGCGAGGTGACACGGTTGTTCACCGGAGCCTCGCTGGCTGTGCGCGGCGCGCGGACGCGCGTCACCGTGTTGGGCGGGTCGTCGTCCTCCCCGCCGGTCAGTTCCAGATCCTGCTCGCCGCGACGGCGGCGGCGACGGCGGCGGGAGGTCACGCCGTCTTCGAGCTGCTCGCCAGTGCCTTCTTCAGCGTCATCCGCGTCGTCGGATTCGTCTTCGGATCCCGGTTCGCTCTCAGCTCCACGGCTGCTGCGGCCGCGGCGACCGCGGCTGCGGCGACGGCGGCGGCTTCCGGCGTCCTCGCTCTCGCCTTCTTCGTCGTCGTCGTCGTCAGCTTCCGCTGCGGCGGCAGCCGGGGCCGGGACAGGGCGGGCCGCGGCGGCCAGGTCGGGTGCCTGGAAGATCATCGAGGTGACCGCTCCCGGCTCCATGAACAGCGAAGCGGCAGCCGAGGCTTCCGCCGGGGCTTCAGCAGCCGGGCTTTCAGCTGCCGGGCTTTCAGCTGCCGGGGCGGCTGGGGCTGCTGCCGGGGCCTCGGCGGCAGTTTCATCCGCGACCGGGCTGGCGGCGGCGGTAACGCCTGCGGTTTCCGTGGCGGCGGCTTCCGGTTCCGCACTGGCGGCCCCGTCAGCTGCGGTCCCTGCGGCCGGGGCCTTGGCCTTGGCGCGGCTGGCGCGGCGACGGACGGGCTTTTCGGCCGGGGCGTCGGCGGCCTCGGCTGCGGCTGTCATTCCGGCAGGGACATCAGAGGGAACGTCCGGGGTCTGTGCCGGGTCCGCAGCAGGAACGGATTCGGCCGGCTCGGCTACCTTGCGGGCGCGGGAGCGGCGGGCGGGGGCCTTGGTTTCGGCGGCCGGAGCGTCCGGCACCTCCGCGGGGACCGCGGTGTCCGCGACGGTCTCCGCGGCGCCTGTACCGCTTTTGGGAAGGGTCTTGCGGCGGGTCCGGACGGGCCGTTTCGGCGGTGACGCGGCCGCTGATTCATCAGCTGCCCCGGCACTTGCGGCCAGCACGTCTTCGTTGCCTGTTACAACCTGGTCATTATCCATATATGGCGACACTCCTGCCCCTGACATGCCGCCACATCCGGCACCCGTTGAGGCAAATATTTGTCAACACCCGCGGGCATTGACAGAAGTCAATTGAATACCCTCAGGTTCGCACCGGCAGTGGGGTGCGGCAGCCCTGGAGAGCCGGCGGAATTGCTCTGAAACCCGTTGATCTACACACCACAACCAGGTGCCGTCCAATGGCATTGCGGGACAGCCTGGATCAGAGGATCCGTGGCTCCCTGCTCATCATTGGCGGTCTTGGGAACAAAATCGCCGGACCGGGACCCGGATGTGGATCGGGTTCCAGCCACGATCATTGTCTCACAGGACACGTCCGAGCAGGCGTAAGCGGGGCATCCGGCCTGCACCGTGGACCGAATCCCCCATGAAGGCAACAGCGTCCGGACTCCCTCCAGGGTCCGGCGATACAATCGGACCAGTTGCATCCAAGCGAAGGACATCCATTCCATGCCCAGCATCTCCAGCGCCACCGACGAGGCAGCCGTGCGGCAGCAACGCCGCGGCACCTCAGCCGACGCACGTCAGCTGCCGCCGATGACCCGCGACCGCCCGTTCGCGTGGCTCCTGCTGATCACCGGCGTCGTTGGCTGGCTGGCCTCCGGGGCCCTGGTACTGGAAAAGCTCGAGGTACTCAAGGATCCGAACCATGTAACAGTCTGCGATGTGAACCCATGGATCTCCTGCGGGCAGGTTATGCAGACCTGGCAGGGTTCGGTGTTCGGCTTCCCCAACATGCTTATGGGGATCGTGGCCTTTGCGGTCATCATCACCACAGCCATGGGAATCCTCTCCGGAGCCGCGTTTGCCCGCTGGTACTGGCTGGGCTTGCAGGCCGGCGTAACCCTTGGCTTCGGTTTTGTGGTCTGGCTTTGGTCGCAGGCGCTGTACTCCATCCATATCCTCTGCCCGTTCTGCATGATCGTCTGGGCCGCCATGATTCCGCTCTTCGTCTGGGTCACAGTCCGCAACGTAACGCACGGCGTGATCAGGCTGCCGGCGGGCCCAACCAGGATCCTGGGCGACTCCGGCTGGGTCCTCACCGCGCTGCTTTACGTCGCCGTGGTTGCCACCATTTTCTTCGCGTTTATCCAGGTCTTCATCGGAACCTCCGGCTACTGAGCCGAAGTACACCGGTTAACCGCCGCGAGGTGACAGCTAAGGCCAATGTTCGAATCGAACATTGGCCTTAGCTGTCACCTCGCGGCTGGGCGGTCAGGACCTTAGAACCAGATCTTGATTTCGCGCTCCGCGGACTCCGCCGAGTCCGAGCCGTGAACGAGGTTCTGCTGGACCTTCAGGCCCCAGTCGCGGCCGAAGTCGCCGCGGATGGTGCCCGGCGCCGCCGTCGTGGGGTCGGTGGTGCCGGCGAGCGAGCGGAAACCCTCGATCACGCGGTGTCCCTCGAAAATCGCGGCTACTACCGGACCGCTGAGCATAAACTCGACGAGCGGCTCGTAGAACGGCTTGCCCATGTGCTCCTCGTAGTGCTGCTCCAGCAGTTCGCGGCTCGCATCAACCTTCTTCAGCTCGGCCAGGGTGTAGCCCTTGGCTTCAATCCTGGCGATGATGCTGCCTGTCAGGTTGCGGCTAACGCCGTCGGGCTTGATCAGGACGAGGGTGCGCTCAATGCTCACAGCTGCTCCAATGTGTAGGGGTGGGGTTCGGAAATAAGTCTAGTTGCTTTGGCCCTCGGGGTGGGATGCGTCCCAGGCGGCCTGGTCGTGGTCCCGCTGGGCGGCTTCCCGGTCAATCCGGATGCCGGTGCGGATGCCGTACCACCAGGCCAGCGCGAAGAGGCCACCGACCAGGAACATCGCCGGTTCCAGGATCCCTGCCAGGATCAGCACGATTTGCAGGATCCAGCCCAGCGCCACACCCCACGGCCGGGAAAGCACCGCGCAGGTGAAGGCGTAGATGAGGCTCAACGCGATGCCAACGGAGAAGATCAGGACCGGCGGGAATTCGTCCCGCCGCAGCCCGAACACGGTAAGGGTGCCGAAAAGGATCACAAACGCTTCAAGGAGCAGCACCGTGGAGGCGAACATAACCTTGGTGGAGCGGCGTTTTTTGGGCATACCGGGGCGCCACTCGCGCTGGGCCTTGGTAAGTTTCGCCATGGTCTACGCGTCCGCCTTTCCGAGCAGGATCCGGGCTTCCGCGACGAGCGTGATGGAGCCGGTGACCAGGACGCCGCCGGCGAGATCGTCATTGGCTTCGGCGCGTTCCACCGCCCATTCGAGGGCGTCGTCGAGCTTCTCGGCCACGTGGATGGTGTCCTCGCCGTACCCGAGGTCCACCGCGAGTTCCGCAAGGTCCTCGGCCGGCACGGCGCGGGGCGAATTGGACTGGGTGAAGCAGTACTCTGCGGAGAGCCCGCCTAGGGATTCCTTGAGTTGGCGCAGGATTTCCTCGGCGTCCTTTTCCCGCAGCACGCCGACCACCACCACAAGCTTTGTGAAGCTGAACGCTTCATGGATGGCTTCGGCCGAGACCCTGATACCTTCGGGGTTGTGCGCGGCGTCCACGATGATGGTCGGTGCGGTCCGCACCACTTCGAGCCGGCCCGGCGAGGTGACCGAGGCGAAGGCCTCCTGCACCAGCCCGGGGTCGAGCGGCTTTTCAGCGCCGAAGAAAGCCTCCAGCGCAGCGATCGCGACGGCCGCATTCTCGGCCTGGTGGGCCCCGTGCAGGGGCACAAGAAGGTCCTCGTAGCGGCCCGCGATGCCCTGGATGGTGACCATCTGGCCGCCGACGGCGACGGTGCGGTTTTCGACGCCGAACTCAACGCCCTCAAAGCGGAACGGGACGGCCGTTTCCTTGGCTTTCTCCAGCAGCACCTGGGCCGCGTCCCGGGGCTGCGCGGCGCTGACCAGGAAGCCGCCCGGCTTGATGATGCCGGCCTTTTCGTGGGCGATCTCCTCGGTTGTCTCGCCCAGCAGGTCCGTGTGGTCCAGCGAGATGGGCGTGACCACAAAGACCTCGCCGTCCCCGACGTTGGTCGCGTCGGTGATCCCGCCCAAGCCAACCTCAATGACGGCTACGTTGACCGGCTGGTCGGCGAAGACTGCGAAGCCCAGTATGGTGAGGCATTCGAAGTAGGTCAGCCGGGGCTGGCCCGCGGCCTCAAGTTCGCTGTCCACGATGGCAAGGTAGGGCCGGATCTCGTCCCAGATCCGAACGAACGTCTCATCCGGCACCGGAGCGCCGTCGATGCTGATCCGTTCGGTGACCTTGGACAGGTGCGGGCTCGTGTAGCGCCCGGTGCTCAGGCCGTGGGCGCGGAGCCCGGCCTCGATCATCCGGGCAGTCGAGGTCTTTCCGTTGGTGCCGGTGACGTGGATGATCGGGAACGCCTTGTTCGGCTCCCCCAGGATGTCCATCGCCCGGTGCAGCGGGGCCAGCCGCGGCTCCATCTTGTTTTCCGGGGCACGCCCCAGCAGCTCGGCGTAGACACTTTCTACGGAGAATTCGTCGGTCATGGCTTAGGCCTCAATTTTCTCGACGGCGATGTGCAACTCGGTGCCGTCTCCGTTGGAGGACAGCCGGAGTTCCACGGTGAGCGTTTCGGTGGATACCAGGTTTTCGTGCACCCGGATGGCGTCGATGACGTCCACGGGCGCCGCGACGGTGGTCATGATCCGGTCGCTGACATTGAGCCCGGCGTCCTTGCGGGCCTGCTGGATGCTACGGACCATGTCCCGGGCCAGGCCCTCGGCCTCGAGCTCGGGTGTGACCTCGGTGTTGAGCACCACAAACCCACCGCCCGGGAGCACGGCTGCCGCGCGGGAACCGGCGCCTTCAGCGGCTTCGGCGACGACGGTTTCCAGGGTGTATTCCTGCGGCTCAAGATCGAGCCCGCCGACGGTCACAACACCTGCATCGCTGACTGACCAGTCGCCGGACTTGGCGCCCTTGATGGCCTGCTGGACGTTCTTCCCCAGCCGCGGCCCGGCGGCCCGGGCGTTGACTACGAGCTTCTGCTCGATCCCGAACTCCGCCGGCGAGGCGCTCCCGGCGTCGAGCAGGCGGACGGACCGCAGGTTCAGTTCGTCGGCGACAACACCGGCGAAGCCCGCCAGCGCGTCGGCGCCCGGTGCCACAACAGTGAGTTCCTGCAACGGCAGCCGGACCCGGAGGTTGGCGGCCTTGCGCAGTGAGGATCCGGTGGAGCAGATCTGCTGGATCTTATCCATCGCCTCGACGAGTCCCGGGTTGGCCGGGAACAGGTCCGCGTCCGGCCAGTCGGCCAGGTGCACGGAGCGCCCGCCGGTGAGGCCGCGCCAGATCTCCTCGGAGACCAGTGGCAGCAGCGGGGCCGCGACCCGGCACACCGTCTCCAGCGCCGTGTAGAGCGCGTCGAAGGCGTCGGGGTTTTCGTCGAAGAAGCGCTGCCGGCTGCGGCGGACGTACCAATTCGTGAGCATGTCCAGGTAGCTGCGCAGTTCGTCGCAGGCGCCGGAGATGTCGTAGCTGTCCAACTGGGCGGTCATGTTCCGGACCAGGTCGCCGGTGTTGGCCATCAGGTACTGGTCCAGGGTGTCGGCGTAGCCGTCGTGGCGCAGCTTGGCATCGTAGCCAGACGCTGTTCCATCCACTGCGTTCGATGCGTTCGTGTACAGCGTGAAGAAGCTGTAGACGTTCCACAGCGGCAGGATGACCTGGCGGACGCCCTCGCGGATGCCCTGCTCGGTGACTACGAGATTCCCGCCGCGCAGGATCGGGCTGGACATCAGGAACCAGCGCATCGCGTCCGAGCCGTCCCGGTCCAGGACCTCGGAAACGTCAGGGTAGTTCTGCAGGCTCTTGGACATCTTCTGCCCGTCCGAGCCCAGGACGATGCCGTGGCTGATGACGTTGCGGAAGGCGGGCCGGTCGAACAGCGCGGTGGAGAGGATGTGCAGCATGTAGAACCAGCCGCGGGTCTGGCCGATGTACTCGACGATGAAGTCCGCCGGGTTGTGGGTGTCGAACCATTCCTCGTTCTCGAACGGGTAGTGGACCTGACCGTAGGGCATGGACCCGGAGTCGAACCAGACGTCCAGAACATCCTCGACCCGGCGCATGACGGATTGGCCTTCCGCCGGGGTCCGCGGATCATCCGGGTTCGGGCGGGTCAGTTCGTCAATGAACGGCCGGTGCAGGTCGACCTGGCCGTCGTTGTTCAGCGGCAGGCGGCCGAAGTCGGCTTCGATCTCGGCGAGCGAGCCGTAGACGTCGGTGCGCGGGTAGTCCGGATCGCTGGACTGCCAGACCGGGATGGGGCTGCCCCAGTAACGGTTCCGGCTGATCGACCAGTCGCGGGCGTTGGCGAGCCATTTGCCGAACTGGCCGTCCTTGACGTTGCCCGGGATCCAGTTGATCTCCTGGTTCAGCTCGGACATCCGGTCCTTGAACTTGGTAACCTCCACGTACCAGGAGGACACGGCACGGTAGATCAGCGGGTTGCGGCAGCGCCAGCAGTGCGGGTAGCTGTGCTCGTAGCTGGCTTGGCGGACCAGGCGGCCCTGGGCGCGAAGTACCTGGGTGATGGGCTTGTTGGCTTCGAAGACCTGCAGCCCGGCGATCCCGGCTAGGTCGCCCTGGCCGAACAGCGGCAGGAACTTCGCCCCCTCGTCGACCGAGAGGACCACGGGGATCCCGGCTTCTTCACAGACTTTCTGGTCGTCTTCACCGTAGGCGGGTGCCTGGTGGACGATGCCGGTGCCGTCGGTGGTGGTGACGTAGTCCGCCACAAGAAAGCGCCAGCCGTTCTCGGTGCCGTACTTCTCAGCGTCGGAGAAGTAGTCCCAGAGCGGTTCGTAGGTCAGCCCTTCGAGCTCGACGCCGGTGTGCCGGGAGGTGACGGCGGCTTCGGCAGCCGCCACACCCTCGGCGCCGTCGCCGTAGCCGAGGTCCTTGGCGTAGGCGCCAAGGAGGTCCCCGGCGAGCAGGAAACGCCCGGTGACCGGGGCGTCGGCGGATGCGGCTTTGATTCCCTGCGGCCCGGCCGGCAGCACAACATAGGTGATGGCGGGCCCGACCGCGAGCGCCAGGTTCGTGGGCAGCGTCCAGGGTGTGGTGGTCCAGGCGAGCGCCTGGACCCCGGCGAGCTGCTTTGACAGTTCCGAGTCCCCAGCAGTGATGGGGAAGGTGACCGTAACGGTCTGGTCCTGGCGGTTTTTGTAGACGTCGTCGTCCATCCGCAGTTCATGGTTGGACAGCGGCGTCTCGTCCTTCCAGCAGTACGGCAGCACCCGGTAGCCGTTGTAGGTGAGGCCCTTTTCGTGCAGTTGTTTGAAGGCCCAGAGCACGGACTCCATGTACTCGACGTTGAGTGTTTTGTAGTCGTTCTCGAAGTCGACCCAGCGCGCCTGGCGGGTGACGTAGCTCTTCCATTCGTCGGCGTACTTCATCACCGAGGCGCGGCAGGCGTCGTTGAACTTGTCGATGCCCATCGCCTCGATCTGGGTTTTATCAGTCATGCCCAGCTGTTTCATGGCTTCCAGCTCGGCGGGCAGCCCGTGGGTGTCCCAGCCAAAGCGGCGTTCGACGCGGCGGCCGCGCTGGGTCTGGTAGCGGCCCACGAGGTCCTTGGCGTAGCCGGTCAGCAGGTGGCCGTAGTGCGGCAGGCCGTTGGCGAAGGGCGGGCCGTCGTAGAAAACGAACTCGTTGCTGCCGGGCTTTCCGCCGGGACGGTCGGAGTCGCGCTGATCGATGCTGGCCTGGAACGTGCCGTCCTCATCCCAGTACCTGAGGATGCGCTCTTCGATCTCCGGGAACTTCACGGAGGCCGGTACACCAGAGGTGCTCGCGGCAGAGGTGGTGGCGCCTGCGCCGGACGGAGCAGCGGAGGCCTTCGGGTAGTAAGTCATCTCGACATCCTGGGTTGAGCTAGTGAACAAGTGGATTCATTCAGGATGCGAGGACGGCTCCTGCACTGTCTTTCGACAACACCGGCACCGCGGTACCACCTCACTTACCGTCACCGCGTGCGCCCCTTGGAGGGACCAACGGCGGCGGCCGCTCATTACTGCTGTGACGGGCTTACCCGTCCGGTTCTACCGGTCCCGGTCCGCTGAAAGCGGCATGAGGACGTTCTTCCGGAAGCTCACCGGTGATGGCCGGGTCGAAGCTGCTACAAGAAGTCTAACAACTGTCGCGGCTCCGTTGTGCCTGCACCGAGTCCCGCTGCTCAGGATCCTGGGCCGGGCCACCCCGCGGTCATTATCGACCACGGGGTAACCAAGCCCGTCGGTGCGCTACGGCCGCTCAGCGGCCGGTCTTGAGCTCGAAACTGCGCGGCAGCTTTATGCCGGATTCGGCCATAACGTCCCGCAGCCGGTCGGGGTAGTCCGTGATGAGGCCGTCTACCCCGAGGGCGATCAGGGCGCGCATGGTGGGCTTGTCGTCGACGGTCCACGGAATGACCTGCATGCCGGCGGCGTGTGCCCGGCTGACCATGTCGGCGGTGACATACGGGACGTAGTCCTGATCGGTGACTGCGCCATCCTGGGGCGTGCCGTGTACCGGGGACACGGCAGTGACCCCAAGGGAGGCCGCGGCCGCGACCAGATCCCCGCCAAAGTCGTCCGCGTCGATACCGCCGAGCCACGGCGAGCTGCCGGGCTGGCCGGCCTCAAGGAAGTCCTTGTTGGTCAGGGCAACGGTGGGGATCTGCGGCTGGCGTTCCCGGACCAGGCGCAGCGAGCCCCAGTCGAAGCTTTGGATGGAGACCCGGCTTTGCATGTGCGCCTTGTTGATTTCCTGCAGCGCGACGTCCACGAACTGCTCCCGCGGGGCGGTCTCCTCCGGCGCTCCGGCTTCGACCTTCGTTTCGATATTGAACCGGACCTGGCTGGCACGGTAGGACCGGGCCAGCGCAAAGACCTCGGCGAGGGTGGGCATTTTGGCGCCTGGGGACGCTGCCTGGCCCGGGAATTGAGGCTGGGTCAGCGAGCCGCAGTCCAGGCTCCGGACCTGTGCGAAGGTCAGGTCCTTGACGTATTTGCCGACGTAGGGAAACTGCGGGTCGCCCGCCGTCACCGGCGCAGTGTCCTGGCACTTTTTGTCGCTGATCTTGCGGTCGTGGGTGATCACCTCGCGGCCGTCTTTGGTGATCTGGAGGTCAAGTTCAAGCGTCGAGATACCGGTCTCGAGGCCCTTCGCGAACGATGCCAGCGTCGACTCGACGGTGAGACCGATGCCGCCGCGGTGCGCCTGAAGGTCAAAGTGGTGGTCGGCGCCTGGGCCCGAATCGCGGGAACGGGTATCGGCGGCGTCGGCCTGGGCCGTGGTGGCGAGGAGCAGGGCAGCGCTCAGTACTGCGGCGCCGAGCTTGGTCGTGGTGCGCATAGGGATGAGTCTCCACTCTGGTGGTGTGCAGTTGCACCCGCCACGGTCCCCGCCCGCGGCCAACAGCGCACCACCCCTGGCCCACGGCAGAGCCAAGTGCAGATGAACGCCGGGCGTCCGGTTTCCGGCCGGCCAGTCCGGACCCGGCCAGAGTCCGGCGGACCCCGCCTAGCCAGTCCGGACCCCGGCGGACCCCGGCGGACCCCGCCTAGTTTTTGCGGATCAGCTTGTGGTTGGCGGCCTGCGCGACCGGCCGGATCACAATCTGGTCGAGGTTCACGTGGTGCGGCGCCGTGACGGCGTAGCGGACGACGTCCGCGACATCCGCTGCGGTGAGCGGCTTCTCAACTCCCTGATAGACCTTGGCGGCAGAGGCCTGGTCCCCGAGGCGGTTCAGGGCGAACTCCTCCGTCTGCACCAGGCCGGGGGCCACCTCAATAACGCGGAGGTTGTGTTCGGCCTCTTCGAGGCGCAGCGCACCGGTCAGCGCGTGCTGGCCGAACTTTGCCGCGTTATAACCGCCGCCCCCCTCATAAGCGGACAGCCCGGCCGTTGACGTCAGATTCAGGACCGTACCCTCGCCAACCGCACGCAGCATCGGCAGGAAGGCCCGGATGAGCTTTAAGGTGCCGAGAACGTTGACCTCGAACATCCATTCCCAGTCCTCGGTCTTTGCCCCGGCCACCGTGTCCGCGCCGCGGGCGCCGCCGGCAATGTTGATCAGGGTGTCGATCCCGCCGGCGCGGGTCACCTCGTCCACCAGCCGGGCAACGGCGGCGTCGTCGGTCACGTCCGCCGGAAGGGCGACGGCGCCGGTTTCCGCGGCGAGCGCCGCCAACCGGTCCGCGCGGCGGGCCACGGCGTACACCGTCCAGCCCGCGCTCCGGAGCGCCCGCACGGTGGCCTCGCCGATTCCGGTGCTGGCGCCGGTTACTACTGCCGCTTTGTGCTGGATTCCCTCAGTCATGGCACCACCCTAGTGGATCAGCGCACGGTGCTGGATTCCAGGTCCTCGTCCTCGAGGCCGAGGACCTTGAGCTTGCCGCTCTTCCGGTCGGCGAGGTACTCCTTCATTTCGCGCTTGATGACCGGCAGCAGCAGGTAGACCCCAAGCAGGTTCACGAAGGCGCAGACGAACAGTGCAGCGTCGGCGAAGTTCAGCACCTGGGTGAAGGTCAGCACGGTTCCCACGACGGTAAAGAACAGGAAGACGCACTTGTAGCTGACCTCGGAGGCCTTGCTCCGGCCGAAGAGGTATTCCCAGGCCTTGAGCCCGTAATAGGACCAGGTGATCAGGGTGGAGAAGGCGAACAGCGAGACTGCCACGGCCAGCACTGCGGGAAACCACGGGAGCACGGTAGCAAAGGCGTCAGAGGTCAGAATGACGCCGTCGGGGGCGCCCTTCCCGGCCTGTACCTGATCCATGCCGGCCTGGAAGCTCGGTGCACCGCCGATGATGATGGCGAGTGCTGTCATGGTACAGATGACCACCGTGTCGATGAGGGGTTCGAACATGGCCACAAAGCCTTCGCTCACGGGCCGGGTGGTCTTGACGGCAGAGTGGGCAATGGCGGCTGACCCCAGGCCGGCTTCGTTGGAGAACGCGGCGCGCTGGAAGCCCACGATCATCACGCCGACGACGCCGCCGGTGAGGCCTTGCGGATTGAACGCACCGCCAATGATCGATCCCATTGCGGCGGGGACATGGTCCAGGTTGGCGAGGATGACGAACAGGCAGGCGAGTACGTAGATAATTCCCATGGCCGGGACGAGTTTGCTGGTGGTGGCCCCGATCGACTTGATGCCGCCTAGGATCACGGCGGCCACCAGGGCGGCCAGGACGACCCCAAAGATCAACGCGGCCCCGGCGCTGCCGAGCGGACCGTCCTCGCCGCCCGTGACGTTTTGTACCTGGGCGAACGTCTGGTTTGCCTGGAACATGTTGCCGCCGGCGATACCGAAGATCAGGATGGCGACTGCGAAGATGCCGGTGAGCGTCTTGGCCGGGAACCGTCCGAACTTCTTGAACGCGATGGGCAGGTACTTGAACGGCCCGCCCGTCACCGTCCCGTCAGCGTGGACTTCCCGGTATTTGACCCCGAGGGTGCACTCGGCAAACTTCGTGGCCATGCCAAGCAGACCGGCAAGGATCATCCAGAATGTCGCTCCGGGGCCACCGAGCGCCATAGCCGCGCCGACGCCGGCGATGTTGCCCAGCCCCACGGTGCCGGACAGTGCCGAGGTCAACGCGTGGAAGTGCGGAACCTCGCCGGGATCGGATTTTGACGAGTAATGGCCGCGGATCACCTCGTGGGAGGTCTTGAGACCGCGGAACTGGATAAAGCCGAAGTAGACCGTGAAGATCACACCGGCGGCGATGAGCCAGGCCACGACGGCCGGAAAGCTCACCTCACCGATAGTGATGGGGAAAAAGACAATATTTGAGAAAGTCTCGGTGACCGGCTGAAAGACCGTATCTGCCGCGCTTTCTACGGCCGACAGCCAGCCGATCTCGTCGGAGGCAGCTTGTGTTGGCAGCGCTTGGTAAATTGACATTCCTCCACTAGAACGTCAATCGAACGTGATCGCAATCACATTTCGAATACCCTACGGAATTTGCGTCTGTCTTTGGTAGGTATCTGACACGGTTCTCGGTGGCGGAATCGTGTAAGGACAGGCGTACAGACAATCGATCCGACTTCGGTGTTGATGCCCCGCCTTCCCGCCGTTGCCCTGCGGGGTCCTCCGGCCATGGAAGAATTGCCCCATGGCTGAAGACACGCAGGGTACAGACACGCCCACCACCGCCCCCATCAATGTTCCGGACAAGCCCGCCCTGGAAGGGCTGGAAACCGCGCTTACCCGGCGCTGGCTTGACGACGGGACCTACAAGTTCAACCCGGACACCACCCGGGAGCAGGTCTACTCGATCGATACTCCCCCGCCCACCGCGTCGGGTTCGCTGCACGTCGGCCACATGTTCTCCTACACCCAGACCGACGTCCTGGCCCGCTACCAGCGGATGACCGGCAAGAATGTCTTTTACCCGATGGGCTGGGACGACAACGGCCTGCCCACCGAGCGACGCGTGCAGAACTACTTCGGTGTGCGCTGCGACCCAACGACCGCATACGACGCCGGCTACCGCCCCCCGGCGGAGCCGGCCAAAAACCAGCGCGACTTCGACGTCGTCTCGCGCCGGAACTTCATCGAACTCTGCGAGCAGCTCGCGGTCGAGGACGAAAAGGTCTTCGAGAACCTGTTCCAGACCCTCGGCCTGTCCGTGGACTGGGACCTGACGTACCGCACCATCGACGACAAGTCCCGTGCCATCTCCCAGCGTGCCTTCCTGGCGAACCTGGCTGCCGGCGATGCGTACATGGCCGAGGCGCCCACCCTGTGGGACGTGACCTTCCGCACCGCTGTGGCCCAGGCCGAGCTGGAGGACCGCGAAGTTGCCGGCGCGTACTACCGCTTCCCCTTCTTCACCGAAGGAGGCGAGAAGATCTTCATCGAGACCACCCGCCCGGAACTGCTGGCCGCCTGTTCCGCGCTCGTGGCCAATCCCGACGACGAACGCTACAAGCCGCTGTTCGGCACAAAAGTCACCTCCCCGCTGTTCGGCGTCGAGGTGGAAATCAAAGCCCACCCGCTCGCCAAGGCGGACAAAGGCTCCGGCATCGCCATGGTCTGCACCTTCGGGGACCTCACCGACGTCACCTGGTGGCGCGAACTCCAGCTGCCCACCCGCGCGATCGTGGGCCGTGACGGGCGCATCCTGGGCGAGACGCCGGAGTGGATCACCACTGCCGAAGGCCGCGCCCACTTCGAGGCGATCGCCGGCAAGACCGTGTTCAGCGCCAAAGAAGGCGTGGTGGAGCTGCTGGCGGCAGCGGAACTGCTCGACGGCGAACCGAAGAAGATCATGCACCCGGTGAACTTCTTCGAGAAGGGCGACAAGCCCCTTGAAGTTGTAACGTCACGCCAGTGGTACATCCGCAACGGCGGCCGTGACGCCGAACGCCGTGAGCGGCTCATTGCCCGCGGCCACGAAATCGAATTCCACCCGGCATTTATGCGTTCCCGCTACGAGAACTGGATCTCCGGACTGAACGGGGACTGGCTCGTTTCCCGCCAGCGCTTCTTCGGTGTGCCCGTGCCCGTCTGGTACCCGCTGGACGCCGACGGCAACCCCGACTTCGCAGCTCCGATCGTCCCGTCCGACGCGCAGCTGCCGGTGGATCCGGCGGCTGATGCGGCACCGGGGTACGAAGAGTCCCGGCGCGACGTGCCGGGGGGCTTCACCGGCGACGCCGATGTGCTCGACACCTGGGCCACCTCGTCGTTGACACCGCAGATCGTGGGTGGCTGGAGCACCGACGAGGCGCTCTTCGCCAAGGTCTTTCCGTTCGACGTCCGCCCGCAGGCCCACGACATCATCCGGACGTGGCTGTTCTCCACCGCCGTCCGCGCGGATGCCCTGCAGGACGTCGCGCCGTGGAAGCACGCGGCCATCTCCGGCTGGATCCTTGACCCGGACCGCAAGAAGATGTCCAAGTCCAAGGGCAACGTGATCGTCCCGACCGAGGTGCTCAACGAATACGGTTCGGACGCCGTCCGCTACTGGGCAGCCTCGGCCAAGCTCGGCGCGGACACCGCGTATGAGATCGCGCAGATGAAGATCGGCCGGCGCCTGGCCATCAAGCTCCTGAACGCCTCCAAGTTTGTGCTGAATCTCGGCGCCACCGAAGACTCCGTCGTTTCGGCTGACCTCGCGGTGCTCAGCAACCCCCTGGACCGGGCCGTGCTGGCCCAGCTCTCCGAGGTGGTCCGCCTGGCCACCAAGGCGTTCGAAAACTACGACTATGCCCGCGCCCTGCAGATTTCCGAGAGCTTCTTCTGGCACTTCACCGATGACTACGTGGAGCTCATCAAGGACCGCGCCTACGGTGCCGCAGGCGGGACTGAACAGGCTTCAGTCCTGGCAGCACTGGCGACGAGCCTTGATACCCTGCTGCGCCTCTTCGCCCCGTTCCTGCCGTTCGCCACGGAGGAAGTCTGGAGCTGGTGGCGGACGGGTTCGGTGCACCGTGCACAGTGGCCCTCCGCCGTCGAAATCGACGGTGACACCACGTTGCTGGCCACCGTAGGGACCGCGCTCAGCGGGATCCGGAAAGCCAAATCGGAGGCCAAGGTCAAGCAGCGCACCGAGGTCCTGTCGGCGACCATCACGGCTCCGGAGTCCCTCACAACGCAACTGAAAGCCGGCCTGGCCGACCTGAAGGCCGCGGCCAACGCCCGGGAACTGATTCTCGTGGGCGGCGACGGCGAACTGACCGTCGGCGATGTTGTCCTGGCCCCGGTCGAGGAGACCGGGCAAGCCTGACGGCTGTCCGCCCGGGAGGCCAAAAGAGGGTCCTCCGCCCGGCTACCGCCGGGCGGAGGACCCTCTTTTGGTCTGACTGATCCTTGCCTTCCAGGGCCTCAGATCCCGGCTGCGGCCCCGAAGTGCGTCAGCACCGGCGGTGCGGCCAACAACTCCGCCAGTCCGCTTGCGCCGGCGCCTGCGCGCCACGCGCGGTAAGCGGAGTCGTGTTCAATCGATTCCCACCGTTCCACCACCAGAAAGTGCGCGGGGTCGTGGCTGTCGACAAGGACATCAACACCGAGGCAGCCGTCGAAGGCGCGCGTGTCGCCGAGGATACCGCGGAG
Organism: Pseudarthrobacter sp. PH31-O2; assembly: GCF_030063265.1. Lineage (NCBI taxonomy): Bacteria > Bacillati > Actinomycetota > Actinomycetes > Micrococcales > Micrococcaceae > Pseudarthrobacter > Pseudarthrobacter sp. PH31-O2. The sequence continues at coordinate 434,767 of NZ_JASIST010000001.1, read as the reverse complement.
CACCTCCGCCGCCGTGGGCAGGGCTTCTGCCTTGAGGGTCAAGTCAAGGTGGGCTGTGATGGGCATGGAACTCCAATGGTCGCAGGTGGTCACAAGGGACAGCCGGCCTGAACGCCGGCCAACACGGCACCCGGAGCGGTGCCCTGCCATTGGTGGCAACAGCGCTGCCGGGCCAGTTGTTCCTGCGGCTCTGCTGAATGGGCGCGATGTGAACCGGTCCGGTTTGGGGCAACCCGCATTTTGTCCTAATAACCCGCATTTTGGGCAAAGGGGAAGCCCCATCAGCGTTTTGCCGTTGGTGGGGCTTCGACTTTCGATTGCCACGTGACGTCTCAGGCAATCTGGCGGGATCCTTGGATTTCCAGGTCTTCCTACCTCGTCACTGGTAGCCATCATCTGACTGTGCCGTAGGCTGCGTCGGATAAGTGTCACTGAATCGTTGGTTCCCGCGTCCCGCTTCTTCCGAAGTGGGTAAGTTCAATTGTGATCCTGCCCTGCCGGATACGCAAGAGCCCCGAAGGAACTACACGCGGGTAGTTCCTTCGGGGCTCTGGTTGTCCCGCGGGCTTCTAGCTGAACACGGGGCTTTCGGTCCGGCTGCGCTTAAGTTCGAAGAAGTACGGGAACGACGCCAGGGTCACTGTGGCGTCCCAGAGCCGTCCGGCCTCCTCGCCGCGCGGAATGCGCGTTAGTACCGGGCCAAAGAAGGCGGTGCCGTTGAAGGCGACCACCGGTGTGCCGACGTCCTGCCCGACCAGCGAGATGCCTTCCTCGTGGCTGCTGCGCAGTTCGGCGTCGAACGCGTCGCTCTGGCCGGCGGCCGCCAGCTCCGCCGGGAGGCCAACCTCCGCGAGGGACTTCGAGATAACCTCGGCGATGTCAGCATTGCCTTCGTTGTGGATTTTGGTGCCCATGGCGTCGTAGAGCGCCTTCACGTATTTTTCGCCGTGCTGCTGGGCCGCGGCCATGATAACCCGCACGGGGGCCCAAGCCTTGGTGAGGAACGCCTTGTACTCCTCCGGGAGCTCCTCACGGCCCTCGTTCAGCACGGCCAGGCTCATAACGTGCCACTGGACGCTGATATCGCGGACGTCCTGTACCTCGCCAATCCAGCGGGAGGTCACCCACGCGAAGGGGCACATCGGGTCGAACCAGAAGTCGGCTTGGTTAGTCGTTGCTTCTTGGGTCAGGGATTCAGACACGGTTGTTCTCCTTAAGGAAGTCTGCCGGGAAACATGCGCTGCTGCGGATCCAGCACCCGGGCGCGCCATAGGTGACAGCGACCGGCGCATCGTGTTTATTCCGGGTCAGGCCGACTTGCGGCGCTTGAGGTCGTGGGCGATCAACGTGGGCGCTGCCTTCTTGGAGACGACGTCCTCCGTGATAACAACTGTGGCGATGTCCTCGCGGCTCGGCAGGTCAAACATCACAGGGAGCAGGACCTCCTCCATGATGGCGCGAAGCCCTCGGGCCCCGGTGCCGCGTTCCAGTGCCTGATCGGCGATCGTGTTAAGGGCTTCCTCGTCGAACACCAGCTCAACGCCGTCGATCTGGAACATCTTCTGGTACTGCTTCACCAGGGCGTTCTTGGGGGTGGACAGAATCTGGATGAGCGCCGCCCGGTCCAGGTTGGAGACCGTGGTGATGACGGGCAGGCGGCCGATGAACTCAGGGATGAGCCCGAACTTCAACAGGTCCTCAGGCATCACCTCGCCGTAGGAGTCGGTGTTGTTCTTGACCTCGTTGAGCGGGGCGCCGAATCCGATGCCCTTGCGGCCGGACCTGGAGCCGATGATCTCCTCGAGACCGGCGAACGCACCGGCCACGATAAAGAGCACATTGGTGGTATCGATCTGGATGAATTCCTGGTGCGGGTGCTTGCGGCCGCCTTGCGGCGGAACCGAGGCGACAGTGCCTTCCAGGATCTTCAGCAGGGCCTGCTGCACACCCTCGCCGGAAACGTCCCGGGTGATGGAGGGGTTCTCGCTCTTGCGTGAGATCTTGTCGATCTCATCGATGTAGATGATGCCTTGCTCGGCCTTCTTGACGTCGTAGTCAGCGGCCTGAATGAGCTTTAGGAGGATGTTCTCCACGTCCTCGCCGACGTAACCGGCTTCGGTCAGTGCGGTGGCGTCGGCGACGGCGAAGGGTACGTTGAGCCGTCGGGCAAGCGTCTGCGCAAGGTACGTCTTGCCGCAGCCGGTGGGCCCGATCAGCAGGATGTTCGACTTGGCGATCTCGACCTCATCGTGGTGCACCCCTTCGGCGAGGCTGCCGCTCTTAGGGGCGTGGCCCGCCTGGATGCGCTTGTAGTGGTTATAGACCGCTACGGCGAGTGAACGCTTGGCCGGCTCCTGGCCAATCACGTATTCCTGCAGGAAATCGAAGATTTCGCGGGGTTTTGGCAGCTCAAAACTGCCCAGGTCGGCCACTTCGGCGAGTTCTTCCTCGATGATCTCGTTGCAGAGTTCAATGCACTCGTCGCAAATGTAGACACCGGGCCCGGCAATGAGCTTCCGAACCTGCTTTTGGCTCTTTCCGCAGAAAGAACACTTCAGCAGATCCGTGCTCTCGCCAATCCGAGCCATATGTGAACCCCTTTGTATTTTGCTGCCGGCTGTGTTCTTCGCCTGCGCAGCGCTGCACCCGTTACTGGAATCACGGACCTTCCCCAGGGAGGCCAACCGTGACATGTTCCACTCTAGGTCACTTTCGGTCTATTGAGTGGAAAGCAGACACCGGTGCGGCCACGTCAAGTGGCGCACCGGTGTCGGGAACTGCTGCTTAGCTACTTGGTGATTGCCTGGGGCTTCATCTTGCGTGAATCCAGCACCTGGTCGATCAGGCCATACTGCATCGCCTCGGCTGCGGTGAGGATCTTGTCGCGTTCGATGTCGTTGTTGACCTGCTCGGGGGTCCGGCCGGAGTGCTTGGCCAGCGTGTCCTCAAGCCAGGACCGCATCCGCATAACCTCGGCTGCCTGGATCTCCAGGTCGGAGGCCTGGCCGCCCTGGCCGCCGGACAGGGAGGGCTGGTGAATGAGGACGCGGGCGTTGGGAAGCGCGAGGCGCTTGCCCGGTGTGCCGGCTGCAAGGAGCACAGCCGCGGCACTGGCGGCCTGGCCGAGGCAGACGGTCTGGATCTCCGGGCGGATATACGTCATGGTGTCGTAGATCGCGGTCATAGCGGTGAAGGACCCGCCCGGGGAGTTGATGTAGAGGGTAATGTCGCGGTCCGGGTCTGTTGACTCCAGCACCAGCAGCTGGGCCATCACGTCGTCGGCCGACGCGTCGTCAACCTGGACGCCGAGGAAGATGATGCGGTCCTCGAACAGCTTGGTGTAAGGGTCCTGGCGCTTGAATCCGTAGGGGGTGCGCTCTTCGAACTGCGGCAGCACGTAGCGGCTGCTCGGCAGGTTACCGGCAGTCGAACCGAAGTTGTAGTTCATGTTCATTGCTCCTGAAGTCATTGCTGTCTGCGTGCCGGTCAGTTCTCGGTGGCTGTGTCTGTGCCGTTGTCACTGCCGCCGGCATTGGTTCCGCCGCCGCCGGCCACGGAGCCCGCGTGCGCCGCAATCTTGTCGAAGAAACCGTAGTCAAGGGCCTCCTTGGCCGTGAACCACTTGTCGCGGTCGTTGTCCTTGAGGATGGTCTCGACGCTCTGTCCGGTCTGGTCAGCGGTCAGCTCGGCCATAACCTTCTTCATGTGCAGGATGAGCTCGGCCTGGATTTTGATGTCCGATGCCGTGCCGCCGATGCCGCCCGAGGGCTGGTGCATCAGGATGCGTGCGTTCGGGGTGGCGTAGCGCTTGCCCTTGGTACCGGAGGAGAGCAGGAACTGTCCCATCGAGGCGGCCAGGCCGGTGGCGACGGTCACGACGTCGTTGGGGATGAACTGCATGGTGTCGTAGATGGCCATGCCGGCCGTCACGGACCCGCCCGGTGAATTGATGTAGAGGTAGATATCCTTCTCGGGGTTCTCGGCCGAGAGCAGCAGCAGCTGCGAGCAGATCGCGTTGGCGTTCTCGTCGCGGACCTCGGAGCCGAGCCAGATGATGCGCTCTTTCAGCAGGCGGTTGTAAATGTAGTTGTCCTGGGCTGCCGGATCGACAGTAGCCATCCGGGGTGCCCCTGCTTGCTGTGACATATGTACTTCCCTCTCGCTGGCGACGGTGATGCCACTGGACGACATCACTGAACTTTCCTACATGGACACTAACGGTTTTTCGGACCGCTTTGTGCGCAGGCGCGGGGCTGTTCGCTGACGGCGCACGACTGGCCGGGAGGGTTCGTCACAGGCTTAAAAAGCAGCACCCCCGGATCAAAGATCCGGGGGTGCTGCTGGACCGCGGGAGCGGAAGGTATTAGAACTTCACGGCTGCCGGATCATCATTTGTGCCGGTCTCGGTTGCCGCTTCCTCGGAAGCGCTTTCCTCGGCCTCGGCAGTTGCCTCAACGGTTGCCTCTTCGTCGCCGGGGCGGACGAAGTCGCTGAGGTCGACGGCGTTGCCCTCAGAGTCGGTGACCTCGGCCTGGCCGAGGACCACGGCCAGTGCCTTGCGGCGGCGGACCTCGGAAACCATCATGGGGACCTGGCCGCTCTGATCGATGATCTGGGCGAACTGGTTCGGGTCCATGCCGTACTGGCCGGCGGTGGTCACGATGTAGTCGATCAGCTCGTTCTGGCTGACGTTGACTTCTTCCTTTTCGGCGATGGCGTCCAGGATGATCTCGTTCTGGAAAGCCCGCTCGCTGTTGGCCTTGACCTCGGCGCGGTGCTCCTCGGTGTCGTGATCGCCTTCACCGTGTGCGTTTTCGGCGTTGAAGTGCTGCTCAAGCTGCTCTTCGACGACGGAGGCCGGTACGGGAACCGCAACGAGCTCAACGAGCTTGTCGAGGACCTTGTCACGGGCTTCAACGCCCTGCTCGACGACCTTGGACTCTGCGGCCTGCTTGGTGAGGTCCTCGCGGAGTTCGGCCAGGGTGTCGAACTCCGAGGCCAGCTGGGCGAAGTCGTCGTCGGCCTCGGGCAGCTCGCGCTCCTTGACGGACTTGACGACGACCTTGACCTGGGCGGACTCACCGGCGTGCTCGCCGCCCACCAGGGTGGTGTCGAAAATCGCATCCTCGTCGGCGCTGAGGCCGGTGACAGCTTCATCAAGGCCCTCAAGCATTGTGCCGGCGCCTACCTGGTAGGACAGGCCCGTGGCGGAGTCGACTTCGGCGCCGTCGATGGTGGCGGTGATGTCGATGGTGAGGAAATCTTTGTCGGCCGCGGGGCGGTCCACGGACTTCAGCGTGCCGAAGCGGCCGCGCAGCTCATCCAGGGCCGTCTCGACGTCGGCGTCGGTGGAAGCAGCGGCCGCAACCTCAACCTTGATGCCGGCGTAGTCGGGCAGCTCGATCTCGGGGCGGACGTCAACCTCGGCGTGGAACTTCAGCTCACCGTCGGTGGCTGAAGGATCCGGAACTTCGGTGATTTCGACCTCTGGACGGCTCAGCGGACGGATGCCGGTTTCCTGGACTGCCGCCTGGTACCACCCGTTCAGGCCTTCGTTGATGGCAGTCTCCAGCACATAGCCGCGGCCGACGCGCTGGTCAATAAGCTTGGAGGGGACCTTGCCCTTGCGGAAACCGGGGACCTGGATCTGCGAAGCAACAGTCTTATATGCCTCTGCGATGCTGGGTTTCAATTCCTCAAAGGGGACCTCAACATTGAGCTTGACCCGCGTGGGGGTGAGGTTCTCGACAGCGCTCTTCACAGTCTAAGTACTCCTGGTTTTTAGGGGGTGGGGTTCTGCACCGCCAAGGTCTGGCGGCAACTGCAGAGTCGGGGTGACAGGATTTGAACCTGCGACTTCCTGCTCCCAAAGCAGGCGCTCTAGCCAAGCTGAGCTACACCCCGTAAGTGCACAGAACAGTCTACGGTCATATCGTGCCGGTTTGCACATTTGACACTGGGGCCCTGAATTAGGTTTAGTTGTATCCGGCTTGAACAGCCACCCGGAAGTTTTGCTGGAAGTCTCCTGCAAAGTCCCGGGGACGTAGCTTAATGGTAAAGCCTCAGTCTTCCAAACTGATTACGCGGGTTCGATTCCCGTCGTCCCCTCAGAAATATGACGAGAAAGCCCCTCTCCGGAGGGGCTTTTTTGTACCCGTTTGGCCGGCCGCACGGGCCCGCCACCAGCAAGGAACTCGATGGCCCGCTGCCCGCAAAGAGTACTCTCACCGCTGGCAGGAAGGGCACCAATAGAGCTTGCGGGCCCCCAGGTCGGTCAGCGCCACCGTCGTTCCGCAGTTCCGGCAGTCGAGACCCTGCCTCCGGTAGACGAAGTGGGACTCGTCCGGGGCGGGCAGCTGGCCACGGTTCCCGCTCGCGGCGAGGCCGGCCCAGCAGTCCGGGGGTGTTGTGATGATCCTGCCGTCACGGACGCCGTCGGACATCACCGCGACGCTGTCGTCCCACAGCTCCCGGGCAGCAGCGGCGGAGAGCGAGCGGCCCGGCAGCCAGGGGTCCAGCCCCTGCCGGAACAGCAGTTCGGCGCGGTAGACATTGCCGACGCCGGCGATGACCTTTTGGTCCATCAGCAGGGCCGCGATCGGCGTGCGCCGGGCCCGGACAGCGGCAACAAAGGAGTCCCGGTCCCCGGGCAGGTTTCGCAGCGGATCGGGTCCGAGTCGGGCGAGCACTGCGGCGGCTTCGGCTTCGGTAACCACTTCGCACGTCGTTGCGCCGCGCAGATCGGCCCAACCGTGGACCCCGGCGAGACGGACCCGGACGGCACCGACCGGTGCCGGCGGGCCCGAATACGGTGCCGGCTCAGCCGACGCACCGTCGTCAAAAATCTCCCGTTCCCCGACTTTCCGGGGCGCTCCGATGCTCGACGCGCCCCGGAAGCCTGCGTCTCCGCCGAAATCCCAGGCCCCGTAGAGGCCCAAGTGGACGTGCAGCGCCAGCCCGTGGCCGAACGCCAGGAAGAGGTGCTTCCCGTGCGCGGTGGAGCCGGTGAGCGTATGGCCGTCCAACAGTGCCGCGCCCCGGACAAAACGCCCCTGCGGACTCGACACCGCTAGCTGCTCGCCCGTAAAGACGTCGCCGAACTGGCGGGCCAGCCGGTGGACGGAATGCCCCTCCGGCACTAGGCGAGGACCTCGCCGGTGCGCTCATAGGCGGCGATCTTGCCGATCCGGCGGACGTGGCGGACGTCGTTGCTGAATGGTTCCGCCAGGAACGCCTCGATGATTTCGGTGGCCTCCTCGACGCTGTGCTGCCGGCCGCCGACGGCGACCACGTTGGCGTCGTTGTGATCTCGCGCCAGCTTCGCCGTGGACAGGTTCCAGGCCAGCGCCGCCCGGACGCCCTTGACCTTGTTCGCTGCAATCTGCTCGCCGTTGCCGGAGCCGCCCAGCACGATGCCCAGGGCGTGTGTGCCGGCTTCCTGGTCCGCAACGACCGCAAGAGCGGCATTGATGCAGAAGGAGGGGTAGTCATCCAGGGCGTCGTAGGCCGCGGGTCCGTGGTCGACTACCTCGTACCCCTTGGCGCCAAGATGGGCGACGAGGTGGGCACTGAGTTCCATGCCGGCGTGGTCGGTGGCGATGTGCACGCGCGGGAGGTCAGGAAGGGTCACGGCGTATCCGTTCGGTGGGGCAGAGCAGTGGGGTCACCGGGTCTGCGGTGCGGTCTGGGAAGCTGCTTCCAGCTTACTAGGGCACGGGACCGAGCCGGCCGTTCCGCCTGCCGGCAGTTCGTCACACACCGGCGGCTCCGCCGTCCCGGTGCGCGCGTGCGGCCACCCGTGAGATGACCTGGGCTACGTTCTCCGCAGTGGCGGCGCTCCCGCCGCTGACGGTAACGGTCCGCCCGTCGGAACGGCCCACAACGATTGCCGGTCCGCTGCTGACCAGCAGGGCAGTTGTGCTGCCGTGGCTGCGGTAACCCCAGCCGCCAAAGTCGGCCGCCCGGATCTCCTGCTGTGTCGCCGACTCGATGGCGCCGGCCGGAACATCCAGTACCCGGACGAAGCCTGCGGCGAAGACGCGCAGGCCGCCCCGGTCCACCCGGATGCGGGCGAACAGGCACGCCGCCGCCAGCAGGGCCAGGGCCACGAGCAGGGCCGCCAGCCAGGGCAAGGCGATTGTGAGGAGTGCGGCTGGAAGCACTGTGGCGACCCCGAGCATCACAAAAACGGAACTGCGGGCGTGGACCCACAGGCTCACTGCATCGCGGGCAAGCCCGGGATCGATTTCGCGGGCCAGGGCCGCCGCCACGGCCTTCTCATCGTCGGCGGACCAGCGTTCGTCGGCCTTGAAAACAAAGCCCATCACGAAGCCCAGGCCCAGTGCCGCGCCGCTTCCCATGGCGAGTACTGTGACGTCCACCTGGGCCTGCCTCGCATTGCCGAGCCCGAGCTGACCGACCAGCACGGCTGCGAGGACGGCGGTGATGAACAAACTGACGAACAGACCGGCGCCCATCATGATCCGGCGCATCACCGCTGGGCGGGACAGCGGTACCGCCTGCAGCAGCACGCCGCCGCCAAGCAGCACGATCAGGGCGGCGCCAACTCCGGTCACGGCCGGGAACGGTGCGAAGTCCGCCGCGCCGCCCTCAGCCCAGCGCACTGCCAGCGGCTCGGGCAGCTCCGTGCGGATCAGCAAGGCGCACACCACAAACGCCGTTGCCAGCATCAGCGGAAACCCCAAGGCGAAGCGCAGTGCCCTGGCGTCGACGGAATCCCGGAATCTATCCATATCCACCACGCTACCCCCGGGTGATGAGGGCTTCGGTATCGTGGTGGGACCTAACGCAACTTGCCAAGCACCGCAGAAGTGAAAGAATGATTTCACAATACTTGTTCGCCCATCCGCACAGCATCCCTGGAGGCTCCCCTTGCCCGGAATGAACCTGACGCGCGCCGAAGCACGCGAGCGCGCCGAACTGATCGCCGTCGAATCCTACGAGGTCGAGCTCGACCTGACCCGCGGAGGGAAAGTCTTCGGCTCCACCACCGCTGTGAAGTTCACGGCCGTGCCGGGTTCCTCGACCTTCATCGACGCGGTGACCGACGCGGTGCACAGCGTGAAACTGAACGGCCGCGAGCTGGACCCTGCAGCGGTCTCCGACGGAGTCCGCATCCAGCTGCCGGATCTCGCAGCGGACAACGAGCTGCTGGTGGTCGCCGAGGCCCCCTACATGAATACCGGCGAGGGCCTGCACCGGTTCGTGGATCCGGTGGACCAGGAGGTCTACCTCTACACCCAGTTCGAGGTTCCGGATTCCCGGCGGATGTTTGCCGTGTTTGAACAGCCCGACCTCAAGGCCAGCTTCACGTTCACTGTGACTGCGCCCTCGCACTGGGATCTCATCTCCAACTCCCCCACCCCGGTGCCGGTGGAAACCATCCCCGGCCCCGACGGCGGCGCCCGCTCCGTCTGGGAATTCAGCCCCACCCCGCGCCTGTCCTCCTACGTCACGGCCCTGATCGCCGGGCCGTACGAATCGGTGCGCAGTGAAGTAGTGTCCGCCACCGGGAAAGTCACTCCGCTGGGCGTCTTCGCCCGCAAGTCGCTGATGCAGTACCTGGACGCGGACAACATCTTCGAACTCACCCGGCAGGGCTTCGAGTTTTTTGAGGCGCAGTTCGGCTGCCCGTACCCGTTCGAGAAGTACGATCAGCTCTTTGTGCCCGAGTTCAACGCCGGTGCGATGGAAAACGCCGGCGCCGTGACCATCCTGGAAGGCTACGTCTTCCGCAGCAAGGTCACCGACGCCCAGGTGGAGCGCCGTGCCATCACCGTGCTGCACGAACTCGCCCACATGTGGTTCGGGGACCTTGTGACGATGCGCTGGTGGAACGACCTCTGGCTCAATGAGTCCTTTGCCGAGTACATGTCCCACCTTGCCGCCGTCGAGAACACGGCATTCGACCACGCCTGGACCACTTTTGCCTCGGTGGAGAAATCCTGGGCGTACCGCCAGGACCAGCTGCCGACCACCCACCCGATCTTCGCCGAGATCAAGGACCTGGAAGACGTCGAAGTGAACTTCGACGGCATCACCTACGCCAAGGGCGCCTCGGTGCTCCGGCAACTGGTGGCCTGGGTGGGTCCGGAGGAATTTATGGCCGGCGTCCGCGAGTACTTCCGCAAGCACTCCTGGCAGAACACCGAGCTCAGCGACCTGATGGTCGAGCTCGAAAAGGCCAGCGGCCGCGACTTGGACCACTGGGGGAAACTTTGGCTGGAGACCGCCGGGGTCAACACCCTGACGTCGGAACTGTCCGTGGGTGCGGACGGAAGCATCTCGTCCTTCGCCATCCTGCAGACCGCCACCGAGACCCAGCCGACCATCCGTCCGCACCGGCTCGCCGTCGGCTTCTACAACCTCAATGGTGCCGGGAAGCTGGAGCGCGTGCACCGCGCGGAACTCGACGTCGACGGCCCGCGCACCGAGGTGCCCGCCCTGGCGGGGCTCGCACAGCCGGACCTGATCCTGCTCAACGACGATGACCTCGCCTACGCCAAGGTCCGGCTGGACCCGAAGTCCCTCGCCACTGCCACAGCACACCTGAAGGACATCGGCCAGAGCCTGCCCCGCACCCTCGTCTGGGGTTCGGCCTGGGACGCGGCGCGCGACGGCGAGACTCCGGCACGCGGCTACGTGGAGTTGATCCTGGCCAACATCGCGGAGGAATCCGATTCGTCAGTGACCATGGTCCAGCTCCGCCAGCTGGCCACGACGCTGAACTTCTATGTGGCAGCGGACCACAAGGAAGCCACCGCGACCGCCGCGGCCGGCCGGCTCTGGGAGCTTGCCGCCGGCGTCCGGGCCGGCTCCGACGCACAGCTTCAGTTCGTGAAGGCCTTTGCCCTGTTGGCCCGCAGCGCCGGTCAGTTCGATACCGTCGCCGGGCTGCTTGACGGCTCCCTGAAACTGGCCGGCCTGACCGTGGACCAGGACCTGCGCTGGGAACTGACCACCGCCCTCGTGGTCGGCGGCCAGGCCGGGCAGGAGGCGATCGCCGCCGAGCTCGAGCACGACAACACCGCCACCGGACAAAACGCGGCGGCCCTGGCGAAGGCGGCCATCCCCACCGCCGCGGCCAAGGCTGCGGCCTGGGAGTCGATTGTGGTCACCAACGAACTCTCCAACGCCCTGCAGGGTTCGGCGGTCGCCGGCTTCACCCGGGTGCTGGACACCTCACTGCTGGAGCCTTACGCGGAGAAATACTTTGCGGCCGTCCCCGGCGTGGTCAGGGACCGCACCCACGCCCTGGCCCAGCAGATCGTCGTCGGGCTCTACCCGGCCCAGCTGACCACACAGGCCACGGTGGACCGCACGGATGAGTTCCTGGCCTCGCTGCCGGCGGACAGTGCGGCGCTGCGCCGAATGATGTTGGAGAACCGCGACGGTGTGGCCCGCGCACTGCGGGCCCGGCAGGCCGACGCCGGCTAGGGAGCCGCTTAGGGAGCCGTTTCCCGGAGTCCCGCCCAACTAGCTCGCAGCAAAGGCCGTTTTGGACGCTCATAACGACCTCTGCTGCCAGCTAGTTGGGCAGGGATGTGTTTTAGGCTGGGGTAATGAGCCTCGACGAACACCGCTACGCGCTGACTGTCCGCTGGACCGGGAACCTTGGCGAGGGGACGGCGTCGTACCGCGGGTATGCACGGGACCACGACGTCGAGGTCCCCGGGCTGCCCGTCCTGCGGGGCTCCGCGGACCCGACCTTCCACGGCGACCGGACCCGTTTCAACCCGGAACAGCTCCTGCTGGCCGCACTCTCCCAGTGCCATATGCTGTCCTTCCTGCACGTTGCGGTGAAGCACGGTGTAGTGGTCACGGCTTATGAAGACCGGGCCGAGGGGCTGATGCGGACCAATCGGGACGGCAGTGGACAGTTCGAGTCGGTCACGCTCAGGCCGCGGGTGAGCACTGCCGAGCCGGTCCCGGAGGACGCGATGGCGGACCTGCATAGCGCCGCGAACAAGGTCTGCTTCATCGCCCGGAGCGTCAACTTCCCGGTGCTGCACGAGCCGGTCACAGCGCCGGCAGGCCGACGGGGTGTGGCTTCGCCGTAGTTTCCGGATCCAGGTCCCTGCCGGCCCCCCTGGAGCGCGGCCGGGTAGGCTGCGGCACCGCGCTCTGCGCCGCGGACAGCCGCTGCGGCGCTACTGTTGAACCAGACCAGAGCTTTATGCGCCCGCCGGACGCCGCAACAAGGAGTGCTCCCCCACCGATGATCAGCCTGACCAGCGCCACGCCCATCACCACTCCGGACATCTCGGCAATCAACGTGCCAGGTGTCCTCATCAGTCTGGGGGTCGGCGTCGCCATCTGGCTGGTGGCGTCCGTCGTGATCGGCGGAATCACGAAACGGGTCGCCGCGGGCAGCACATTCTTCAAAAAACCTCGGTTCCGCTGGGTGGCTCCCGCGTTCCGCGCCCTGGACCATGAGCGCAGAGTCCAGCGGGCCAACACAATCGGGGCACTTCTCAGCAGCGTGGCAGGCGTCCTGGTAGCCGTACTCACCGGCGTATACGTGCTTAAGAACCTGAACGTGGACGTCGCGCCGATCCTGACCAGCGTCGGAATCCTCGGAATTGCCTTGGGCTTTGGCGCCCAGCAGCTGATCCGGGACTTCCTGTCCGGCATTTTCATCACCATCGAGGACCAGTACGGCATCGGCGACATCATCGAGACCTCCGAGGTGGTGGGCACTGTGGAATCGATGAACCTTCGGATCACCCGGGTGCGGGCCGAAGACGGCGCCATCTGGTACCTGCGCAACGGCGAAATCCTGCGGGTGGGCAACCGTTCCCAGGGCAATTATGTTCCGCCCGGAAGTCCAACGGCGGACACCGAAGACAGCACACCCCAGCAACAGGCCGGAGAGTAGAGCCATGACAATTCCCAGCGCCGGCGGACCCGGACAGCCCAAGCAACTGCTGCAGAACGATCCGTTCAGCAGGCCGGGCTACACCGACAACTTTTACGATGCAGTGGGCGGCCACAAGACGTTTGTTAAGCTCATTGATGTCTTCTACGACGGCGTCGCATCGGATCCATTGCTGCGGCCGATGTATCCGGAGGAGGATCTGGGCCCTGCCCGGCGCCGTTTCCTGATGTTCCTCGAGCAGTACTGGGGCGGCCCGACGACGTATGGCGAGGAACGCGGGCACCCCCGGCTCAGGATGCGGCACCAGCCCTTCCGGGTCACCCCGGAGGCCAAGGACCGCTGGCTGCATCACATGCGCTCCGCGGTGGATTCCCTGGACCTCCCGCCGCTGCACGAGGGGACGCTGTGGGACTACATGGAGCGGGCAGCACTGTCCATGGTGAACAGCCCGTCCGAATCCTGAGCTGCCGCCCGGCGGACGCCGCAGAACGAGCCGTGGCTAACGAGCCGTGGCTACTGACGGTCCTAGAGTCCTGAACCGGAGCGGGCCAGGACATGCCCCCGGGCCCCGCTGAGCCGGAACCAGCGCCCGGACCGGTAGAGCTGCTGCCCGCCGTCGGCGAGGAAGCCGAGGGTGAGGGCCGCAAACGCGGCACCCAGCGGCAGTCCGCCGGCTCCCTCCAGCTCCCGGCCCCAGACAGTGGCGCGGGCGTTGTTGACGATCAAGGCGCCGGGCTGGTCCGGGATGATGGCTGCAATCTCACTGATACCGGCCTCGGCGGACCTGCGCAGGGCGGAATCAGACAGGGTGGCCACGGCCTCCCACCCCGTGCGGGGAGCGCCGACGCCGGCCCACGATTCGGTAACGGTGACCGGCGGCAGCGGGAGCTCGACGTCGTCCTGGCCCGCGCGCGCCAGCCGATCCAGCACCGCGGAGATTGGGACGGTGACGTCAGTGTCCGCCGGCTGCGCCAGGGCCATGGTACGCAGGCCGAGGATCGTCGGTGTAGATTCGCCCAGCAGCCGTGGCCGCAGCACACACACGTAGGCGGCGAGCACCCGGCCGGAGGCCTGGAGGCGGATGGCACCGTCGTCAATGGACTTGGCGCGGGCCGCGAAAGTGCGCAGGTCAGCGAGATCGCGGGGATCGGTGAACTGCAGGGGCAGGGTGAGTACGTCAGACACAATATCGACTCTACCGGCTGTGCCTCTTTGGGACCGCGGCGGAGGGACGTCTAGAGTCAAACCATGACTGAAGCCGAAGCCGGATTGCAGGGACCACCGACACAGGACCCCACCTCCTCGCTCCTCCAACTGCTGAACCTCGGAGAGCTGGAGGGTGCCCGGACAGATGAGGACATCTTTATGGGCCCTTCCCAGCAGCAGCCCAGGCACCGGGTGTTCGGCGGCCAGGTACTCGCACAGTCGCTGATCGCCGGAAGCAGGACGGTGCCCGACGGGCGCGGCGTGCATTCCATGCACGGCTACTTCCTGCGGCCGGGGGACGCTAACAAGCCGATTACCTTTGGGGTCCAGCGCCTCAGGGATGGACGATCGTTCTCAGCAAGGCGGGTGCACGCGTACCAGGAGGGCATGCCCATCCTGTCGATGATCGCGTCGTTCCAGGACCCGGATGAAGGGATCGAACACCAGTCAGGGATGCCGTCCGGCATCCCTGCCCCGGAGTCGCTGCCGAGCACCGCTGACCTGTTGGGAAAGTTCGATCATCCGGTGGCGCGCCACTGGGCCTATGAGCGGCCTTTTGACATCCGTCACGTTGACCCTGCCCTCTACGTTTCGGCCAAGGGCGAAAAAGCCCCGCGCAATGCCGTCTGGATGAAGACGTTTGGACCTATGCCGGATGATCCGGAGCTGCACCGCGCCGCGCTTGCCTACGCGAGTGACTACACGCTGTTGGAATCGATCCTCCGCAAGCACGGGATGAGCTGGATTACCCCCGGGATGTCCGTGGCCAGCCTGGACCACGCGATGTGGTGGCACCGGCCGGTCCGGGTGGACGAGTGGCTGCTCTACGTGCAGGAATCCCCCAGCGCCCAAAGCGCCCGCGGCCTGGCCACCGGCAAGATCTTCAGCCGTGACGGCCGCCATGTGGCAACCGTGGCGCAGGAGGGCATGATCAGGGTTCCCACCGACCTCAAGAGCAAGGTCAAGGGGGCCGTCCAGACCAAGGTCCTGGAGCACCAGATGCGCAAGGCTGAACGCGGCTGATGCAGGGACGACCATGGCCGGCTCCCCGCGGGGAGCCGGCCATGGTCATCCGTGCAGTGCGGCGCTGGCCTAGTCGCGGGTGAGGCGACGGTGGGTCACGCGGTGCGGCTTGGCTGCGTCCGCGCCCAGGCGCTCGACTTTGTTCTCCTCGTAGGATTCGAAGTTGCCCTCGAACCAGTACCACTTGGAGGGGTTCTCCTCGTCACCTTCATAAGCCAGGATGTGGGTGGCCACCCGGTCCAGGAACCAACGGTCGTGCGACACCACAACGGCGCAGCCCGGGAATTCGAGCAAAGCGTTTTCGAGGCTGCTGAGGGTCTCGACGTCGAGGTCGTTAGTGGGCTCGTCGAGCAGCAGCAGGTTTCCGCCCTGTTTGAGGGTCAGTGCCAGGTTCAGGCGGTTGCGCTCGCCACCGGAGAGCACCCCGGCCTTCTTCTGCTGGTCCGGGCCCTTAAAGCCGAAGGCGGCAACATAGGCGCGGGACGGCATTTCAACCTGGCCGACCTGGATGTAGTCGAGTCCGTCCGAGACAACCTCCCAGAGGGTCTTGTTCGGGTCGATACCGCCGCGGCTCTGGTCCGCGTAGGAGATCTTGACCGAGTCACCGATCGTCAGCTCGCCGCCGTCGAGGGGCTCGAGTCCGACGATGGTCTTGAACAGGGTGGTTTTTCCGACGCCGTTGGGGCCGATAACACCGACGATGCCGTTGCGCGGCAGGGTAAAGGACAACCCGTCGATCAAGGTGCGGTCCTCGAAGCCCTTCTGTAGGTTCTTCGCTTCCAGGACGAGGCCACCCAGGCGCGGTCCCGGCGGAATCTGGATCTCTTCGAAGTCCAGCTTGCGGGTGCGGTCAGCCTCCGCAGCCATCTCCTCGTAGCGGGCCAGACGGGCCTTGGACTTCGTCTGGCGGCCCTTGGCATTGGAGCGAACCCACTCAAGTTCCTCGGTGAGCCGCTTAGCCTGCTTGGCGTCCTTTTTGCCTTGGACTTCCAGGCGGGCGCGTTTTTTCTCAAGGTACGTGGAGTAGTTGCCCTCGTAAGGGTACAAGTGGCCCCGGTCCACTTCGGCAATCCACTGGGCCACATGGTCCAGGAAGTACCGGTCGTGGGTGACGGCGAGGACGGCGCCGGGGTAGGCCGAGAGATGCTGTTCAAGCCACAGCACGCTCTCCGCGTCAAGGTGGTTGGTGGGCTCGTCGAGGAGCAGCAGGTCTGGCTTCTGGAGCAGGAGCTTGCACAGGGCAACACGGCGACGCTCACCGCCGGAGAGCAGGGTGACGTCTGCGTCGGCCGGCGGGCAGCGGAGGGCGTCCATGGCCTGCTCGAGCTGGGAATCGAGGTCCCACGCATCGGCGTCGTCGATCGCTTCCTGCAACTGGCCCATTTCCTCCAGGAGGGCGTCATAGTCGGCGTCGGGATTGGCCATCTCTTCGGAGATGTCGTTAAAGCGCTGGATCTTGCCGTAGATCTCACCGACACCTTCCTGGACGTTGCCCAGGACGGTCTTGTCCTCGTTGAGCGGCGGCTCCTGCAGCAAGATGCCGACCGTGTAACCGGCGCTGAGCCGAGCCTCGCCGTTGGAGGGGGTGTCCAGCCCTGCCATGATCTTCAAAATGGTGGACTTGCCGGCACCATTCGGGCCTACGACGCCAATCTTGGCCCCCGGGAAGAAGGACATGCTCACGTCATCGAGGATAAGTTTTTCGCCAACGGCCTTTCGGGCCTTGGTCATTGTGTAAATAAATTCCGCCATGCCTCAAATCTAGTGGTTCGGCCGGGATAACTCACATCCTGCAGTCCTGGGGGACTCCGTGACGGCGGGCCGGACTCAGCCCGGGGTACCAACGAAACAGCGGCCATCAGCGAGGACCGGCAGGACGGACGCCGTGACCGTGCCATTGCGAAGCTGGGCGATGATGCAGTTCCGGTCTACCTGCACGGCAACTTCAACAGCGTCCGTGTCCAGCCCCGTGGGGGTTTTGCTTGCCGTGACCTCTCCACTGTCGGCGGGGAACCCCGCGTCCGTCAGCGCGGTGCGGATCCTTTCCGTCCCGGGCTTCGCGTCGGCCGCGGCGAGCGGCCGAAGGGCTGCCTCGAGCCGGGCTTTTGCGTCCGACAGCGCAGCGTCCGGGGCGGGAATGGTGGTGCCGCCGTGCGCGACGCCGGCTACCCCGGCGGACGCAGTGGCTTCGCCTCCGCCGCCGGATTCCGACGGCGCCGAGCACCCGATCCCAGCCGTAACCACCAGCGCAAGAACCATGGCCAGCGCACTGGCCCGTGCCGGGACGGATGCTGCGCCGCGGCTGCCGGTTCTGGATCGCTTCACCCGGTCATTCTGGCACGGCCCGGGGGCTGCCGCATTGAACCCGCCAAGGGTTGGCTGCAATACGGCCGTCGCCGCTGCGCTGACGGGGTCAGCGGCCGGAGCGTCAGGCGGCGGCCCCTTTCAACTCCCCCGTTTCCTCGTCGAGTTCCTCTACGTCGCCGCTGATTTCGTCGACAAAGACTGCGCGGGAAACGGGCCCGTCATCCTCGTTCCGCCCTTCGTGGCCTTGGTCCTCCAGCGGCCCACCCTCGGGGCTGCCGTCCAGGAAAGCGGCCGGCGAACCGGAGGGACCCGGGGCCGTTGCCGAGCCATTGGCGGCCGTCCGGATGAAGTTGGCGGAACCCCACATAAGGTCGTGGCCGACTGACTCGGCATCAATCTCGACTGCGTGATAGATCCGGCCGTCCTTTTCCCAGCTCCTTAACTTGAGCCGGCCCACCACGATGACTCGCTGGCCTTTCTTGATGCTGCAACCGATGTTTCCTGCCAGCTGCCGGTAGCCCTGGACCGTAAACCAGTTGGTGTTGCCGTCCACCCAGGCGCTCGTGGCACGGTCGTACCGCCGCTCGGTGGACCCGATGCGGAATTTCGCCGTCGCCACCCCACCCGGCGTCGTCGAACTCGTGATCTCCGTGGCGACGAAGCCACGGACCGTGATGTTGTCACTCATGCTCATGTCCTGTCTCGAAATGTTGTGCCTAGCCGGCTCCTTCAGCATCGCGCCGGGAAGCGGACTCCGCGAGGAGCAAAAGAGGCCATGTGGAAAACCCCGATCCGGCCCCAGCGGGGTGCCTGCTGCACTGTCCGGGCTACCGGGTGTTCCTGACAGCGGACACTCTGAGGGCACGGTAAACTCGTGGAGGCATCTCCCGGCAGCAGCCGGCAGTTATGCCGTCTTGCCCCAGTAGCTCAGGGGATAGAGCAGCGGCCTTCTAATCCGCCGGTCGGGGGTTCGATTCCCTCCTGGGGCACCAGAATGCGGCTCTGGCCTGCCGGAACGTTCCGCAGGTCAGGGCCGCACTTTTCGGCCGCGGGCACGGTTACGGCACGTCCTCGGCCCGCACGTCGACCTTCTGCGATCAGCACACTTAGTATTAGTACACAAGCACGGCGCCAGGCATGACGGTGCGCCCGCACGCAACGAAAGGTACGCCGCCATGACGCAGACACCCCGGGAATTTGAACCCCACGATCCCAACGAAGCCGAGACCCCCCGCTACCCGGAATCGGCCCCCGCCGCGTCCGGACCGGCCGTGGCAAGGAATTCTGCAGAGTCGCCGGCAACCGGCACCGAACGGGCCTCCGCCCCTGTCACGATTCCGGCCACCCCCGCGACGCCGCCGGAGCACAAGGACACGCCGCTGCCGCACCAGCCCGAGGCATCGGCGACCGCCGCGGAACCGCGCCGGGTTACCCGTGCGGGTATGGTCTGGGCAGCCGTCGCCGCAGCACTGGTAGTGCTGATCCTGCTCATCGCCTTTATCCTGCAGAACCAGGAATATGTCCTTGTGAAGTTCTTTGGCCTGGAGGGCTCGGTGCCGCTCGGCATTGCACTGTTCATCGCGGCAGTTGGCGGCGGCGTGCTGGTCGCCATCGCCGGAGCCGCCCGCATCATTCAGCTGCGGCTCGCCGCGCACCGCCAGCGCGTCGGCCGACGCGCCGGCACGGGGACGCATACCCGCTGATAACGTCCGGCCCCGGCGACGCAACGCCGGGACTCGCCGTCGTACGCCTCGCCGCCCCGGCTGGCCCGCCACCACCATCTAGGGCCGGGTCAGGATCAGCGGACCGTCTTTTGTGATCGCGACGGTGTGTTCGCTGTGTGCGGCACGGCGGCCGTTGGCCGAGCGAAGCGTCCATTCGTCATCGTCGTGGAAGTACTCATCGTTGCCGCCCAGGATCAGCATCGGCTCGATGGCGATGACAAGACCTTCAGTCAGCTTGATGCCGCGGCCGGGCCGGCCGTCGTTGGGAACGTGCGGATCCGCGTGCATGGTCGTGCCGATTCCGTGGCCGCCGTGGTCTGCCAGCATCCCGTAGCCTGCGCGGCGTGATGCACCGCCGACGGCGTAGCCCAGGTCCCCCATCTTGTTGCCGATTCTGGCGGCCTCGATGCCCCGGGCCAGTGCCGCGTCCGTCGCATCAATCAGTGCCTGGTCCGCCGGGTCGGCGGTGCCGACGATAAAGCTTATGGCAGCGTCGCCGCACCAGCCCTCAAGGAACGCGCCGCAGTCCACGCTGAGCAGGTCACCGTCCTGGAGCCGGTAGCCGTTCGGGATGCCGTGCACCACGGCGTCGTTGACGGACGTGCAGATCACGCCGGGAAACGGCACAGCGGCCCACCGTGGCTTGTAGTTCAGGAACGCCGGTGTTGCCCCGGCGGCGGCAATAGTCGCCGCGGCCACCTCGTCCAGTTCCTTCAGGGACACACCAACGGCGGCGGCCTCACGGACGCGCTGCAGCGTGGTGGCCACTACCCGGCCGGCTTCGCGCATCAGGGCAATTTCGGCAGGCGTCTTGATCATTGACATGGGCTCCACTCTAGGGCCCGCCGGAGCGTAGCTAAAGTGTCCTTATGGCCACCGCTGAACTTCTGTCCGTGATCCGCTCCCGCCTGCAGGCGGCAGCAGATCCCGCGCGGGCTGCCAGGGCGCAGGCCTACCTGAAGTCCGGATTGCCCTCGCTGGGGGTCCGGGTTCCCGAGATCCGTCGGATCGTCAAGGCAGCCGCCGGCGAACTGCCTCCCGGCTCCCTTGAGGACTTGCTCTCCGGCGTCCTGGAACTGTGGCGCAGCGCAAACTGGCGCGAAGAACGCCACGCGGCCATCGATCTCACTGGCCTCAAGCTGGCCACCGGTGAGTTGGACATGCTGCCGGTCTACGAGGAAATCATCCGCAGCGGAGCCTGGTGGGACCTGGTGGACGGAGTGTCGCACCAGCTGTGCGATCTGCTGCAGACACACCCGGGCCAAGTGTCCCCCGCGCTGCGCCGCTGGAGTACCGAACCGGACTTCTGGATCCGGCGCGCCGCCATCACGGCCCAGCTGGGCGCCAAATCCGCAACGGATCGTGCCCTGCTGGCAGCAGTTATCGAGCCCAATCTGGCCGACCGGGAATTCTTCATCCGGAAGGCAATTGGCTGGGCCCTGCGTGACTACGCCGGCACCGATCCGAAATGGGTCCGGGAGTTCGCGGCACGGCACCGCGAAGAGCTCAGCCCGCTCTCCCTGCGGGAAGCCCTCCGGAAGCTTAAATGATCGGGCGGCTGCTGGCTGATTCCTCTGATTTGCTGAAGAGCAGCTTGGTCTTGGGATCGAGGAAGATCAGGTACAGGGCAAACAGCAGGGCGATGATCGCCGCGGCATTCCGGGCCAGGGCCAACGCCAGGCCCAGATCGGCTGTCTGCAGGTAGGGGAAGACTTCCAGCTGGTCCGAGATGGCGTACACCATAAAGAACGACACGATGAAGTAGAGCGCCTTGACCTGCCAGTCGTCCCGGATGCCGGTGAGGGCGAAGAGCGGGATCAGCCACACCACGTACCAGGACTGGATCATCGGGGCGAGGATGACGACGGCGGCGAACGCCAGCGCGAGCCGCCGAATCAGGCGGTCGTAGTCGCCGCGGAAGATCTGCCAGGCGATGATGCCGAGGGCAAGCAGCTTACCGGCGTCGTAGACCCATTTGGCCAGTCCCCAGCCGTCGAGTCCGAAGGCGTTGAAGATCGAGGCGACCACCAGGCCCAGCAGCCCGACCGGGGCGTACCAGATCCAGATGCTGCCCGGCGCGGATAGGCCGTTAATCCAGCCGAAGCCGAAGCCGTTGACCAGGCTCATGGCGTACAGCAGGGCGAGGCTGATGCCGGCGGTGAGCCCCCAGAAAACGAATTTGCGCGGCCAGCCGGCGTTCTTTCCGGCCCAGAGCAAACCAATGAAGGGCAGGAAAACGATGGTGATGGGCTTGACCGAGACGGACAGGGTCACCAGGACCAGGCCGAGGATGACGCGCCGGGTAGCGCAGTAGTACAGCCCGGCCAGGGCCAGACCGATCATCAGGGCGTCGTTGTGGACGCTGGCGATGAAGTTGGTGAGGAAAAGCGGATTGGCGGCGGTCAGCCACAGCGCGCGGTGCGGGTTAACACCGTGGAGTTCGGCGAGCTTGGGCACGTAGACGATACACAGCACGATCCCCGCCAGCGCGGCAAGGCGGAAGAGCATAATGCTGGCCTCGGGGTGCACGTTGGTGGACCAGACCACAAGCTGCTCGATCCAGAGGAAGAGCTGTCCGTAAGGTACCGGCGCCTCGGTCCACATTTTGTCGGCCCCGAGCTGGAAATAGTTCGACAGCGCGGAGATACCGTTTTCGTAGGGGTTGAAGCCCTCCACCATCAGGCGGCCTTGCCCGATATAGGCGTAGACGTCGCGGCTGAACAGCGGGACCGAGAACATCATGGGCAGCCCCCACAGCGCCACCGCCTGCAGGGTCGCCCTGCGTGCCTGCGCACCCCACACCCGCACGCGCTGGCCAAGCCTGAGCCAGGACCGGACCAGGAGCATCCCGCCGACGGCGAGCAGCACAATGCACAGGCCAACCCCGATTGCTTCGGTGCGCATCCAAATGAACAGCGGGACGCGGCGGAGGTCGGAGGCGGGCGCCAACCAGCCCACGCCGAGGGAACCGATCGCCATAAAAAGGGAGCCGATGAATCCCGCCAGCAGCGGCGAACGTGCATTGTCAACCTCAGCAACGGCTGCCGCCGGGGACGTGCCGGCAGCCGCTTTCCCCGCCGCAGGCACAGGCGCCGTCATCTCAGGATCGTCCAATCTGTTGTGGGGCTCATTCCACCCGCTGCCGGCCGTTGGAACGGGCCCGGGGCACGCCGCGGAGACAAACAATTCCGTCGCCCCGCGTACCCGAAATCCTAGCACCGGACCTCCCGTGGGCGACGAAACGGTAGGCTGGGCGCGTGCCTATATCTAATGAACGCATTGTCTGGATCGACTGCGAAATGACCGGCCTGGACACCAAGGACGACGCCCTCATCGAGGTAGCCGCGCTGGTGACGGACTCTGAGCTGAATATCCTTGGTGACGGCGTCGACGTCGTCATCAAACCCGACGACGCGGCCCTCACGCAGATGAACGACTTTGTCCGCGACATGCACACCCGTTCCGGGCTCCTGGCGGAGCTGCCCCACGGCAAGACGATGGCGGAAGCCCAGGGCATCGTCCTGGACTACATCAAGAAGTGGGTGCCGGATCCCAAGAAGGCGCCGCTGGGCGGCAACTCGGTCGGAACCGACCGCGTCTTCCTGGCCCGGGACATGCCGGAACTGGTGGAGCACCTGCACTACCGGGTCATCGACGTCAGCACGATCAAGGAACTCTCCCGACGCTGGTTCGCGCGGGCCTACTTCCAGTCCCCCGCCAAGCTCGGCGGCCACCGGGCGCTGGGCGACATCCAGGATTCCATTGATGAATTGCGCTACTACCGTGAGGCTGTCTTTGTGCCGGCACCGGGCCCGGACAGCGTCACCGCACGGCGGATTGCCAGCAGCATCACGGGAACGGCCGGGGAATCCGCTGCCCAGACCCCGTCCGGGCAGCCGGCGACGTAGCCGCAGCGGAGTTATCTGCGCCACGTTTGCGGAAATTTTTGGCGAAAACCCAAAAAGTGGCACAAGCGGCCCCGAAGAACAGGTAAGCTATTTGTCGTTGCCTTTTCAGCCAGCCGGTCCTCCGGAAGGCATGGCGGGGCACATGGTGGGCGTAGCTCAGTTGGCAGAGCGCCTGGTTGTGGTCCAGGAGGTCGCGGGTTCAACCCCCGTCGCTCACCCGCATCAAGGACGGCAGTAAGTGTCCGACCCTAGACGAAGGCCGTACCGGATATCCGGTGCGGCCTTTGTTGTCTGTCCATGGAACCGTGAACGAAAGGAAACGCGATGAAGCGCACGATTTTTGAAGAAGATCACGAGATGTTCCGTGAGATGGCTGCCGAGTTCAACACCCGGGCCGTAGCGCCGCACTACGCCCAGTGGGACACGGACCACATGATGTCCCGGGCGCTGTGGACTGCCGCCGGTGAACAGGGCCTGTTGGGACTGGCCGTGCCCGAGGAGTTCGGCGGCCTGGGCATGAACGACTACCGCTTCCGCGCCGTGCTGGATGAGGAATTCGCCAAGAGCAACCACCTCGCCGTCGGCCTGGCCTTCCATCTCCACGATGACATGGTCCTCCCCCACCTGCTGGCCTACGGCTCCGAGGAGCTGAAAGGTCGCTGGCTTCCCGGCATGGTCTCCGGCGAAACGGTCACCTCGGTTGCCTGGACGGAGCCAGGTGCCGGATCGGACCTCCGCGGCATCCGCACCAAAGCCGTGCGCGAGGGCGATGACTGGCTGATCAGCGGCCAGAAGACCTTCATTGGCAACGGCATCTCCGGTGATGCCGCCCTGGTCCTGGCCCGCAGCGACGGCAGCACCGGCCGCGGAAACCACAACTCCTTCTCCCTGTTTATGGTCCGGAAGGGCGAGGGTTACAACACCGGCAAGCAGCTGGACAAGATGGGGCTGAAGGCCTCGGACACAGCGGAACTGTTCTTCGACAACGTCCGTGTCCCGCACGCCGACCTCGTCGGTGAGGAAGGAAAGGGCCTGCAGTACTGCGCGGAGCAGCTCCCCCAGGGCCGGCTGGCCATCGCGGTGGCGAGCTCCGCCGTCGTGCGTGCCATTTACGAGGCGACCGTGCAGTACACCAAGGACCGCAATGCCTTCGGCGAGCGGATCATCGATTTCCAGAACAGCCGCTTTGAATTGGCCGACATCCTCACGGAGGTCGAGGTCACCGAAACGTACGTTGACCGGGCCATTCAGGCCTTTAATGCCGGAGAGCTCGACGCCGCGACCGCCGCACGCGCGAAGCTCTGGGCGTCCGAACGGGCAAAGTCCGTCACGGACCGTTGCCTGCAGCTGCACGGCGGCTACGGCTACATCCTGGAATACCCGGTGGCGCAGGCCTACCTCGCTGCCCGGCTGCTGACCATCTTCGGCGGCACCAACGAAATTATGCGCGACGTCGTCGGCCGCGCCATCGCCGGCTGACCCGCCACCACTTAGCACAGAGGAACGTTTCTGACATGACAGTTCTGCCCATTACGATCTGGGGCGAGCCCGTACTGCACCGCCGGGCAGCTGAGGTTGCAGCCTTCGACGACGAGCTCCGGACACTCATCGCGGACATGTTCGAGACCAACGACGCCGCCAACGGCGTCGGTCTCGCCGCGCCCCAGGTCGGCGTCGGCAAACGGCTCTTTATCTACAAATACGACAACGACGACGGCGCCCCGCCGTCCGGCGCCGTGGTCAACCCGGTGCTGACCCTCTCGAAGATTTCCGGCGCGCTGCCGGATCCGGACGAGGAGGAGGAAGGCTGCCTGTCCTTCCCCGGCGGGCAGTATCCGCTGAAGCGGGCGGAGTGGGCCCGGGTGCAGGGCTTCGACGGCGACGGCAACCCCGTTGATTTCGAGGCGACCGGCTGGTTCGCGCGCGTGATCCAGCACGAATTCGACCACCTCGACGGGAAGTTGTACGTCAACAAGCTGATCGACCGGTATTCGCGCCAAGCCAAAAAACAAGCCAAAAAGAGCGGCTGGGGCGTCCCTGGTCTGACCTGGATGCCCGGTGTGGATCCAGACCCCTTCGGGCACTAGGGCGGCCTGCGCCAGGGTGTCCGCCGATCCTCCCCACCTTTGCGCCCGCGCCCGGTATTTCACCGGCGGTTCCCGGCCGACACGCCAGTGCGACCGGCCAATGTTGGGCAAACCCGGCGGCGTGGCCCCCTGGCAGCCCGAGCCGCAGCCCTAGGAAACGGGTTTGGCTGGTGCGCCCGGACGGCCGAACCGCGGCGGCAGGACCAGGAGGAACATGATGGCTGCGATCACCACGGCGGCGGCGTAGATCGTGACCAGATGCGTCGCAAGCGGGGCCCCGTTGTACATGGTGACTCCTACGGCCAGCAGGGCGACGGCGAGCACCACCACGGCAAAAAGCTGCTGCCGCCGAAGGCCGGCAAGAAGTAACGCCGCAGGCAACACGTACCAGAGTATGCTCGCCGTGCCCATTGCGTTGATCTGGGCGATCACGGATCCCGTGCCGGGTATTGCCGCGACGACTGACCCGAAAAACATCGCACCGCAATGAAGGACCAAGCCCGCGACGCCGGCCACCGCGAGCACCAGCTCACCCGGAGTGACGCGCCGGGCCAGCCTGGCATGCGGGACAGCCGGGGCCAGAAGCCGGATTACCAGCAACACACCGGCGATCGCGGCAAGGCTTAACAGAAATTCATTCGACATCCTCCCAGCCTACCGAGCCGCCCCGGCCGGGCATCAGCCGCTGCGGCCCGCCGGCGGTGCCCCGTTAGCGGTGCCCGGACTTCAGCAGGATGGCCGCATGATCGGGAACGTAGCGGAACAATTCCCGTGGCGGCCGGGTGTAGTTGACCGCCCGCGGCCTTTCCGGCAACGTCACGGGCTCCATCCGAACCTCGGTGTAGTCGATCCCGGCGAGCAGATGGGCGATCATGTTGATCCGGGCCCGGCGCTTGTCCTCGGCCTCGACTACATACCAGGGCGAGTCGGCGGTGTCCGTCTGCATAAACATGTCGTCCTTGGCCCGGGAATAGTCTTCCCAACGGAGGATCGCTTCCCGGTCCATCGGCGAAAGCTTCCATTGCCGCATCGGATCATCCAGCCGCGATTTGAACCGGCGTTCCTGTTCCGCATGGCTGATCGAAAACCAGTACTTGAACATCAGAATGCCGTCCTGGATCAGCAGGCGTTCAAAGACGGGGCATTGGGCCATAAAACGCTTGTGTTCCGCTGGTGTGCAGAATCCCATCACATGTTCGACGCCGGCGCGGTTGTACCAGGAGCGGTCCATCAGGACGATCTCCCCGGCCGCGGGAAGATGCTCCACATAACGCTGGAAATACCATTCGCCGCGCTGCCGGTCCGTCGGGGCGGGCAACGCCACAATCCGGGCAACACGAGGATTCAAGTATTCGGTAACCCGCTTGATAGCGCTGCCCTTACCGGCGGCGTCGCGTCCCTCGAAAATCACCAGGACGCGCGCTCCGGTGCTGCGGACCCATTCCTGCAATGAAACGAGTTCGGCCTGGAGCCGGGCCAGCTCGGCCTCGTAGACGCCCAGGGGCAATCGTCCGGAGGGTCCGGCGGCATCTCCCTTGGCGCGCTTGCGATCATCCTGTGAGGTGCCGGAGCCAGCCTTGCCGCCGCCGGCCTTGCGATGTGCCATGGTCCCCGTTCCACCTTCCGCGGCGGGATCTCCTGCCGCGTGCCCTGCCGTGCCCATTCTTGCCGAGCAATGGACAGCCCACAAGAGGCCGTCCGGCCGGGTACACCGGCGGTGCGCAGCCCTATGCTTAGGCCATGCCAGACCCCAGACCGACGCCAATGCAGCCGATCCTCACACTCACCGTAAATCCCGCGCTGGACCTCAGTACTGCCACGGAGCATGTCATCAGTGGCCACAAGATGCGGTGCGGCGCAAGCCGCCTGGACCCGGGCGGCGGCGGGGTCAATGTCTCGCGGGTGGTGCAGCGCCTGGGCGGCCGCACCCTGGCCATCTACACCGCCGGCGGACCCACCGGAGAGGCATACCGCAGGCTGATCGAGGCCGAACGCGTTCCCACCCTCGCCGTGCCGATCCACGGCAATACCCGGGAGGACTTCACGGTCGATGAGACCACCACCGGCAAGCAGTTCCGTTTTGTCCTCCAGGGCCCCGAATTGACTGAGACCGAATGGCGTTTGTGCCTGGCACTGGTGGCGGATTCACTGCCCGCCGGCGGCTATATCGTGGCCAGCGGCAGCCTCCCGCCGGGGGTTCCGGACGACTTCTACGCCCGCGTGGCACGGCTGGCGAGGCGCCATGGTGCGCGCTGCATCGTGGACGCGTCCGGTCCGGCGCTGGCCGAAGCCCTCGCCGAGGGGGTATTCCTGGTGAAGCCAAGCCGGCGTGAACTGGGGTTGCACTTTGGCACAACTCTGGAGGGCGAAGAGAGCGAAGTCGAGGCTGCCGCGGCGTTGGTTGCTGACGGCGCCGCGGAACATGTCGCCTTAACGCTTGGCGGCGAAGGAGCCGTACTCGCCTCGGAGTCCGGGATCCTTCGGCTGGCCGTACCGCGGGTGCAGGTTCGCAGCACCGTCGGAGCCGGGGACAGCTTCCTCGCCGCTTTTGTGCTCCGGCTGGCCCAGGGCCGCACCCTGGCGGAGTCGCTCCGGGCCGCGGTCGCTGCCGGGAGCGCTACGGTGACCACACCGGCCACCGAGCTTTGCCGCCGCGATGAGGTCGAACGCCTGGAGGCCGAACTCAACATCCGGGCCGCCGACGGGATCCCCGCAGAGTGAAGCTGCGACCGGCTCCCCTGGCGCTCGGGCTGCTGTTTGCTGCGGGAACGGCCGGCTGCTCGGGCTCCGCGCCAACGCCCTGCCCTGCCCTTGCGTGGTTCAACTCCCTGAGTGTGACCTTGGACGGCAATTCTCAATTGGTGAGCCTGGTCGAGTTCTGCGCGGAGGACGTCTGTTCGGTGCGCTACGCCGCAGGCGGCGGCGTCCTGGCCCGGCGCGAAGTACAGCTGGACTGGACCAGGGTGGGCGGCAGCGAAGCATGCGGCGGTCCGGCAACAGCCGGCCCCGTCAGGCTCACCATCTAAGCACGCTGCGGCCCGTGCCGGTTCTTCCCGGGGAGGGGAGGGAGCCGCTTGGCCAGCCAGCTCAGGGTCAACAGCTCAAAGTCACTCCAGCTGCCTTTCCGGGGCGGACACCGCCGTGTCCTGAAGCTCGTCCGGAGCCACACCAGGACCGCGCGGTCATCCGGCCGGGCGCACGCAGCCTACCGGGCAGCCGGCACAACAGTCTGCTGTCCGGGACAGGTGGCGAGGATCCGTTTTATGGCCTCCTTCTCCGCCGGGGTGACCCACAACAGGTAGGCAGCCTTGACCGATATTTGCCGGGCCACGTAGTGGCAACGCAAGGCCTTGTTCGGTGGAAGCCAGGTCGCGGCGTCGGATGCACTCTTGTCCTGGTTCGCAGCCCCGTCGACGGCGATCAGGTTCAGCGGATCGTTTGCCAGATGCTCCCGCTGCCCGGCGCTCAACTGCTGGGCACCCTTCTGCCAGGCGTCGCCCAGGGCCACAACATGGTCGATCTGTACGTCTTTGCTGCTCCCGCTTCCCCGCCGGAACCTGATCTGCTGGCCGGTGTATGGTTCCCGGAGCGTTCCGGCGGCCACCTGGCAGGTGGATCCCCCGGTGAACTCGAGGTCCGAAAGGTCGCGGCGAAGGATGTCGTTTCGGGTATCGCAACCGTTCAGGTCCACGTCGAGCCATGCCTGGCCGAATGCCCCTCGGTCATAGTCGGCCCGGGCTGCCCGGCCCTTGACCGCCAGCGTTTCGAGCAGCACAGCAGCGGAGCCGGCCGGAACGGGACGCACAGAAGCGACCGCATTCATCCAGCGCGCCGCCAGCACCGGCGCCTCGCCGGGCCCCCCTCCGGGGGTTCCACAGCCGCGAACTGCCCGGCGGTGAAAAACCAGCCGAGCCCCGCTGCTACGGCGAGGGCCACTGCGGCAAGCAGGGCCCACGCCTGGCGGGACCGCCGTCGTGACTGCCGGAATTCCGGCCATGTCCGGGTCACACCCGCACCAGGGCACACTGCCGGGTGCCGGTCCGTTCCGGGGCGGGACGACTTCCTTCCACCCCTGAAGGCTAAATCCGGTCTCCGCCGCCGCCGCAGTTTTCCACAGTGTGGAGGACAGGTGCCCGGCTAGTTCTCCTTCGTCACCCGCACAAGGTCCTCGTTGGCGAGGGACATCAGGGATTCGAGTTGCTGGACCCGCGCCTCGTCTACCTCCCCGGCCGCATACTTGGTGCGTGCATCGTCGAGGAGCCGCTTGGCTTCCTTAACGTTCCGGTGCGCGACGTCCAACGCGTGTTCAAGAGTGGTTTCGTGGTCTACTGCCGGGTTTTGTTCCATTGAACCATTGTGGTGCGCATTCCAGGTCGATTCCAGCGGACCGGCCGGGAATGCGCCACAGAGTTCAGAAATGTCCGGTCAGGCGGTGACCTCAACGGGAAGACCGGCTGCCTGCAGGGTGGCAGCCGCGTCCTTGGCGGGGAACGACGGCGGGTTCACGCCGGCCATTTCCTCCATAACGCGGACCACCTGGCAGCTGTAGCCGAACTCGTTGTCGTACCAGACGTAGAGGATAACGTTCTTGTCGTTGGTGATGGTGGCAAGGCCGTCGATTATTCCTGCCCGGCGTGAGCCGACGAAGTCGGTGGAGACAACCTCTGGCGAATCGATGTAGTCGAGCTGCTTGCGCAGCTCCGAGTGCAGCGACATTTCCCGAAGGTAGTCGTTGACCTCATCCTTGGTGGTGCCGTTTTCCAGGCTCAGGTTCAGGATGGCCAGGGACACGTCCGGGGTGGGCACGCGGATGGAACTTCCCGTAAGCTTGCCGAGCAGCTCCGGCAGCGCCTTGGCCACTGCCGTGGCGGCACCGGTCTCGGTGATCACCATATTCAGGGCGGCGGAGCGTCCGCGCCGATCACCCTTGTGGAAGTTATCGATCAGGTTCTGGTCGTTGGTGAAGGAGTGGACGGTTTCCACATGGCCGTGGACGACGCCGTACCGGTCGTTGATCGCCTTCAGGACGGGAGTGATGGCATTGGTGGTGCAGGAAGCCGCGGAGACAATCCTGTCCGCATCAGTGATCGTTGAGTGGTTGATGCCGTGAACGATGTTCTTCAGCTCGCCCTTGCCCGGAGCAGTTAGCAGAACCCGGGATGCGCCCTTGCTCTTGAGGTGCTGGGAGAGTCCGTCGGCGTCGCGCCAGCGTCCCGTGTTGTCGACGACGAGTGCGTTGTGGATGCCGTAGGCGGTGTAGTCGATGGTGGCGGGGTTGTCCGAGTAGATGACCTGGATCTGGACGCCGTTCGCGGTGATGGTGTCGTTTTCGAGGTCCACCTTGATGGTGCCTTCGAAGGAACCGTGGACCGAGTCGCGGCGCAGCAGGCTTGCACGCTTGGCAAGGTCGTTGTCCGAACCGCGGCGGACCACAATAGCGCGCAGCCGCAGCCCATGCCCGCCGCCGGCCTTTTCGATCAGGAGCCGGGCCAGGAGCCGGCCGATGCGGCCAAATCCGTAGAGGACGACGTCGGTGCTGGTGCGGTCGTCGGCGCCGCGCTTGCCCACAACATCGGCCAGCTCCGCACGGAGGAATTCGTCCAGGGTGGCACCGTTGCCCTCGACGCGGTACTTCTCGGTGAGGCGGGCGACGTCGATGGCTGCGGCGCCGAGGTCCAGCGTAGTCAGGGCGTCCAGCAGCGGGGCGGTCTCCTCAAGACGTAGTTCTTCCTTGCTCATCCGACGGGCGAAGCGGTGTGCCTTCAGGATGTTCATAGTGGACTTGTTGATCAGGCTGCGGCCGTGGATGGACGTCACCACGTTGTTCTCGCGGTACAGCCGGCCGATCACCGGGATCATGGCCTCGGCGAGCGCCTCCCGGCCCATCCACGTATCAAGACAAGAATCTGACGTCTGGCTCACAGAAATACCTTCCTAAAATCCACCACATACGGCGCCGTATGCGGAAGTCGGCTGCCGGAGGGTATCCGGAACCTGGGCTCCGGGGATTCGGTCCACCCCGGGCGCACGTGTCAAGCAAAAGAAAAGCCGCCGGCTGCGAACGCAGACCCGACGGCAGAACATCTACGTTCATCCTCCATTCTACCGGCGGCCCGGAAGGGACCGGTGCCCCGTTACGCGTGAAATGACTCACACGCGGCCCGGGTTCGCCCGTCGTGCCCACCGGCACACCCAACGCCGGACAGCTGCGACGCCGGGCTCTGGCGCCCTCCGGCCTAAGCAGCTGCACGCTACCCTCTAGGATGTTCCTATGGGACTAATAATCACTCTACTTATCATCTGGCTCGTTTTGTCCGTCCTCGGCTTTGTCGTCAAGGGCCTTGTCTGGCTGGCCGTCGTTGGCCTGATCCTCTTTGTGGCAACCGGCGTCTGGGGCTGGGTGAAGCGGAAGGCCAAGGCCTAACACTGACCTTGGTCCATACCGGCGGCGGTGCGCGGCAGCGTGCGCCACAGCGCGCCGCGGGGGTTTGTCGTCACGCGGCCTAACCGGTGGTGTGGGTGGATGGGTTGACCGATACGCCGGGTTCTGTGTTCCCGCGCCGTTGCCAGCACAGGAATAGCGGCCATCCATCTACGAACGCCGTTGCCGGCGCCCTCCAGCAGCCTACCCGGACACTCGGGCGGGCAGCCCTCAAACGTGTCCTGTCTGACCTTGCTCCGGGTGGGGTTTACCTAGCCTTCCCGGTCACCCGGGAAGCTGGTGGTCTCTTACACCACCGTTTCACCCTTACCTGCCCTGCCGGCTGTGCAAGCACACCCGGCACGCAGGCGGTCTGTTCTCTGTGGCACTGGCCTGCGGGTTACCCCGAGTGGGCGTTACCCACCACCCTGCCCTGCGGAGCCCGGACGTTCCTCGAGCCACTTGCGTGACGCGCGGCCGCCTAGTCAACCCATCCGCCGTCTATTCTACGGTCACTGCCGGCCGGCCCGGCAACACCTCCGGCGGCCGGGCCTATGATCGGGGAATGGACGCGCCAGAACTGAGCCGGCGCCGTTTGCTGGAGCTGGCGGGAATCGGAGTGGGTGCGTCCGCCCTGGCAGCCTGCGCTCCCGGAACCCCACCCCCTGCCGCGCCACCGGCCGCGCCGCCTGCGGGTCCCGCGGGTGGGCCGGCGAACCCGACGGCGGGTTCGGCCCGGACGCCTGCTGTCCCGTTGACCGTCCGGACCAGGATGGGATCATTTGTTTCGGTGTTCCGCCCCGGAATCAGCACCGGCTGGTCACTGGCCGCCCCCGAAGCCCCGCCCGGCGCGGCGCAGCCCGATCTGCCGCTGGCGGTATTCCTGCACGGTCTCGGCGGCAGCCACACGGTGCTGCTGGAGGAACTGGCCGCCCACGAGGCGCTTCGGCGGCACCTCGACGCCGGCGGTCTGCCCTTCGGGATAGCCGCCGTGGACGGCGGAAACAGCTGGTGGCACCCCCGCGCTGACGGCAGCGACACCCAGGCAATGCTGATCCAGGAGTTCATTCCGTTCCTCGGCGGCCAGGGGTACAACCTTGGCCGGATCGGCCTCTTTGGCCTCTCGATGGGCGGCTTCGGTTCGCTGCTGCTCGCCTCGCAGGGCCGCTTGCCCGGTGTACGGGCCGTCGCAGCCATGAGTCCGGCTCTCTGGGACCACTACGACCCGCGCACCGACAGCGCCTTCGACGGTCCGGACGACTTTGCGGCCCATAACGTGTTCGCGCTCCGCCCAAGACTCGCAGCGCTGCCCAAACGAATCGACTGCGGGACCACGGACACCCTTGCCGGAACGGTTCGCCAGTACCGGGAGGGGCTCCCGGGCGCCGTCGAGGGCGGCTTCCAGCCCGGCGGCCACGACTCCGGCTATTGGCGCTCCGTCCTCCCCGAGGTCTTGTCCTTCCTGGGCCGGAACCTGGCCTGAACCTCGGTCGGAAGCTGCCGGCGGCCGGCCCGCGCAGGACGCGCCGCTAAGCTTGGACGGTGCTGATTCTGCTGCCGCCCTCCGAAGGCAAGACTCCCGCCACGGCCGGCGACGCCGTCGACTGGGCCACCTTGAGCTTCCCCGAATTGAACAGCTACCGTGCCAAGGTGCTGGCGGGCCTTGGTACGGTCAGCGCCCACGAGGACGCCCTGGCGCTGTTGGGCGTTGGCGCCTCCCTCTGGGCCGACGTCGAGCGGAACACCAGGCTGCACGCCGAACCGGCAGCCCCGGCCCACCAGGTCTACTCAGGGGTGCTCTACGACGCCTTGGACTACAACAGCCTCACGCCTTCGCAGCGGAAAAAAGCGGACGCATCCGTGCTGGTCATTTCGGCACTCTGGGGTGCCATCCACTTCGGGGACCGGGTGCCGGCGTATCGGTTGTCAATGACCGCTGCGTTGCCCGACGTCGGACGCCTGGCATCTTTTTGGAAGCCGCACCTCAGCGCGGCGCTCGCGACCGTCACCGCTGGCGAACTGCTTGTGGACTGCCGTTCCAGCACGTACGCCGCCGCGTGGGCTCCGCCGCCGCCGCAGACCGTGGCCGTGAACGTGTTTACCGAGGCCAAAGGCGTCCGGAAGGTCGTCAGCCACTTCGCCAAGCACACCCGTGGCGAGCTCGCCCGGCACCTGCTGAGCCGGCGGGGTCCGGCACCGCAGACTCCCGCCCGGCTGCAGAAAGCCGCGGCCGAAAAGTGGACAGCGGAACTGGTCGAGGGCACGTCCCGGAAGCCGCACACCCTCAACCTGATCCTGCCCAACTAGCTCGCAGCAGGGGTCGTTTTGAGCGCTCAAAACGCCCCCTGCTGCGAGTCAGTTTGTGGTTACACCCATTCGGAAGAGCGGACCAGGATGCAGCCGGAATCCGGGCAGAACACCACTTCGTCCTCGGCCGCAGCCTTGATCTCGGCGAGGTCCCCCGGGCTCAGCTGCATACCCGAACCCTCGGACGTTCCGTGGAAGAGCCGGGCCGCGCCCACGCCGCGCTTCGCCAGGGTCTTTTCGTAAACCGCCAGGAGGCCGGCATCCAGGCCTTCGGCGAACTGGGCGCGATCGCCCCGCACCACCGTTGCCTCGGCTGCGATCTCCGCGAGCCGCTCGTCAAGTTCGGAGCGGATGGAACCGAAAGAGCCCTGAATGTCGTCAACGATCTGCTGCTGGCCGGACTGGCGCAGGCGGAGCGAGTCCAGCCGTTCCAGGACTTCCAGCTCAATGTCCTCAAGGTCGGAGCGGCGCTTGTTCAGTGACACGAGGTCCCGCTGCAGGGCCACGAGGTCCTTAGACAGGCCGGTGCCGCTGTTGAGCCTGGCCTCGTCGCGTTCAATCCGGGAGGCGACCTGCTCCACGTCGGCTTCGGCCCGCTTGAGCTCAAGTTCGGCGTCGTGGACCGCCACCTTAGCGGCGCCAAGTCCCCCGTTGGCCACGCCGAGGGCAGCCTCAAGATCGGTGATCCGTGGGTCGCTTTCAAGGCTTCGGCGGCGGTTGGACAGGGACTTGAGCTTCGCATCAAGTCCCTGCAATTCGAGCAACTTCAACTGTTCCGCCGGTGCTGCCTTGGCCACTATTTACCTCCGCTAAATCCCTGCCGGCCGGAGCCGGGCGCCGTGTCGGCGCTCCCTAGACTCTAGCGCCTAGCGTACTCCCCGGCCTCGCTACGCTCACCCGGGGCCCCGCGCATGCCAGGCTTAGCCCGGAGTCAGAATGAAGTCCCACGGGTCGCTGTTGGTGGTGCTGACCCGGATCTGCACGTTGTGGCCCTGGTCCCCCAGGACGTTGCCCAATGCCTCGGCGGCGGCAGGCAGCCACAGCCACTCGCTGGCGAAGTGCGAAACGTCGATGAGGTAGGGCCTGTTGTTGACGGCCTCCTCCCGGGCTTCCGACGCCGGATGGTGCCGCAGGTCGGCCGTCAGGTAAACATCGGCGTCGGAGGCCCGCACTGCGTCCAGGAGCGAATCTCCGGCCCCGCCGCAGACGGCGACGCGGCGCACCAGCCCGTCCCGGTCCCCGGACACCCGCACTCCCCCGGCGACCGCCGGGAGGATGCCGAACACTCGTGCGGCGAACTCGCCCAAGGTGAGTGGTTCGGCCAGGTCGCCGACCCGCCCGATCCCCTCTTCAGGCAGCCCGTTGGACGCCGGAGACAGCGGGGCAGCGTTCTGCAGGCCCAACGCATCGGCCAGGACATCCGAGACGCCGCCGACGGCGGAATCGCCGTTGGTATGGACCGTCAACAGGGCGGTCCCGGTTTCGATCAGGCGGTGCACGGCCCGGCCCTTGGCGGTGGTCGCGGCTACCGAGGTGACACCTTTGAGCAGTAGCGGATGGTGGGTGATGAGCAGCTCGGCGCCAAACTCGATCGCCTCCTCGATCACCTCAAGAGTGGGATCGACGGCGAAGAGGATCCTGCCCACCCCGGCGGAGGGGTGTCCGGCCACAAGCCCCACCTCATCCCAGTCCTCGGCCAGTGATTCGGGCCACAGCTCCTCGGCGGCCAGCAGGATCATGCCCAGGGTAGGCTGCCGCTCCGTTTCCCCGGATCCAGGGCCGGCAGCGTCGGTTCCTTCGGGAGGGCCGGCTGAAACGTCGGTGTTTACAGGTTCCATACCCCCATTTTTACCCTATTGGCCGGCGCCCCCTGCAGGTGCCGGGAATCTTCGGGGCCCTTCAACCATTGAAGAGGACATGAGAACTTTTGTCCTCGGCGGAGGCTGCTTCTGGTGCCTCGACGCCGTCTACCAGAAAACCAAGGGTGTCAGCGCCGTCGTTTCGGGCTACTCCGGCGGCCATGACCGCAACCCCGACTACTACGCAGTCTGTTCCGGTACCACCGGCCACGCCGAGGTGGTGGCAGTGACGTTCGATGAGCAGATCGTCCCGGCGGAGATCATCCTGGACATGTTCTTCGCACTCCACGACCCCACAACCCTGAACCGTCAGGGCTACGACGTCGGCACTCAGTACCGCTCCTCAATGTTCTACGAAACGACTGAGGAAAAGATCCTCTTCGAGGAGGCGATCGAACGGAACCAGTCGCTGTGGGCGCATCCGATTGTCACGGAGGTCAGCCGGCTGCCGGTGTTCCACCGGGCGGAGGAAATTCACCAGGACTACTACGGCAAATTCCCGGAGCAAGGTTACTGCCAGGTGATCATTAATCCGAAGCTGGCCAAGGCCAGGAAATATTACTCTTCATGGCTTAATGCTTAGCTAGGGCCTGTGGGCCCTCGTTAGGCTGACCTCAGCATTCCCCCTCAACAGACAGGTGCAGACACCCATGGCACGGATCTATGACGACGTTACCCAGCTGGTCGGCGGCACTCCGCTGGTCCGGCTGAACCGGCTGAGCGAAGGCCTTGACGCCACAGTGGCGGTCAAGCTGGAGTTCTACAATCCGGCCAACAGCGTCAAGGACCGGATCGGCGTTGCGATTGTCGATGCTGCGGAAAAGTCCGGCGCCCTCAAGCCCGGCGGCACCATCGTCGAAGGCACCTCAGGCAACACCGGCATCGCCCTCGCCATGGTCGGCGCTGCCCGCGGCTACAAGGTCATCCTGACCATGCCGGAAACCATGTCCACCGAGCGCCGCGTGATGCTCCGCGCCTACGGTGCCGAGATTGTGCTGACGCCCGGCTCCGAGGGCATGCGTGGCGCCGTCGAAAAGGCCCAGGAGATCGTCGCCAATACGGAGAATTCCATCTGGGCGCAGCAGTTCGCGAACGAGGCAAACCCCGAAGTCCACCGCCAGACGACAGCCGAGGAGATCTGGTCCGACACTGACGGCAAGGTGGACATTTTCGTCGCCGGCGTTGGCACCGGCGGAACCGTCACCGGCGTCGGACAGGTACTCAAGGAGCGCAACCCCGACGTGCAGATCATCGCCGTCGAGCCGAAGGACTCCGCCATCCTCAATGGTGCCGCACCGGGACCGCATAAGATCCAGGGCCTCGGCGCCAACTTTGTGCCCGAGATCCTGGATACAAACGTCTACGACGAGGTTATGGACGCCACCCTTGAGGACTCGGTCCGCGTGGCCCGGGACCTCGGCGTCAGGGAAGGCATTCTCGGCGGAATCTCCTCCGGCGCGATCGTTTGGGCGGCCCTGGAGCTCGCCAAACGGCCGGAGAACGCCGGTAAGCTGATTGTTGCTATCGTCTGCGACTTTGGTGAGCGTTACATTTCCACGGTGCTGTACGACGACATCCGCGGCTGAGTCCGGCCACTGTCCACGATTTTTGTAGAAAGGTCTTTGTGAGCTTTTTCGCAAGGCTGAAGGAAGACCTCGACGCCGCCAGGTCCCACGACCCGGCGGCTCGAGGTTCCTTTGAGAACTTCTTTGCCTACTCCGGCCTGCACGCGATCTGGGCGCACCGCCTGACGCACCGGATGTGGCAGGACCCGGCGCTGCGCTTCCCGGCGCGGCTGATCTCCCAGCTGGCGAGGTTCTGCACCGGCATCGAGATCCACCCCGGCGCAACCATCGGCCGTCGCTTTTTCATCGACCACGGTATGGGTGTGGTCATTGGCGAGACCGCCGAAATCGGTGAGGACGTGATGCTGTACCACGGGGTGACCCTCGGCGGCCGGTCGCTGGCCAAGGTCAAACGCCATCCCACCATCGAGGACCGGGTCGTGGTCGGCGCCGGCGCCAAAATACTTGGCCCCATCACCATCGGCCGGGACAGCGCCGTGGGTGCCAACGCCGTGGTGGTCAAGGACGCCCCGGCAGAGTCGATCCTCACGGGAGTGCCTGCCACCTGGCGGCACCGGGACGCGCAGCGGGAGACCAAACCGGGCGTCGACCCGGCGGAATACCTGATCGAATACCGGATCTAGGCGGTACTCACCGATTCCCGGGCCGGCCAGCTGGCCTGCGCTACGCGGGAAACCGTTTGTAGATGTTCCAGATGACAACGTCGAAGGCCCGGTCCGGCAACAACCGTCGCAGCATCAGGATGGCCCGGGCACCCTTGCCTACCGGGTAGCGGGTCCTGGGCCTTGGTGACGTCGCGGCGTGGACGATTGCGTCGGCAATGACGGTCGCGGCGGTGGACATGGCGGAGCCCTCGGTCGATGCCAGCGCAGCCGCGACGACTTTCGCCTGGTCCATGTAGGGTCCGCGGCCGGAGGTGGCCAGCAGGCTGTCACCGGAAATGGCGCCCCATTCCGACTGCGTTCCCGCCGGCTCGATGATGGAGACGTTGATGCCGTGGGGTTTGAGTTCAACCCGCAGTGAATCGCTCAGGCCCTCGACGGCGAACTTCGTGGCGTGGTACCAGGCTCCCAGCGGCTCATACATTTTTCCGCCGATCGAGGACACGTTGATGATCCGCCCCCGCCCGGCGGCCCGCATTCCAGGGAGCACCAGCTGGGTCATCCGGGCTAGCCCGAAGAGGTTGACGTCAAATTGCCGCCGCCCCTCTGCCAGCTCCACTTCCTCGAGTGAACCAAAGGAGCCGTAGCCGGCGTTGTTCACCAGGACATCAACCCGGCCGTGCACCGCGATCACCCGTTCGATGGCCGCCGTCATGGAGTCCTCGTTGGTGACGTCAAGCGCAACAACGTTCACACCGTGGGCTTTGAGGGGCGCCATCTTCTCCACCCGGCGGGCCCCGGCATACACGGTAAAACCGCGGGCAGCGAGTTTCCATGCCGTCTCATAGCCGATTCCGGCGGAGGCTCCGGTGACGAATGCTACGGGCTGGCTCATCTGCTGCACTCCTGGGACGGGTACTGGGGACCACGGCTGGCGGCCGGGTATCCGGGGAAAACCGAACGGCCGGTGCTCCCAGAGTAGCGGGAAGCACCGGCCGTCGGTCAGTGGCGGAAGCTAGTGGGTATCCACTGCCTCAATTTCAGCCTTGTCCTCGCCCCAGAGGGTGTGGAAGGTACCCTCGGTGTCGACGCGGCCGTAGGTGTGCGCACCGAAGAGGTCGCGCTGGCCCTGGATCAGGGCGGCCGGCAGGCGCTTGCGCCGCAGGCCGTCGTAGTAGGCCAGCGAGGAGGAGAACACCGGCACGGGGATGCCGAGCTGGACGGCGGTGGCGACGACCCGGCGCCAGGCCGGGAGGACGTCGGCGATCGCCGTGGTGAAGGCCGGGGCGAACAGCAGGTTGGCCGGCTTCTCGTTAGCGGCGTAGGCCTTTGTGATCTCCTTGAGCAGTTCGGCACGGATGATGCAGCCGCCGCGCCAGAGGGAGGCGATCTCGTCCAGTTTCAGGTCCCAGCCATATTCCGTGGCAGCGGAGGTGAGCATGTCCAGCCCCTGCGCGTAGGAGACCAGCTTGGAGGCGTACAGCGCCTGGCGGACATCCTCGACAAAGCTCTCCGGGACCTCGACGCCGGCTTCGCCGCCGGCCAGCAGCTCCTGGGCCAGCTTCCGCTGTTCCGTCTGTGAGGACAGTGCCCGGGCGAAGACCGATTCGGCGATGCCCGAGACCGGGGAGCCCAGTTCAAGGGCGGAGATGACGGTCCAGCGGCCGGTCCCCTTCTGGCCCGCGGCGTCCACCACAACATCCACAAACGGCTTGCCGGTCTTAGCGTCCACATGGCCAAGGACCTCGGCGGAGATCTCGATCAGGAAGGAGGCGAGGTCGCCCTTGTTCCACTCTGCGAAGATCTTGGCCTGCTCGGCCGGTTCGATGCCGGCGCCGGAGCGCAGCAGGTCAAAGGCCTCGCCGATCACCTGCATGTCGGCGTATTCGATGCCGTTGTGGACCATCTTGACGAAGTGGCCGGCGCCGTCGGTGCCGATCCAGGCGCAGCACGGCTTGCCGTCGACGTGAGCGGCGATCTTTTCCAGCAGCGGGCCGAGGGCGTCGTAGGACTCCTTGGAACCACCAGGCATGATCGAGGGGCCGTTGAGGGCCCCCTCTTCGCCGCCGGAGACACCGATGCCAACGAAGTGCAGGTCCTTCTTGGCGAGCGCTGCTTCGCGGCGGCGGGTGTCCTCGTAGTGGGAGTTGCCGGCATCGATGATGATGTCGCCGGCTTCCAGCAGCGGTTCGAGCTGTTCGATCACGGAGTCGACCGGCTTGCCGGCCTTGACCATGATCAGCACGCGGCGTGGCTTCTCCAGCGAGTCGACGAGCTCCTGCAGGGTCTCGGTGCGGATGAAGTCGCCGTCCTGGCCGTGCTTCTCGAGCAGGGCGTCTGTCTTCTCGACCGACCGGTTGTGCAGGGCCACCGTGAAGCCGTTCCGGGCCAGGTTACGGGCCAGGTTGGCCCCCATCACCGCAAGGCCTGTGACACCGATGTGTGCTGACATCAAAACTCCCATTCATTTCTGTGCAACGAGTGCACTTCGTCCCGCGCGTAGGGCGGAAACTTTCTTCTGAGGATCAGTGGTTGTCAATAAACCATATGTATTTCAGGGGGCTGCTGGAAAGCAGAGCCCACGTGGCTGAATATGGCGCGTCACAAACAGTCTATGATTCCCGCGGCCGCTCCGCCGGTCCACGCCGTAACGACGGTTCGTTCAGCTTCCGCCGCACTATGCTTACGACTATGTCAACCAGCCTCCACCACCGCGCGATTGAGCACCTCGGCAGCCGGATCGTCGCGGGACAGCTCCCGGCCGGTCACATTATGCTGGCCGAACACCTCGAAGGTGAACTCAGCGTGTCCCGGTCGGTGGTCCGCGAAGCAGTGCGTGTGCTGCAGTCCCTCGG
This sequence comes from Pseudarthrobacter sp. PH31-O2, assembly GCF_030063265.1. NCBI lineage: Bacteria > Bacillati > Actinomycetota > Actinomycetes > Micrococcales > Micrococcaceae > Pseudarthrobacter > Pseudarthrobacter sp. PH31-O2. Next base: position 393,984 of record NZ_JASIST010000001.1, on the reverse strand, counting down.
CCTGGTGGAAACAACCAAAAGGGTGGGGATCCGGGTCCTCCCATTCAGCCGCTGGAATCCGTTCGATCCGCAGGTGATCCGCTGGCGCCTTGCCGGCGAGGGCCGTGGAGCGCAGCTGCGCTCCCTCGCAGAGCTGCGCACCGCCGTCGAACCCGTTGCCGCCGAGCTGGCCGCCACCAACGCCCCGGAGTCGATCCGGCGGGAGATCGTGGAAGTTTCCCACGCCATGCGCGACGCCGGCCGCGCCGGGGACGTGCCACGGTTCCTTGAGCTCGATATCCACTTCCATTCCCTGCTGCTAACGGGCTCCGGAAACGAGATGTTTGCGAACATGGTGGGCCAGGTGGCGGAGACCTTGACCGGACGCACGGTGCACGGCTTGATGCCGGACCACCCAAGCAACTCGGCGCTGCAGTGGCATGTGGACGTTGCCGAAGCCATTGCCGCCGGGAACCCGGCGGCGGCCCGTGAGGCTTCTGACCGGATTATGCGAGAGACCATTTCGGAGATGGAACCAGGGTGGAAGAATCAGCCCCGGATGTTCGTACCCCTGAAGCGGCCCTAGCCACAAAATGCAGGACGTGGGGTTCCACGCCGGTGTGGGGTTCCACGTCAACAGGATGGTCCCATGACCGAAGACGGGACCGTCGTTGCCATCGCCGTTCCCCTGGAAGCAGAACATGTGGAACGGATCCGCGCCGTCGACGCGTCCGTGGCCGTGCTGCATGAGCCCGAACTGCTCCCGCCCGAGCGATACCCGGCCGACCATCGTGGGGATGCTGCCTTCCGGCGCACCCCGGAGCAGGAGGAATGGTAGTGGCAGCTGCTGAACCGGGCGCAGGTGCTGTAGGGCTTCCCCAACGACAGCCCGGAGGGCCTGGCGCGGATTGCTGCCAGCAACCCTCATCGGCAGTGGATCCAGGCCATGGCGGCCGGTGCCGGCGGCGCGGTCAAGGCTTAGGGGCTGGACAAGGAGTCCCTCAGGAAACTGAGAATCACCGCCTCGGCGGGCGTGCACGCATTGCCCTTGGCGGAGTTCTCCGCGCTGGGTATCCTGAACGGCTTCAAAGGCACCGCGGACCTCGCCCGGGACCAGGCGGAAAATTCTGGCCGGAGGTGCACACCCCCACCCGGCTGGCCAGTGGCTCATGTCGTGTCATCACCGGTCTCGGTGAGATCGGGCTGGAGACGGCCCGGATCGCGCGTGCACTGGGCATGAGCGTGGGCGGCACCAAACGTATCGTGGAGGCGCTCGACGGAATCGCGGAGGTAACTGGCAACGCGGGCCTTGCCGGGCTGCTGCCGGCCGCCGACGCCGTCGTCAACACGCTGCCGGGTACTGCCAGCACCGAGAAGCTGTTTGACCGGAAGATTTTCAGTGCCATGAAGCCGGGCACCGTGTTCATCAACGTGGGCCGCGGCAGCGTGGTGGACGAGGACGCCCTGCTGGAGGCACTCGACTCCGATCAGGTGTCCTATGCGTGCCTGGACGTGTTTGGGGTGGAACCGCTCCCGGCGGACAGCCCGCTGTGGGACCACCCCAACGTGGTGGTCTCCCCGCACAGCTCTGCCCTCAGCGCGGCAGAAAACCGGCTTATTACGGACCGCTTCTGCGCCAATCTGCGGATCTTCCTCGACGGCGGCGACCTCCCCCATCTGGTGGATCCCGGCCACTTTTACTAGGCGCTACGGGTACCAAGCGGGCCGACGCCGGGAGGGCCCGTCCCGGCGGCCTGCTCGGCAACGTCTCGTCCCACGGGCTGCCATGAATTAGACCATCGAATGGGCATTTTCGCTGGGCGACATGGCCATCCAGGTGTTTTTTATTTCCCACTTTTCACGGTATATTCATTACAAGCCTTCCACCGCGGCATCCCCCAATAGTCGCGGTGGAAGGCTTTTCCATTGCCCGGCTCCTATGCCCGCCTTTTCAGGATTGGCCCCGCTGCAGCGCAGTCAGCCGGCGGCCCCAATCCGTGTCTAGGCCACGTCCGCAGTGGCCTCCCGGAGCCGCCAGCCGCCGCCCAGGCCATCCCGGATTATTTCCATGGTGGTAAGCGCGGAGCCCGCGTTCCGGCCAAGGCGCACCTGGACCTGCCACACCTCGACATCGACCCGGCTCAGTCCTTTGGGCATCCGCCGCTCCGCCTCCCACCAACTCACCCGCTCGAACCAGCGGACCGGCTCGGCACCGACAATCCATTCGCGGCCGCCTCGCAGCACAGTTTTGGGCCGGCCGTTCGGACCCGATTTCACCATCACGTGTTCCATGCATGTCACGATAGGGCGGGGCTGCGACAATTTTCCGTGCGCATCTCCTGGCCGGGATGCAAGCAGTCTGACGGGCCGGGATCAACCGACCACCGAGTAAGCGGAATACCTGAAGTAGTGGTTACGCCGTGGTTCACGGCGGGGATCCACGTGGGGCGGCGGAATGAACCATGGGATGCCGCCGCTGACCTGGATGGTCCATTTCTCTTTGTGCACCAGGTGGTGGTGATGTGAACAGAGAAGGGTGCCATTTTCTGTGCCTGATGTCCCGCCCCGCGACCAATAGGTGATGTGGTGGGCTTCGCACCATGACGCCGGAATGGTGCAACCCGGAAAGGCGCACCCCAGGTCCCGTGCGGTGATGGCTTTGCGGACGTGGGGCGGAAAGACCCGCGAGGCCCTGCCGACGTCCAATATCCTGCCTTCTCCCCCCAGCACCACCGGGATGATGTCGGCGTCGCAGGCGATCTTCCGAACGGTCGATGCGGTGACCGGCCCGGTGAGCAGGAAGCTTCCCCCGGTACTGGCGGTGCGGCCTTCCAGGTCGTCGAGCAGGTCCCGGTAGGCGATGGTGACCATCACCTGCGGCCGGAGTCCACCTGCGGAAGGCAGCGTTCCGGACGCCAGGGCCACTGAACAGGCGCCCACGAGGCCGTCGAGATGCTTTTGCGGCCGGGATCGGCGGTCCAGGCCGTTCACTGCCGCCTCCTGGCCGGTTCCGCCGAGCGGGCCGGACTGGGTGCGTGGATTCGTGGCGGTGTTCATGACCGTCAGCAACTGCTCGAACTGCTCTGCGGTGGCGAAGATCTCGACATGCTGCAACCCAAAACGCGGTCGGCGCACGAAGGCTCCCTGAACCTGCCGCAACACTTCCTCGGCAGGCTCCGCGCCGTCCTGATCCAGGGCGTCGGTCCATCGGCGGGCTACCCGGACTAGAAAGTCGGGGTCATGCTCGATCGCCGTCAGGGTCAGGGCGTGTTCCATTCGCTGCGTGGCTTCAGCGGTGCAACGGTGACGGACCCGATCCAATGCGCTGGTGATGAGACTTGCCGAATGCGAGGCCACGGAGCCGGCCGCCACTGCCGCGCTCAGTTCCCCGTGACGGGGTGGCACCGGCTGACCGGTGATGCCGGTCTGCGGCAGGATGCTCGCGCTCAGGCACAATCGGCGTCGGACTTCCGCGGCGCTGACTCTCAAGCTGGCCCGCAGAAACTCGGTGGAATTGCGGTAGCCATCGTCCGCCGGTTGCGCCGCCGGGCCGCGGGCGGCTTCTTCTGCAGACCATCCAGTGGCCCACGAGGTCACCGCCGAACCCCCTGCAGCTGCTTCCTTTCGGGCGCGGTCCACGGCGCCTGCCGCGAGGACCTGAAAGTAATCCATCACCCGGGAGATATCCTCAACGCGGCGTGCAAAGTCAGCAGCCCCGGCGAAACCCAGCAACGCGGCGTCTCCCGCCGCCGTCGAACTCATCGAGCGGAGGAGCCTCAGAACATGGTCCAGGTCCGGCGCGGTCTGCTGGCCGGCGGTCTCGACAGTTTCCCGGAAGGGAAGGAAATCCTCGGTGGTCTCCATAAACTCGATGCTGCCACCGGGGTGTGACAAAAAGGGGCCGGCGCCGAACGCCGATCACTCAGTCCAGATGGCTGACCCCTGCGCCGGAACGATCGTGGGCTAAGGGATGTTTGCAATCTCTCACGGGTGGTGGCGACGCCCACAGCTGGAGAGGGCTTTACATCCCTGTGCGCCGCGACACCTCGTCTGCGACGGTCAGGAGGGCCGTTTCGAACGCTGCCAATTCCTTATCGGAGAGGCCCGTGGTGGATGAAGCGATCATCGTATTGAACTGGGCGTGAATGTCCGCCACCACCGAGTGTCCGCTATCGGTCAGCTCCAGGCACAAGCTGCGGCGGTCGTTGGGATGGGCAAGCCGTTCAAGCCACCCCAGATTTACCAGCCGGGTTGAGATCGCCGTAATGGCGCCGGTGGTCAGTTCCATGTGTTCCGCAAGCTGCTTCGGTGTCACGCTGGCCTGCTCGGCAATCCAAAACAGAGCCCGCAGTTCACTGGGCGACAGGCCGTAGTCGGTGGCGATTTTCTCGCGGTTACGCTCCAGCGCTCGGACGAACCTGACGGCTGCATAGGGAAAGCCCGCGAGGGCGTACGTCGTGCGCGGTGTTTCCCGTCCCATCGCCCCTCCTGATCGAGGCCTGTATGCCTCGGTTGTTCTGCCTAGTTCCTTGGTGGAAAAAAATCTACATAAGTGACCTAGTAACTTACTGACTAAGACAACTATAATTCATAGTACGGCCGGGTTTTCGAATACCGCGCTCGGACACCACACAACGATGGAGGATCCGTGATTACTGACTCTCTAACAAAGGGCCAATACGATACCGTCTACAACTTCCTGTCTCTGGTCATCGCGTCGCAGCTGTTCACGGCACTATTTCTGCTGATCGCGTTGCCGCGGATCCTACCGCGTTACCGGCAAGCGATAACGGTGGCCATCATCGTCTGCGGCATCGCTGCCTACCACTATTTTAGGATCTTTGACTCCTTCCGGGCGTCGTTCGTGACTGAGGCAGTGGGCGGCGAGGGAGACTATACGCAGGCCGTTGGCCAGTCGTTCAACGAGGGATATCGTTACGTCGATTGGCTGCTGACGGTGCCGCTGCTGCTGTTTGAACTCATTGCCGTGCTCGCGCTCGCGCGATCAGCTCAAAAACGGCTCATCCGGCAACTCATCCCGGCTGCCGCGCTTATGATCATTCTCGGCTACCCGGGCGAAATCAGCGGCGACAACGGCATTCGCGGACTCTTCGGTCTGCTCTCGACCATCCCGTTCGTCTACATCCTGTACGTCCTGTTTGTCCAACTCACCAAGTCCTTGGGCAATCAGCCCGTCGCGGTGCGGGGCACCCTGAGCCGGCTGCGCTTCCTCCTCCTTGCGAGCTGGCTTGTCTACCCGATCGCGTATCTGCTCCCAGTGCTGAACATTGCGGGCTCGGATGCCTGGGTGTTCAAACAGGTTGGCTACTCGGTCGCTGACATTGCGGCGAAGGCAGTCTACGGGCTCATTATCTTCTATGTTGCTCGGGTGAAGTCCTACGAAGACGACCCGGAGTTTGCCAGGATCGAAATGTCGAAGGAAGATGCCGTGGCAATCCGCAGGTAGCCTTCCTCGGTCGCTCCGGCCAGCCGCTCCCGAGAACGCCGCGGCCAACCCGGAGGAACACGGCAAAAACCCCGCCAGGCGGCCGAACGGCTCGCTACTGACGGGGTTTTGCTGGTGGGTCCTACCGGGATCGAACCGATGACATCCACGGTGTAAACGTGGCGCTCTACCAGCTGAGCTAAAGACCCAAACCGTTGATTCCGCGTTTGCACGCTTCAACCAACGAACAATCACACTACCGGATGCACCCTGCCCGGCGCCAATCGGAACAGCGGCCGCCGATCAGCTTTCCCTGCGGGGCAGCGGCGGGTTGGAGCAGGATCAGAGCGGTGGGAGTTCGGCAGCCAGCCAGGTGAGGGCCGCACTGACGCCGGCATCGAGTTTGACGGTAGCGAGTTCATCCCCTCGGGTCTGGCCCCGGTTGATGATCACAACGGGCTTGCCGTGCTTGGCGGCATGCCGGGCAAACCGCAACCCGCTCATCACAGTCAGCGAAGAACCGGCCACCAGGAGCGCCGCAGCCTCGTCCACGATGGAATAAGAACGTTCCACCCTGTCCTTGGGAACGTTCTCGCCGAAGTAGACGAAATCCGGCTTGAGCGTGCCGCCGCAGGCAGGGCAATGCGCCACTACGAAACTTTCGATCAGAGCAGCATCCTCCACCGTGGCGTCTGCATCCGGTGCCATTTCGACCGAACCGGCGGCCAGCGCCCGGTCCAGGAAGTCGGGGTTGAGCTCCGTCAGGACTCCTGCCAGCAGCGCTCGACTGTATCTGCGGTGGCAGTCGAGGCAGGCGACCTGGTCAAATCGTCCGTGCAGGTCAACCACGTTGATGCTCCCGGCGGCCTCGTGGAGCCGGTCGACGTTCTGGGTGATGAGCCCGGTGAGCAGCCCCCGGCGTTCCAGGCGGGCGACGGCGGCGTGGCCTTCATTGGGGTCGGCGCGGCGCAGGTGGGACCAGCCGATGTGGTTGCGCGCCCAATAGCGGCGCCTGTTGTCCGCTTCGCCGATAAATTCCTGGTACGTCATGGGTGCCCGGGGAGCGGCGCCCGGCCCGCGGTAGTCCGGAATGCCGGAGTCCGTGCTGAGCCCGGCACCGGTCAAGAGGGCGAAACGCTCCCCCGCGAGGATGCCACGGATGTCCTGCAAGACCTTGAGTTCGTCGACGGCCGGTTCGCTCACGGGCACCGGAGGCAGGCTGGCAAATCCAGTCATGCCGATCCCGGGCCGCCGCGTTCGCACTCGGTCAGCTCCCCACAAGTCCCGCCAGGGCGGCGCGGTAAGCCCCGAAGTCCCGGGCCTGGCCGCGGGGATTGACCACCACGTAGCGCACGATGCCGCTCGAGTCGATGATGAAGGTTCCACGCTTGGCCATGCCGCTTCCGGCGTCGAACACGCCGTATTTTTGGGCGACGGCACCGTGCGGCCAGAAATCCGCGAGCAGGTCGAAGGCGTAGCCTTCCTGCCCGGCGTACGCCCGCTGGGCAAACTTGCTGTCCACCGACACGCCCAACACGGCCGCATCGGCATCCGCGAACAGTGCCAGGTTGTCCCTGATTTCGCACAGTTCCCCAGTGCAGATGCCGGAGAAGGCGAAGGGGAAGAACACCAGAACAACGTTGCGGCCCCGGAGCTCCGATAACCGCACCGGCTCGCCGAATTGATTCAGCAATTCAAAGTCTGGAGCTGCCTCGCCGACAGCGGGCACGCCGAGGGACTCATCCGCGAGATCCCCGGCGCTGGCCGCGACGCCGGTTTGGGTCACTTGTTTTTCCGCGTGACCAAACGGGTGGCACTCCAGTCCTTGGAGACGCCGGCGGAAGTGGTGTAGTGCAGGCCGGCGGTAGGTGCAGCATCCTGGATGTCAGCAGGTGAGACGTACCCCACCCGGCCGGACTTCGGCGTCAGAGCCCACACAACGCCGCCCTCGGTGAGGGTGGTCCGCGAACCTACCAGGGTGTCCACGAGATCACCATCGTCGGAGCGCCACCAAAGGATCACGGCGTCAACCACTTCGTGGTCGTCCTCGTCGAAGAGTTCGGAGCCGGTGAGATCTTCGATGTCGTCGCGCAGATCGAAGTCGACATCATCGTCATAACCGAATTCCTGAATCAGGTCCCCGGTTTTGAATCCCAGTTTTTCCGCCACATTTACCGAAGTGGCGGCGTCGGCCTCGCTCACGTGTTGCTCCTATGTTTGGTGTTTTCAATAGCTCTAGTGATTTCCATTACTCCAAGCCAACACCCTTTGCGCCTGCGCTTCAAGCTGTTGGCCCCGCGATCCGCCATATTCTGCGTCACACAGGGTGATCCTAGCGCCGCGGTGCGGCACATCGTCACACAACCAGTATGCCGGTCAAATCCGAACCGGCGCCCACCCGGCGGCTACGCATCCCCCAGCTGTCGGAGCTAGAGTGGCTGGTGACGACTACGCCTGTGAGGGCGAACGCCCCGCTGACCAAGGCGGGGAGAGTTGTGATTGGACCTTGTCCGGCGCACATGACCGGGCAGATGTAACCGATACGTCGCACACGTCGCGTTCACGCCAGGCAGTTACCCTGCCGCAGCTGAGGGCGCCGATGAATGCGCTCAAAGAGAGGTTGGACGTGGCTGCAGGAGAAGAGACCTCCCATATCCTTAGCGGGTTGACTAACCAGCTGCCTGATCGTGATCCGGAAGAGACCGCCGAGTGGCTGGAGTCCCTGGATGACTTGATTCAGGAACAGGGCACCGAGCGTGCCCAGTACATAATGCGCAGCCTGCTTCAGCGGGCCGGTGCGCAAAGCGTGGGTGTTCCGATGGTGACGACCACGGATTATGTGAATACGATCCCGGTGGACCAGGAGCCGGCGTTCCCGGGGCATGAGGAGATTGAGCGGAAGTACCGGGCGTGGCTGCGGTGGAATGCGGCGATTATGGTGCACCGGGCGCAGCGCGCCGATATCGGCGTCGGCGGACACATCTCCACTTATGCCGGTGCCGCGACCCTCTACGAGGTCGGGTTCAACCACTTCTTCCGCGGCAAGGATCATCCCGGCGGCGGTGACCAGGTCTTTTTCCAGGGCCATGCCTCTCCCGGGATGTACGCCCGTGCCTTTATGGAAGGCCGGTTGTCCGAGGAGGACCTGGACGGTTTCCGGCAGGAGAAGTCCAAGGAGGGCCACGCGCTTTCCTCGTACCCGCATCCTCGGTTGATGCCGGAGTTCTGGGAATTCCCCACGGTTTCGATGGGTATCGGGCCGATGAACGCGATTTATCAGGCGCAGTCCAACCGGTATCTGGCCAACCGCGGTATCAAGGACACCTCGGACCAGCAGGTCTGGGCGTTCCTGGGTGATGGGGAAATGGACGAGCCGGAGTCCCGGGGCCTGCTCCAGCTCGCCGCGAACGACAAGCTCGATAACCTGAACTTCGTGATCAACTGCAACCTCCAGCGCCTCGACGGACCCGTGCGGGGCAACGGCAAGATCATGCAGGAACTGGAGGCGTTCTTCCGCGGCGCGGGCTGGAACGTGATCAAGGTCGTTTGGGGCCGGGAGTGGGATGACCTCCTGGCCAAGGACGAGGACGGTTCGCTGGTGAAGATCATGAACGAAACCGTCGACGGCGATTACCAGACGTACAAGGCCGAGTCCGGTGCGTTTGTCCGGGAGCACTTCTTCGGCCAGACTCCGCAGACCAAGGAAATGGTCCAGGACCTCACCGATGACCAGATCTGGAACCTCAAGCGCGGCGGCCACGACTACAACAAGGTCTACGCCGCGTACAAGGCCGCGACCGAGTTCAAGGGCAAACCCACCGTTATCCTCGCCCACACGGTCAAGGGTTACGGCCTGGGTACCCACTTCGAGGGCCGCAACGCCACGCACCAGATGAAGAAACTCACCCTCGCGGACCTGAAGGCTTTCCGGGACCACCTGCGTATCCCGATCACCGACGACCAGCTCGAAGGGGATCTCTACCGGCCCCCGTACTACCACCCCGGCATGGACTCCCCGGAGATCAAGTACCTGATGGAACGCCGGGCCGCGCTCGGCGGCTTCGTTCCCGAACGCCGCTCCAAGCACACCGAGGTCACCCTGCCGGAGGAGAAGGTCTACGAAGTCGCCAACCGCGGCTCCGGCAAGCAGCTGGCGGCCACGACCATGGCCTTCGTCCGGCTCCTGAAGGACCTGATGCGGGATAAGGAGTTCGGTGCCCGGATCGTTCCGATCATCCCGGACGAGGCCCGGACCTTCGGCATGGACGCGTTCTTCCCCACCGCGAAGATCTACAACCCGAACGGGCAGAACTACCTCTCCGTGGACCGCGAGCTCGTCCTGGCCTACAAGGAGTCCATCTCCGGGCAGATCGTGCACGCCGGCATCAACGAGGCCGGCTCCGTCGCGGCGTTCACCGCCGCGGGGACCTCCTACGCCACCCACGGGGAACCGCTGATCCCGATCTACGTCTTCTACTCGATGTTCGGCTTCCAGCGCACCGGGGATTCCTTCTGGGCCGCCGCGGACCAGATGACCCGCGGGTTCATCATCGGCGCCACCGCCGGCCGGACGACCCTGACCGGTGAAGGCCTGCAGCACGCCGATGGCCATTCCCCGGTCCTGGCCGCGACCAACCCGGCCGTGATGACCTACGATCCGGCCTACGGGTACGAGATCGGCGTGATCATGCGCGATGGCCTGAACCGGATGTACGGTCCGGGCCCGGCGGACAACGATCCGTCACGGAACGTGATGTACTACATCACCGTTTACAACGAGCCGATCTCCCAACCGGCAGCACCGGCGGAACTCGACGTCGAGGGCATCATCAAGGGCATCTACCTGCTCGCGCCGGCCAAGATCGATGGCCCGCGCACGCAGATCCTCGCCTCCGGCGTGTCAGTCCCGTGGGCCCTGGAAGCCCAGAAAGTCCTCGCCGAAGACTGGGGCGTCTCCGCCGACGTCTGGTCCGTGACGTCCTGGACCGAACTGCGCCGCGATGCCATGGCCGCTGAGGAAGATGCGTTCCTGAACCCAGGCAAGCCCGCACGCGTTCCGTTCGTCACCGAACAACTCGCCGGCGCCACCGGACCGATCGTCGCCGTGACCGACTACATGAAAGCCGTGCCCGACCAGATCCGCCAGTTCATCCCGAACGAGTTCGCCTCCCTCGGCGCGGACGGCTTCGGCTTCTCCGACACCCGCGCCGCAGCACGACGCTTCTTCAAGAACGACATCCACTCAGTGGTCGTCCGTTCCCTGCAGATGCTCGCCCGCCGCGGCGAAGTAGACGCCCAAGCACCCGCCCAGGCAATCGAAAAATACCGCCTGCACAACGTCAATGCCGGCACCACCGGCAACGCGGGCGGCGACTCCTAGAGTCAGCTCAGCACGGAACGACGGCGGTCCCCACCGGAAGGCGGGACCGCCGTCGTCGTTAATGCCTAACGCCCGGGAACCCGGACACCCCCGGCGGCGGACAATACTGTGATCCAGCACAAAGGCCGTTGTAGCCTTTGCACAAATGGAGCTTGGGCGGCAGGCCCCGTATGCTCGATGCATGTCCGAGCCGATCACCACTGCCGCAAAACGCAAGCCTGCCTCAAGGGCGATGTCTCCGGAGAAGGTTGAGACGCTCAAGAAACTTCGGGCCAGTGTAGGCCAGCTCTCCACCACGACACTGCGCCAGCTGGAGAAGTCCTTGCCCTGGTACAGCCGGCTGAACTCGGACGAACGTTCGGCACTGGGCATGGTGGCGCAAAACGGCATTGCCGCGTTCGTCACCTGGTTCGAACGTCCCAGCTCGCCGTCGTGGATTCTCTCCGACGTTTTCGGCACCGCGCCGACCGAGCTCACCCGCTCCATCAGCCTGCAAAAAGCCCTGCAGCTGATCCGGATTGTGGTGGAAGTGGTGGAGGACCAAGTGCCGGTGATCGCACCGGAAGCGGACCAGGGAGCGCTGCGCGAGGCGGTCCTGCGGTACTCCCGCGAGGTCGCGTTCGCCGCAGCGGATGTCTACGCGCGGGCCGCCGAATCCCGCGGCTCGTGGGATACCCGGCTGGAAGCACTCATTGTGGACGCCATCCTGCGCGGTGAAAACACCGACGCCCTGCGGTCCCGGATTGCCGCCTTGGGCTGGAAAGCGCAGGAGCGCTTCACAGTTATGGTGGGCAACACTCCGTCCGAACCCAATGCCAGCTATGTCAGCGAACTGCGCCGCACGGCCGGGCGTTTCGCCGAAGACGCCCTTGTCGGAATCCAGGGCGACCGTCTTATCCTGATCCTTGGCGGGGTCCACGACCGGGAGACCGCGTACCTGAAGCTGGCTGAACTCTTCGCGCCCGGGCCGGTCGTTTACGGCGCCGAAGCCGGCTCCCTGCTGGAGGCCAGCAGCTCGGCGCAGTCCGCCTTCGCGGGGCTGACCGCCGCCCGTGCCTGGCCAGCCGCGCCGCGCCCGGTTGCTGCAGATGACCTCCTGCCGGAAAGAGTCATCTCCGGCGACGACGCGGCGCGCCGCTCCCTCGTCAAGAACATCTACCGTCCCCTGATCGCGGCGTCCAACGGCCTCGTCGAGACCCTCGGGACCTACCTCGAGCTTGGGCATTCGCTCGAGGCCACGGCCCGTGAACTCTTCGTCCATGCCAACACCGTGCGTTACCGGCTCAAGCGCGTCTGTGACGTCACCGGCTGGGATCCGTTGCTGCCCCGGGAGGCTTTTGTGCTCCAGACGGCTCTGGTCGTTGGCCGGCTGGCGACCCCGCCGAAGCCCGCCGTCGAACGTCAGCCGTCGCGCAACAGCCCCTGAGCAGTTGTAGACTTCCTACAAAGTGACCCTGTGAGCTTGGTGCACGAATACACCGATAATCACGCCGTAGTTTGGAAAGCTGGATACGTGCTTGCAATCGTCTGCCCTGGACAGGGCTCCCAGACCCCCGGTTTTCTGGCCCCTTGGCTGGAACTGCCGCCCGTCGCAGGCCATCTGGCCTCGCTCAGCGAGATCGCGGGGATCGACCTCACCGCCCACGGCACCACGTCGGACGAGGAGACCATCAAGGATACGGCTGTTGCCCAGCCGTTGATCGTCGCCGCCGGGTTGGTGGCGGCCCAGTCGCTGTTCGACGTCGAGCTGGCCACCCTCCCGGTTATCCTTGCCGGCCACTCTGTCGGCGAAATCACTGCCTCCGCCCTGGCTGGTGTGCTCACGGAGACCGAAGCCATGACGTTTGTCCGGGAACGCGCCAACAGCATGGCAGCTGCCGCCGCGGCAACCCCCACCGGCATGAGTGCGGTGGTGGGCGGCGACCCGGCCGAGGTCTTGGCAGCGATCGAGGCCTGCGGCGCCACGGCCGCCAACGTCAACGGCGCCGGCCAGACCGTCGCGGCCGGCACCCTGGACCAGCTCAAGGCCCTCGCGGAGAACCCGCCGGCCAAGGCCCGGGTGATCCAGTTGAAGGTGGCCGGCGCATTCCACACCTCGCACATGTCCCCCGCCGTCGCGGCGCTGCGGGCCCTTCGCCCCGCGCTGCACCCGCGGAACCCGCAGGTGCCGCTGCTGTCCAACTTCGACGGCGCGGAAATCACCGATGGTGCCGCCGCCGTCGAAAGCCTGATCGCACAGGTTTCCCGCCCGGTCCGCTGGGACCTCTGCATGGAAACACTCGTGAAGCGCGGCGTGACCGGCGTGATTGAACTGGCTCCGGCCGGAACACTCGCCGGACTCGCAAAGCGGGGTATGCCGGGTGTGAAGACCGTGACCGTCAAGACCCCGGACGACCTCTCCGCCGCCCTGGCCCTATTCGCAGAACTGGAAGGACAGGCATGAGTGTGCCCACATTAAAGCAGGCCCCGCTGCACGAGAACACCCGCGTTATGGGAGTCGGAGCCTACCGTCCCGACGTGATCGTCACCAACGAGGACGTCTGCCAGTGGATCGATTCCTCCGATGAGTGGATCCGCCAGCGGACCGGCATCATCACCCGGCACCGCGCCTCCGCTGACATCAGCGTGATTGACATGGCTGAGGGCGCTTCCCGAGAAGCCCTGCAGAAGGCCGGCATTGAGGCCTCCCAGCTTGGCGCCGTCATCGTCTCCACCGTGACGCACCCCTATGCCACCCCGTCCGCTGCGGCGAGCCTCGCAGACCGTCTGGGTGCCACACCGGCCCCCGCCTTCGATATCTCCGCCGCGTGCGCCGGCTACTGCTACGGCATCGCCCAAGCCGATGCGCTGGTGCGGTCCGGCGCTGCCGACTACGTCCTTGTGGTCGGCGCGGAAAAGCTCTCTGACGTCATCGACAACACCGAGCGAACCATCTCCTTCCTGCTCGGCGACGGCGCCGGCGCCGTCGTGATCGGCCCGTCCGAGACCCCGGGCATCGGCCCGTCGGTTTGGGGCTCGGACGGCAGCAAGTGGGACGCAATCGGCATGACCGGTTCCATGCTGGATCTCCGCGGTCCGGCCTCGGCGGGAGCGCAGGGCGGTGCTCCCGGTACCGGGGAAGCCGCCGTCGCGGATCCGGCGCTTTGGCCGACGCTCCGCCAGGACGGCCAGACGGTGTTCCGTTGGGCAGTCTGGGAGATGGCCAAAGTCGCGCAGCAGGCGCTGGACGCCGCCGGCATCACCGCCGACGATCTCGCGGCCTTCATTCCGCACCAGGCGAACATGCGGATCATCGACGAGATGGCCAAAAAACTGAAGCTTCCCGGGACGGTCATCATCGCCCGGGACATCGCCGACGCCGGCAACACTTCCGCAGCGTCCATCCCCCTGGCCACCCATCGGCTGCTGCAGGAAAACCCGCAGCTCAGCGGCGGCCTGGCACTGCAGATCGGCTTCGGTGCCGGATTGGTCTTCGGTGCCCAAGTCATCGTGCTTCCCTGAGCCCCCGGGTTCCGCCACATTCCCCCGTCTTCACATCCCGCAACAAGCCGAACCCTCGGTTTGAGTCATTCCCGCCCGAAGCTGCCGGCACAACGGCAGCCCACGGCAATAACAAGAAAAGGAGCCATCATGGCTAGCAACGAAGAGATCCTGGCCGGCCTGGCTGAAATCGTCAACGAAGAGACCGGCCTCGCCACCGAGGCTGTCGAAATGGACAAGTCCTTCACCGAGGACCTGGACATCGACTCCATCTCGATGATGACGATCGTCGTCAACGCCGAAGAGAAGTTCGGCGTGCGCATCCCGGACGAAGAAGTCAAGAACCTCAAGACCGTCGGCGACGCGGTCAGCTTCATCGCGAACGCACAGGCCTAGTTCAGGCCCCGGCCGGTCCGGGGGCGCAAGTGCACCCCCGGACCGCGCCATGTGCACCACCACCCGCTCCACCCCCCCCAACGTTTTTCGCAACGCAGGCCCCGGCAGCCTTACCCAAGTCCCGGACACGGCAGGCGCACCGACAGAGAGTGATCCCATGGCACGCAAAGTAGTCATTACCGGTCTGGGTGCCACCACACCCATTGGCGGCGATGTCCCCACGATGTGGAAGAACGCGCTGAAGGGCGTCTCCGGCGCGCATACGCTCGAGGACGACTGGGTGGCCAAGTATGAGCTGCCCGTCCACTTCGCCGCCCGCGCCTCCACCCCCGCCACGGAGGTCCTGAGCCGGGTCGAGGCCAAGCGCATGGACCCGTCCACGCAGTTCGCTGTTGTCGCCGCCCGCGAAGCGTGGGCCGACTCCGGCATCACCGAAATCGACCACGACCGCCTGGCCGTGGCATTCGCCACCGGCATTGGCGGCGTCTGGACCCTCTTGGACGCCTGGGACACCCTGCGCGAAAAGGGCCCCCGCCGCGTACTGCCCATGACCGTGCCGATGTTGATGCCCAACGGCCCGGCCGCCGCCGTCAGCCTTGACTTGGGTGCCCGCGCCGGCGCCCACACTCCGGTCTCCGCGTGTGCCTCCGGCACCGAAGCTGTCCACATGGGCCTTGACCTGATCCGTTCCGGCAAGGCCGACGTCGTTGTGTGCGGTGGCGCCGAAGCCGCCATCCACCCGATGCCGATTGCCGCATTTGCCTCCATGCAGGCCCTCTCGCGCCGCAACGACGATCCCGAGCACGCCTCACGCCCCTACGACCGTGACCGCGACGGCTTTGTGATGGGCGAGGGCGCCGGCGCCCTCGTGCTCGAAGCCGAGGAACACGCGCTGGCCCGAGGTGCCCGCATCTACGCAGAACTCGCGGGCACCTCGGTCACCGCAGACGCTTACCACATCACCGCCCCGGACCCCCAGGGCCTCGGCGCCACCCGCGCGCTGAAAGCTGCAATGTTCGACGGGCGTATCCAGCCCGAGGACGTGGTTCACGTGAACGCGCACGCCACCTCCACTCCGGTCGGCGATAAGCCCGAGTACGCGGCCCTGAAGGCGGCTTTGGGCCAGCAGTTGGACAGTGTCGCGGTCTCGGCCACCAAGTCGCAGATGGGGCACCTGCTGGGCGCCTCCGGTGCGGTGGAAGCCGTGCTGACCGTGATGGCCGTGTATGACCGCAAAGCCCCGGTCACCATCAACCTGGAGAACCAGGACCCGGAAATCCCCCTCGACGTAGTTACAACAGCCCGCGACCTGCCCTCCGGCAGCATTGCGGCACTGAGCAACTCCTTTGGCTTCGGCGGCCACAACGCCGTGATCGCGGTGCGGAGCGTCTAGCTCCAACTGCCCGCAGCACGCCGAAATGACAGATGGCGGCAATGTTCTTAGTGAACGTTGCCGCCATCTGTCATCTCGGCGGAGCTATGGGGATGTGGTGCGGTGACTCCTGGCTGGCGGGTCTTAGCCGACTTGGTGCAGCCAGCGTACCGGTGCACCTTCGGCGGCATGCCGGAAGGGTTCGAGTTCTTCGTCCCAGGCTTCGCCGAGGGCCAGGGAGAGCTCATGGTAAACCGCAGAAGGGTCGCCGGCACCGGATTCGTAGGCGTAGCGGATTCGGTCTTCGGAGACCATGATGTTTCCGTGCACGTCGGTGACGGCGTGGAAGATGCCAAGTTCGGGAGTGTGTGACCAGCGGCCGCCATCAACGCCTTGGCTGGGTTCTTCGGTGACTTCGTAGCGCAGGTGCGCCCAGCCTCGAAGAGCTGACGCCAATTGCGCCCCCGTGCCCGGGTTTCCGGTCCACGAAAGTTCAGCCCGGAACATTCCGGGCGCTGCTGGCTGAGCAGTCCACTCAAGATCCGTCCGCTTGTCCACAACGGAACCTATGGCCCACTCAACGTGGGGGCACAGGGCAGTTGGGGCAGAGTGAACAAACAACACACCGCGGGTTAGTGCAACAGACATTCCATCCTCCATAGCTGTAGGTACGTCTTCCCCAACGACCTCTGCCTGGATGTGTGTCTCTTGCTCGGTTCCGCGCTGCGGATGGTCCTCGCCAGACTATTAAATTAGGGCCCGGTTCCTGGTGCTGCTGGAGGCTAAGAGCTTCAAGCGGCACTTGAAAGTTGCCGGGCGTGAGTCTCATTCTGCCGTACGCTACCGCATTACGCCAGTGCACCGCGGCGCGTCTTTCCCGGCGCGCCGCGCAGCGTAACCTCAGGGACCGGTCCCGCTAGCCGGGCCGACGCTAGGCGACGGGATCAGGCACGCGGCGGCGGGATCAGGCACGCGGCGGCGGGATCAGGCACGCGGCGGCGGGATCAGGCGCGCGGATGGGCCTGCTGATAGCTCTGCCGAAGCCGCTCGACGGAGACATGGGTGTAGATCTGGGTGGTGGCCAGGCTGCTGTGTCCCAGAATTTCCTGCACGGCGCGGAGGTCGGCCCCGCCGTCGAGCAGGTGCGTGGCGGCAGAGTGCCGGAGGGCGTGCGGTCCGGTGGCTGCGGTGTCCCCCAGAGCTTCCAAGAGGTCGTGGACCACGCTGCGGACCTGCCGCTGGTCGACCCGTTTACCGCGCGCACCCAGGAACAGCGCGGGACCGGAGGCGTCAGTGGCTAGGACGCGCCGGCCGCGGCGGAGCCAGTCGTCGACGGCGAGCGCAGCGGGAAGCCCGTACGGCACCGTCCGTTCCTTGTTGCCTTTGCCGAGTACCCGCAGGGTCCTGCGGTCGGGATCGAGGTCGTCCACGTCTAGGCCTGCCAACTCACCGACCCGGATGCCGGTGGCGTAGAGCAGCTCAACCATGGCCCGGTTGCGCAGCGGTACGGGTCCGCCCTCGGCTGCCGCGGATTCCGCGTTTCCAACCAGCCGAAGGACCTGCTGCTGGTGCAGCACCCCGGGCAGCGACTTCTCCCGCTTGGGCGCCTTCAACCGAAGCGCGGGGTCAGCGACGATGAGTTCTTCGCGGACAGCCCAGGCGGTGAAGGCGCGGGCCGTGGCGGACCGGCGGGCCAGGGTGGCACGGGAGATGCCCGCTTCGCTTTGGGCGCCGAGCCAGCGCCGCAAAGTGCCAAGCTCCAATCCTGGCAGCTCCTCCACTCCTTCAGAGGCGGCATACTCCAGAAGAGAACCGAGGTCGGAGAGGTAGGCGCGCACCGTATGGGGAGATCGCCCGCGTTCGGCCTCCAGGTAACGGCCGAAGCGCTGGCCGGCGGTGGCCAGTACGGCCGGGATCTGCTGAGTGGACACTCCCCTACTCTCGCAGTAATCGCCCGGTGGTCAGGGAGCCCGACGGCGAGCCGTTGGTCGGCTGCCCTCCGTGGCACTCCCGGCCATGTCCCCGGACCCTCACCCGGCCTTCCCGGACCGCTTCCAGCCGCCGCGGTGCGCTTCGGCCAGTCCCAGGAGCCCGAGCCGGCCCAGGCCCGCGCGGACGGAATCGAGGCTGAGTCCCGCGACGGTGGTGAGCTTGTCCACCGAGGTTGTGGTTCGCAGCGGCAGCGCGTCGAGCAGGATCAGGTCCTCCAGAGTCAGCCCATCCTGGACTGCTGCGTGGCCGGTCTTGTCCTCGGGCAACGATTCGCCGCTGGGAGAGGCAAGCTCCGCAATCTCTCCCGCGTCAGTGACGCAGACTGCACCGCCTTCCCGGAGCAGCCGATGGCAACCTGCGGAGTTGGCGCTGTGCACCGAGCCGGGAACTGCCCCGACTGCCCGGCCCAACGCTTCCGCGTGGTGGGCCGTGTTCAGCGCCCCCGACCTCCACCGGGCCTCCACCACAACCGTGACCGAGGCCAGCGCGGCGATCAGCCGGTTCCGTTGCAGGAATCTGTACCGCGTCGGGGCAGAACCGGGCGGAACCTCGGCCAGGACTGCCCCCTGGTTCGCGACGGTCCGCAGCAGGTCCTCATTTCCGGCGGGATAGAAGCGGTCCACTCCCCCTGCCATCACGGCGATGGTAGGCAGGCCGCCGTCGGTTCCGCCGGCGAGGGCGGCTCGGTGGGCGTGTGCATCGATCCCGTAGGCGCCGCCCGAGATAATCGTGAACCCCCGCTGCGCCAGTGAATACGCGAGATCGCCTGTTACGGAGGCGCCGTAGGAGGTGCTGTCCCTCGAGCCAACCAGTGCAACGGATGTGGCAGGCGGCGGCAGCTCCTGTTCATTTCCTCGCCACCACAGACAGATCGGCTCCTGCAGTCCGAGGTCTGCCAACTGGCGGGGCCATAGTTCGTCGGAGGGGATGACCAGGCGCCCGCCAAGCCTCAGGATGGTGGCAAGGTCGCGTTCGGGGGCCAGGTCCTGGACTCGCGGTGCCCAGCGCTTCCGGGCCGTCGCCAGCCCCGTCCAGCCGCCGGCGGACCCGGTCTCCTCCAGGAGGAGAAATATGTCACGTTCCAGTTCCGTGCCGGCGTGAATCTCACCGGTAGCAATTCTTAGCGCATCCGCAGCGCCGGCGATGCGCACCAGAGCCAGGCCGGTGCAGTCCTGCGGCTCAAAAAGCCGCGACAACGCCGCCCGGGCGGTCCGTTCATTCTCTGTCATGGTGGCGTCCTTTTACACGATGGCTGGATAGGGGCTGCCGCTTGACCGTGCCGGCAGGCAGGGGCACTCAGGCAGCAGGGGTTGCCTGCCGGAGGCTGAGTGCCAGCCCGATGTCGTCTGCTGCCGGGATGTCGTGGTCGGCCAGATCCGCCACGGTCCAGGCCAGGCGCAACACCCGGTCGTAACCGCGCGCGGTCAGCATTCCGCGCTCCAGGGCATGGTCCAGGATCCGGGTTGCGGGAGCACTGAGGCGGAGGGCGCCCCGGAGTACACGACCGGGCACTTGGGCGTTAGTCTCCAAGCCGAACGGCAGCAGCCGCTGAAGCTGCCGTGTCCGGGCAGCCCGGACACGGGACGCAATGGTGGCGGTATCCTCCTCCACCCCGGGCTGGCCGAAATCGGCCAACGACACCCGCTCCACCTGCAGCTGGATGTCGACCCTGTCCAGCAGCGGCCCGGACATCCGGGCCAGATACCGCCGGCGCATCGTCGGGGTACAAATGCAGTCAATTCCTTTGCCAGTGGCCTTGCCGCAGGGACACGGATTAGCCGCGAGAACAAGCTGGAAGCGGGCAGGGTACGCCGCTGTCCCAGCCGAGCGGTGCAGTACGAGTTCGCCGCTCTCCAGCGGCTGCCGGAGCGCATCCAGGACCCGGCGCTCGTATTCCGGCGCCTCATCGAGGAACAGCACACCTCGGTGCGCCCGGGAAGCGGCCCCGGGCCGTGGGAGCCCGGAGCCACCGCCTATTATGGCCGCTGAGGTGGCGGTGTGGTGGGGGTTCTCATACGGCGGCCTGCGCACCAGTTGCAGGGAGGACGAGGCCAGTGAGCAGAGCGAATGGATGGCAGTGACTTCCATGGCCTCGGCGTCACCAAGGTCCGGCAGGAGGCCGGGAAGCCGCTCGGCCAGCATCGTTTTCCCGGCTCCCGGCGGGCCGGTCAAGAGCAGATGGTGAGCGCCGGCGGCGGCGACTTCCAGGGCCCTGCGGGCATCCGCCTGGCCGGAAACGTCACACATATCCGGTGGTGTGAGGCTCGGCCCCTCTGCTTCGGCCCGAGGTTCGCCGGTCCCGGGATCGGGCTCGAAGTCGAGGGCCAAATCCTGCGGATCAGCACCGAAATCGAAGGCCAGCCGGGCCAGGGTGGCGTAACCATGCACCCGCGCGCCGGGCACGAGTTCAGCTTCGGCGGCGTTTGCCCGCGCCACAACAATGTCGCAGTAGCCTGCCCGCACCGCAGCCATCACGGCGGGAAGAACCCCGCGGACGGGCCGCAGCCGGCCATCCAGCCCAAGTTCCGCGATGAACACTGTCCGGCCGGTGGAACGCACATCATTGGAAGCCAGCAGGACCGCCATGGCGATGGCTAGGTCGAAGCCGGAGCCGCGTTTTGGCAACGACGCCGGGATGAGGTTGGCCGTGATTTTCCGCCGGCTCAGCGGAATGCCCGAGTTCTGGGCGGCGCTGCGGATCCGTTCCTTCGCTTCGTTCAGGGACGCGTCGGGAAGCCCCAAAATGATGAACGCCGGGAGGGTCTGGCCGATGTCGGCTTCGACTTCAACGATGTAGCCGTTGAGCCCCACAAGCGCCACGGAGTAGCTCCGCCCGAGAGCCACCTACCCCACCCCTTTGAGGTGTTCGACAGTGGGCTCGCCGATGCCGTCGTCGAGGACGGCAATCACATCCAGTCGGCGCAGCGGTGCCCGCCGGCTGTGGTCGCGGCACCACGCGGAAGCGAGGCGGTGCAGCCGGGCCAGTTTGTCCACGCCGACGGCTTCGAAAGGATGCCCATAGTCCAGGGAGCTGCGAGTCTTCACCTCTGCGATGACCAAGGTGTCGCCGTCGAGGGCAACAATGTCTACTTCGCCCTCGGAACACCGCCAGTTGCGGTCCAGGATCCGCATGCCGCGGGCTTCCAGGTATCCGGCCGCGAACTCCTCGCCCCGCCGGCCCAGCACGTCTTTAGCTCTCATGTAACCAGCGTGCGGCGGCGCCGCGGGGCAGCCTAGGGCGTCAGGACGCTATGTGGAAAACCACGGCGGCGAAAGCGGTGGACAGAGGAGTGCGCTGCCGCCCCGGCAGTACCGCGGTCATCGCCGGTAAACCGGGTCAGTTCCCCAGGTCGCCGACCTTGGGAAGGCCGAGCTCCTCGTTGCGCGGGAGCTCTTCGACGTTGACGTCCTTGAAGGTAATTACGCGGACGCTCTTGACGAAGCGGGCGGAGCGGTAAACGTCCCAGACCCAGGCGTCCTGGAGCGTCAGGTCGAAATAGACCTCGCCGTCGGCACTGCGGGCCTGCAGGTCAACATGGTTGGCCAAATAGAAGCGCCGTTCGGTCTCGACCACATAGCTGAACAGGCCGACAACGTCGCGGTATTCGCGGTAAAGCTGCAGCTCCATGTCGGTTTCATAGTTTTCAAGGTCCTCGGCACTCATGGTTCCATCTTGCACCATCCGGCGTGGCCCGCGCGCCACGGTCCGTCCCGCGGCGGGCCCCGGACCCTCCCCGGCGGTCCCACAGTCGCCCCGGCGGCAAGTTTGATAACCGGCGCCGGGGCGGTGACTAGAGCAGCTGCCAGCTCACCCGGTGGTACGGCGTGGGCCCTGCGGCTCGGAGCGCATCCTTGTGTATGGCCGTGCCGTAGCCCTTGTTGACGTCCCAGCCGAAGGCCGGGTATTCGCTGTGCAGCCCGCGCATGATGCCGTCGCGTTCGACTTTGGCCAGGATGGATGCGGCCGCGACACTCAGGCACTGCATGTCCGCCTTGACCAGTGTGTGCACCGGCGCGTCGCAGCCCGGTTCCACCGGGCCGTCCTCGAACAGGGATGGCTGGGCCACCGGCGAGAGCCAGTTGTGGCTGCCGTCCAGCAGCACAACGTCAGGGGTGACCCCGGCGGCGAGGACGGCGAGCCAGGCACGGGTGCCGGCGAGCCGCAGCGCCGCGACGATGCCGACGTCGTCGATCTCTTTCGCTGTGGCGTGCCCAACGGCGTTGGCCACACTCCAGCTCCGGACCAGCGGCACCAGCCGCTCACGGTCCGCCACCTTGAGCAGCTTGCTGTCCCTAACGTCGGCGAGCAGCACCTGCTGCTCGAGGTCCACCACAGTGATTCCCACACTGACGGGTCCGGCGAGGGCACCGCGGCCCACCTCGTCAACGCCCGCGACGAGTCGGGCGCCCGCATTTCGGAAGCGGCGCTCGTAGTCGAGGGTGGGGGCTTGGGACATCGCTGCTGCCGCTACTTTCCGGCCGGCGCGGGTACGTCGCGGAACACGTCGGGGTAGTTGTCGAGGCCGCCGATGCGGTTCAGCGGCCACGCAATGACGGCCGCCCGTCCTTCGATGTCGGCGATGTTGACGAAGCCTCCGTTGCTGTCCGGGTGGGCGCGCGAGTCGGCGGAATGATTCCTGTTATCGCCCATGACCCAAACCTTGCCGTCGGGAACCACAACATCGAAGTCGCGGGCCTGGGGCACCTCGGCGGGGTTGATGTAGGACTCGTCCAGCGGCGCGCCGTTAACCATCAGCCGGCCCCCGGCGTCGCAGCAGACCACGTGGTCGCCCGGAAGCCCCACCACGCGCTTCACCAGGTGCTGCTCCGAGTTGTCCGGCAGCAGACCGATGAATGTCAGGCTGTCCTGCGCCCAGCTGAACGGACCAGCCGCCTTCTGTGCCGCAGGAACCAGCCAGCCCTGGGTGTCCTTGAACACCACGACGTCGCCGCGCTCCAGGGCGAACGGTTCCGGGACCAGAAGGTTCACAAAGATGCGGTCGTTGACGTCCAGGGTGTTGACCATTGACTCGGACGGAATGTAGAAGGCCCGGAAGAGGAAGGTCTTGATCAGGAAGGACAGCACAATGGCGACGAGCACCACGGTGGCCACTTCCTTCACCCAAAGGAACAGCGGACTGTGCCGCTCCTGGGCTTTCGCCTTGCGTGCACGCTTCGACGCGCGACCCGCATGGGCGGGTCCGCCCGCGGCCGGAAGATCCGCAGCGTGCTCCCTGGCTGGGATTGCCGAGGAAACAATCCAGGGCTCGTCCTGGCCCTGCGGATCGGGATTCCGGGGTCCGGTCTCGGGCATCTACTGTCCGTTCTTCGCTGTCGTGGTGGTGGCCGCGGACGGCCGAGCTACTGCTGCAAATCTATCAAGCGGCCAAATGATCTGAACCGGCCTGCCAATCACGCGCTCCAGCGGCACCATGCCCCCGCCTGGGGCACCCAGAAGGCTGCGGGAATCGGCGGACAGGGAGCGGTGGTCCCCCATCAGCCAGAGGCGGCCGGGCGGAACGAGCACGGAGAATTTCAGTTCGCTTGGGGCGTCCCCCCCGTACAGATAGGGTTCCGCAACTTGCTGGCCGTTCACTGTGAGGTGGCCGCCGGCGTCACAGCAGACCACGTGGTCACCGGGAAGGCCGATGACGCGTTTGACGTAGCTTTCATCTGCACCTGACACGCCGACCCAGTGCCCCACGCCGCTGAGAAAGTCCAGCACCGGGCCGTTGCCGCTGTTGAGCGGGGCGAAAGAGCCGCGGCCGTCGAAGACAACGACGTCGCCGCGGCCCACCGGCTCGGCCCGGAAGTCCGTTCGGGACACCAGGATCCTGTCCCCCTCGCGCAGGAGCGGCTCCATCGACGCGGAGGGGATGTAGTAGACGTCGAGCCAGACCGAGCGGACCAGGCCGCTGATGAGCACGGCCAGCAACACGGCCAGCAACACAAAACGCCAGCCGAGTTTCCTGGGCTGGCGTTGTGTGTGTTCCATGATCCGTATCCTCCAGCGCATTTATGACGCAAACAGCGCTGTCACGGATGTTCCGGCGCTGGCCGGACACGGTCGGTGGACCACTAGTAGTCCGGAAGGACTTACTTTGCGGGCTGGAAGTCGCGCTTTTCCTTGATCTTCGCGGCCTTGCCACGCAGGTTGCGCATGTAGTACAGCTTGGCGCGGCGCACGTCGCCCTTGGAGACGAGCTCGATCTTGTCGATGATCGGGGAGTGCACCGGGAAGGTACGCTCCACACCGACGCCGAAGGAGACCTTGCGGACGGTGAAGGTTTCGCGGAGACCGTCGCCGTGGCGGCCCAGGACAAAGCCCTGGAATACCTGGACACGGGAGTTCTTGCCTTCGATGATGTTCACGTGAACCTTGAGGGTGTCACCCGCGCGGAACGTCGGAACATCGGTGCGCAGCGAGGCTGCGTCTACGGAATCGAGGATATGCATTGATTCACTCCTGGTGAACGCCACAGGTCCTTCACGTTAGGTCACGGCGGCCAAGCCCGGGCGCAAGAGCGGCCCGGAAATTCCCGCCGAAAAAGTGTCGCTCCGGCCCTGTCAGGAATTGACGGAGCCGGGGTGCCGCGCTGTTGGTGACGCTCCCCCTGTGGCAGGTTCGCAACCCAGCAGGCACAAGGACTAATTTTGCCACACCCGGGGCCATCCAGCCAATCCGGTTAATCGGATTGGCCGCCGGCGTCGGCGCGGCGCAGCAGGCGGCCGTCGACGACGTTGTATCCGAGGTCCGCGAAAGCGGTACGGTCCGCGCGCGGCAGCTTGCCGGCGTCGAACTCCGCAAGCAGGTCCGGACGGCGTTCGGCGGTACGCCGGTACTGTTCGTGCCGGCGCCACTGGGCGATCTTGCCGTGGTTGCCGCTGAGCAGCACCGCCGGAACCTCACGATCCCGCCAGCTGGCGGGCTTGGTGTAGACGGGGTACTCGAGCAGCCCGTCCGAGTGCGATTCCTCGACGAGGGATTCGGGGTTGCCGACGACGCCGGGCAACAGGCGTCCGATGGCCTCCACCATCGCCAGTACCGCCACTTCGCCGCCGTTGAGCACGTAGTCGCCCAGGCTCATGGGGCGTACGGCGAAGTGTTCGGCGGCCCATTCCATCACGCGCTCGTCGATGCCCTCGTAGCGTCCGCAGGCGAACACCAGCCGGTCTTCCTCCGCCAGCTTGTGGGCCGTGGCCTGGCTGAACCGCTCCCCCGCCGGCGATGGCACGATCAGGACCGGCTTCGCTGCGCCGACCGGCCGGTCCGCAGCGACGGCGGCCAAGGCCTGGGCCCAAGGTTCGGGCTTCATGACCATGCCGGCTCCGCCGCCGTACGGGGTGTCGTCAACGGTTCGGTGCCGGTCCGTGGTGAACCCGCGGAGATCGTGGACGTTGAGCTCCAGCAGCCCGTCCTGGCGGGCCTTGCCAATCAAGGACAGTTCCAACGGTGCCAGGTACTCGGGGAAGATGCTGACGACGTCGATCCTCATTTAGGCGACGTCTCCTGCGTCGTCGGACCCCTCGGCAGCGGACCCGGCAGCATTGGTCGACCCGGCAGCATTGGTCGCCGCGGGGGCGGACGCCGGCGTGTCGCCGGTCTTGGCCTCGTCCTCGGCATTGACCTCAAAGAGTCCCGGCGGCGGGGTGACCAGGACGTAGCCTTCCCCGACATTGACCTCGGGGACAATCTGCTCCACAAACGGGATCAGCACTTCGGTGCCGTCGGCAGCGGTGACAACGAGCAGGTCCTGGACCGGAAGGGTCCGGAGGCCGGAGACCTTGCCGACCACCGCGTCCCCGACGCGCACCTCCAGGCCTTCGAGTTCGTGCTCGTACCAGCCTTCATCATCGTCATCATCGTCGAGTTCTTCGGTTTCAACAAAGAGTTTGGCGCCGCGGAGGGTCTCCGCCTCATTGCGGGTCTCGATCTCTTCGAACGCAAGCAGCAAAATGTCCTTGTTCCAGCGGGCACTGAGGACGGTGAGCGTCCCTGTTGTGGCCGGCTCCACCACAAACTGGGTCCCGGGGATGAAGCGGTCGCCGGGCGCATCGGTGAGCACCTGGACAGTCACTTCGCCGCGGATGCCGTGGGGCTTGCCGATTCGTGCCACCTGAAGCTGCATCTGTTCCTCTGTTCGGGTAAATGGGGATGTGGATCTCGGGGGAAAACAGTCCGGCCCCTCCACCATTATCTGGTGAAGGGGCCGGACTCAAGACAAATGCTGCTGAAAGCGTTACCGGCGGCGGTCGGTATCGACGACGTCGACCCTGACCGGTTCGCCGTCCGTCAGCGCCGCCACCACAGTGCGCAAGGCGCGTGCGGTGCGGCCCTGGCGGCCGATCACCCGTCCGAGGTCGTCCTGATGAACGCGCACTTCGAGGGTGTCCCCGCGGCGGTTGTTCTTCGCATTGACCTTAACATCCTCAGGACTGTCAACGATCCCGCGGACGAGGTGTTCGAGCGCTTCTGCCAGCAATTTACTCAGCCTCGGTGGTCTCTGCTGCTGCGTCGGCGGGGGCCTCGGCTGCGTCGTCCTTCTTGGCCTTCTTGGTGATGGCTTCCGGGATAATCACGGAACCCTTTTCCGGGGTAACGAAGGCAGCCTTGGGAGCCTTGGTCTTCAAGGTGCCCTCCTGGCCCGGCAGACCCTTGAACTTCTGCCAGTCACCGGTGATCTTGAGGATCGCGGCGACCTGCTCGGACGGCTGTGCGCCGACGCCGAGCCAGTACTGGGCACGGTCCGTGTCGACCTCGATGTACGAGGGCTCTTCGGTCGGGTGGTACTTGCCGATCTCTTCGATGGCACGGCCGTCACGCTTGGAGCGTGCGTCCATGACGACGATACGGTAGTACGGTGCGCGCATCTTGCCAAAGCGCTTAAGGCGAATCTTTACGGCCACTTTTGTGGTCACTCCTGTTTCTGAAACGGGGTCGAGCCCGGCGTTCTGCACCCGTGGGGCGGGCCGTACTAGGGGGTTCTAAAAGGACAAGATCCGGACGCGGAGAGAGGGGCCACGCAGATCAAGTACCTGTCCATTGTGCCAGATCAGCGCGGGGATTTCGACTTGACACCCGCAACCGGTCCGGCCAAAGGACATCCGGCGCGTCAGGACGTCCAGACGTAGAGCCCGGACTTGCTGGCGGGGTCGACGGCGGCGGCAAGGTCGGCGAGCTGGCGGACATAGCGGACGGCTTGCTCCGCACCAAAGGGCATGTCCTCCTCGGCCGCCCAGCTTTCGGCGACGTCGTCGAGGATTTCGCCTTCACCTTCGGTCTCATAGCTGAGCAGTTCCGCCAGCGCGCGGACCATCGCCGGCGGGACCCCGAGCAGGGAATCGCTGGCGACGTCCACCATGGCCAGCTCGTAGTCGGCGCCGGCTGCGTGGACGGCGGTTCCTGCCAGGTCGCCGAGGCGCTCTATTTCAAAGTCGGTAATCTCGGCAATCCGCACCGCCGCGGGAATGGCTGCAGCCCCGCCGTCGAGTGCGGCTGCACGTTTGAGGGCTTCATCGTGGGTGGAGACAAAGACTTCGGTGAATCCCATGGAGCTCGTCCTTAGTTGTCTGGCGGCGCCGGGCCGCATTGCTGGCGTCTCTTCAGCCTAACCGCTTCACTGCAGCCGCGCCCGGGATGGACATGCCCTCCGCCGCCCGCAGCCACTGGACATATCCCCGCTATGCCCACTTCTGGCCGCGACCAGTGGACATGTCCAACTCCCCTGCCGGCCACCAGTGGACATGTCCAGAGCCTTGCCCAGCCCGCTTCCGCGCTCAGCGCACGGCGACGCGGATCCGGTTCCGCCACGGGTCCTCGAAGCGCAGTTCAGCCCCGGTGTGGTGGGACTGGACCCCTGCGGCCTTGAGGCGGTCCGCGAGGGCCCCGACGTCGTCTCCGGCCGGTACTTCGATCAGCACCTCGCCGAGCCCCAGGGTGTCCCGGCGGGGTCCGGCGCCCCGGCTGTTCCAGACGTTCATGGCCATGTGGTGGTGGTAGCCGCCGGCCGAGACGAACAGTGCTTGGCCGTGCATGGCCAGCGTTTTTTCGAATCCGAGGGTGCCGACATAAAAATCCTCGGCGGACCGGACGTCGCCGACCTGCAGGTGGACATGCCCAACGCCGGCGCTGGCCTCGCGCTGCCCGGCCACGGACTCCTCGGTGAGGAACTCTTCCAGGTAGCGCTGTGGCGGGAGGGCCAGGCTGTCCATCATCACGTTTTTGCCGTCCCAGGACCAGGCGTCACGTGGGCGGTCCCAGTACAGCTCGATCCCGTTGCCCTCGGGATCCGTGAAGTAGAAGGCTTCGCTGACCAGATGGTCGGCGCTGCCGCTGAAGGACTGCGGCTGGTACTGCGCGGCGCTGGCGACGGTGGCGGCGAGGGACTGCTGGTCCTCGAACAACAACGCGGTGTGGAAGAGGCCGGCCTCGCCGCGGGACGCGGCCCTCAGTCCGGGCGCCGGCGCGAGGTGGACCAGCGGCTTCTGCCGGCGCCCGAGGTAGAGGCCGCCGTCCTGCTCGGCCACGATGTCCAGGCCGAGGGCGCGCTGGTAGTAGTCGGTCATAAGCTTCAGGTCGCCAACCTTGAGCATCACGGCGCCCATCGTCAGGGCGGCCGGAAGGAGATCCTGGGTGCTGGCTTCTGCGGTCATGTGATCACTCCGGTGCTTTGAGGGCCACCGACGCTCGATGACCTAGATATATATCTAAAGTACTTGAAGCTTCAACTTATTCCAAGTGAGCCGGGTTTATCCCTAACGGACCGGTTCGCCGCGCAGCACGATGTGCCTCAGCTCCTGCAGTGCGGCCAGGTTGCCGCGTGGATCCTCTGTGCAGACCAGGACGTCGGCGCTGGCGCCGTCGGTGATACCGGGCGCGCCCAGCCAGTCCCGGGCGGCCCATGCGCCGGCGTCGAGCGCCGCAAGGGCCGGCAGCCCGGCTGCGTGCAGCGCCTGGATTTCATCAACGATGCGCCCATGTTTAATAACGCTTCCGGCGTCCGTCCCGGCATAGATGGCGACGCCGGCTTCGAAGGCCTCAAGGACACGTTCTGCCCGGCGCTCCCATAAGGCGCGCATATGCTCCGCGTACCGGGGAAACTTTGCCTCGGCCTGTGCGGCGATGTCGGGGAAGGTGGCGATGTTAATGAGCGTGGGGACGATCGGCACACCCTGTTCGACGAATCTCGGAAGATGCCGCGGCAGCAGGCCCGTGGCGTGTTCGATGCAGTCGATTCCGGCGTCCAGCATGTCATCCAGGGTGCTTTCGGCGAAGCAATGGGCCGTGACCCGGGCGCCTTCATCGTGGGCGGCCCAGACGGCGTCCTTGAGCACCGCCGCGGGAAAGGAGGGGGCGAGGTCGCCGTCGTCGCGGTTGATCCAGTCCCCCACCAGCTTGACCCAGCCGTCGCCGGCGCGCGCCTGCTTGCGCACGGCTTCCACCAGCTCCCGGGGCTCCACCTCGACGGCGAAGCCACGGAGGTACCTCCGGGTCCTGGCGATGTGCCGGCCGGAACGGATGATGCGCGGTAGCTCCGTCCGGTGCTGGAGCCAGCGGGTGTCGTGGACGGCTCCGGCGTCGCGGACCAGCAGGGTGCCGGCGTCACGGTCGGTCCTGGCCTGTTCCTCCGCCAGCTGCGCCGGCACGTCCCCGCCCGGACCCAGTCCGATGTGGCAGTGCGCGTCAACCAGCCCGGGGATGACCCAGCCGTCGAGAACGAGGTCCGGGGCGAGTGCGGGACGGTCAAAGGTCAGCAGGCCGTCGACCGACCAGAGGCCCCGGCGTTCCCGGTCGGGGCCGGTAAGGATGGGTCCGGTGAACTCGATGATGCGGGTCATGGGATCAAGCCTATTGCGCAGGGCGCTTCCGGAAACGGCTAGGAGGCATGGGCGTGCTGTTGCCGGCCAACATCGGCGATAAACGCCCGGATCAGCCGGTTTCCCTCCGCCGAGTCCTGGGGCCTGTGCCCGCCCGCCGCTGTGCGGTGCACGGCACCGGTGTCACGCAAATAGCCTGCGATCTCTTCATACAGCGGTTCCCAGCCGCCGGTCAGCACCAAAGTGGGGACACCGGGGACGATCTGCAGCGGAGCTTCCCAGGCCGGAGCCTGGAGACGCAGGCGGCACGCCTCACGCTGGTCTTCCGGGTTCGGGTCACCGAGGCCCGCCTGGGCCGGGCTCTGGGCCGCAAACACCCGGCGGACGAATTCGCGGTGGAAGTCCTCATCGCTTAGGTGCTGGCGGACCTCGAAGAGTGGCTGCATCAGCGCCCGGTGCGCTGCCGTCGCCGGCAGCTCCGCGGTGAGTGACAGACAGGCCGGCTCCACCAGGGTCAGCGAGTGCACCAGCTCAGGCCGTTCGACGGCGGCCATCATCGCGGCGATGGCCCCCTGGGAGTGTGCCACAACGTGTCCGCCGGCCTGGCCGCGGCCGTCGTCGGCCAGGGCCCGCAGCACAATGGCGGCATCGGCGCAGAAGTCCGTTTCCAGCGGCTCCTCGACCGGGTCATACCCGTGCCGGCGCAGGAACAGGGCGTCGTAGCTCAGCGCCATACCATGCTGTTTCGGCCACGCGGCAGCGCCGAAGCTGCCCGCCCCGTGGACGAAGACTACGCGCTGCTTGAACATGGTCTAACCCTATGGCACCGGTCCGACAACGGGCCGCCGACATCGCTGCCGCCAGCGCCTATTTGCCGCCGCCGAGGAACTTGTCAAAACCCTTGGGCAGGTTCAATTGGGAGGGGTCGAAGTCTGTGCCCTGCTGCCCGAACGAGGCACCGGTCGGCAGTGCCTTGGCACCCTCGGTCCGGCGGGCCTGGGCGTCCTTGAGCTCCTGGGCGGCCTTGGCCGGGTTGCCGGAGCGGGCTTTTTTCTTGGGCGCGCTCTTTCCGCCCTTGCGGGCCCCGCCGCCACCCATCCCCGGCATCCCCGGCATTCCGGGCATGCCGCCGCCGGCAGCCATCTTCTTCATCATCTTCTGCGCCTGCATAAAGCGCTCCAGCAGGCCGTTGACCTCGGACACGTGCACACCGGATCCACGGGCAATCCTGGCCCGGCGGGAACCGTTGATGATTTTGGGTGCGACACGTTCGTGCGGCGTCATGGAACGGACGATCGCCTCGACGCGGTCGATCTCGCGCTCGTCAAACTGCTCGAGCTGCTGCCGGATGTTCTGCGCTCCCGGCATCATCATGAGCATCTTCTTCATGGAACCCATATTGCGGATCTGCTGCATCTGGGCCAGGAAATCGTCCAGGGTGAAGTCTTCCTGGTCGGCGAATTTCTTCGCCATCCGGGCAGCTTCGTCCTTGTCCCAGGACTTCTCCGCCTGCTCAATCAGGGTCAGCACGTCACCGAGATCAAGGATGCGTGAGGCCATCCGGTCCGGGTGGAAAAGCTCGAAGTCGTCCAGGCCTTCACCGGTGGACGCGAACATCACCGGCTTGCCGGTGACGGAGGCTACCGAAAGCGCGGCACCGCCGCGGGCGTCGCCGTCGAGCTTTGAGAGCACAATACCGGTGAAGTTGACGCCTTCGTCGAAGGCCATGGCCGTGTTGACGGCGTCCTGGCCGATCATGGCGTCGACCACAAACAGCACTTCATTCGGAACGATGGCCCGGCGGATCTGGCGTGCCTGTTCCATCATCTCGGCGTCGACGCCGGTCCGGCCGGCGGTATCCACGATCACAACATCGTGCAGTGTCCGCTTTGCTTCTTCGACGCCGGCACGGGCGACGGCGACCGGGTCGCCGGCCGGGTGGTCCAGCTCGGTGGAGGTGGCGCCGGGGTGCGGGGCGAAGACCGGCACCCCGGCACGCTGGCCCACCACCTGGAGCTGCGTGACGGCATTGGGGCGCTGCAGGTCGCAGGCCACCAGCATGGGGCTGTGGCCCTGCGCCTTGAGGTGCTTGGAGAGCTTGCCTGCCAGCGTTGTTTTGCCGGCACCCTGGAGACCGGCCAGCATGATGATCGTGGGGCCGGTCTTCGCGAGGCGGATCCGGCGGGTTTCGCCGCCCAGGATCTCGACGAGCTCCTCGTTGACGATCTTGACGATCTGCTGGCCCGGGTTCAGCGCTGCGGAGACTTCCGCTCCGAGGGCCCGCTCGCGGACCCTGCCGGTGAATTCGCGGACCACCGGAACGGCGACGTCGGCGTCCAGGAGGGCGCGCCGGATTTCGCGGACCGTAGCGTCAACGTCCGCCTCGGTCAGGCGGCCCTTGCCACGGAGGTTCTTGAAGGTTGCTGTCAACCGGTCAGAGAGTGAATTGAACACGCGCCGTGCACTTCTTTCAGTGGATCTACAGTTGGCGGCCGGTCCGGCTCGCCAGTGTCGCGACTGAGGTTCGCCTGAACGAACCGCCTCGACAACGGGACTCGACTATCTAGGGTACCAAGACGCGCCTTGATGATGGCATGCTGACGTAGGTGACCAGTCAAAATTCAGTAAAGACCCTGCTCATCCTGGGCGCCTCGGGCGACCTGACCGGCAGGCTGCTGCTGCCGGGTCTCGCCCGGCTCGTCTCCCGGGGACGTGCCGGCGGACTGACCCTGGTGGGCGCCGGCTCGGATCCCTGGACCCCGGACCAATGGGCCGAACGCCTCGAAGAGTCCTTCGCCGACGCGAACTCCCAGGCCGGTGCAGATGGCCGGCGGGAGCTGAAGCGCATCCGCGGCACCACCAGCTACCGCCGGATCGACGTCACCGCGGCCGGGCAACTGGCCGGCCTGCTGGCGGAGCTGCAGGGGCCCGTGGCGGTCTACTTCGCCCTGCCGCCGCATATCAGCCAGCTGGCGTGCGAGGCGCTGGATCCCGGCCAGGTGCCCGCGGGGACCCGCCTGGTGATGGAAAAACCGTTCGGTTCCAGCGAGGAGTCAGCCCGGCACCTCAACGAAACCCTGGCCGCGCTGGTCCCGGAGGACCACATTCACCGGGTGGACCACTTCCTGGGCAAGGCGACGGTTCTAAATATCCTGGGGCTCCGGTTCGCCAACGCCTTCCTGGAGCCGGTGTGGAACCGCGAGCACATCGAACGGGTCGAGATTGTCTTCGACGAGGACCTCGCGCTGGAGGGCCGGGCCCGCTACTACGACGGCGCCGGCGCCCTGCGCGACATGATCCAGAGCCACCTGTTGCAGATCATGGCATTGATGGCGATCGAGCCACCGGCCTCGGTACATGAACGCGATCTCCGCGATGCCGTGGCGACGGTGCTGCGGGCCAGCAGCATCAAGGCGCCCTTCGCGAAAAGCACCCGCCGCGCCCGTTATACCGCGGGATCGATCGACGGCCGGAAGGTACCGGACTATGCCAAGGAGGACGGCGTCGACGCGTCCCGGGGCACGGAGACGCTGGCCGAGGTCGAGGTGCAGATCGAGAACTGGAGGTGGCAGGGTGTCCCCTTTATCCTGCGCTCCGGAAAGGCCCTGGGCACTCAGCGCAAGGAAGCCGTGGTGACCTTCCGCCCGGTCCCGCAGCTGCCCAAGGGCTTCAGCGGGGTGGCTTCCCCCAACCAGCTCAGGATCGGCTTCGGACCGGACACACTCCAGTTCGACGTCGATGTAAACGGCCCCGGCGACGTCCTCAGCCTGGACCGCGCCACCCTCAAGGCTGAGCTCAGCGCCTCCGATCTGCTGCCGTACGGGGAGGTGCTCGAAGGGGTCCTGACCGGGGACCCCCTGCTTTCGGTCCGCGCCGATACTGCCGAAGACTGCTGGCGCATCCTGGGGCCGGTCTTGAAGGCCTGGGACCGGGACAGCGCACCGCTTGAAGAGTACGCAGCCGGAAGCGGCGGACCGGAGGGCTGGCTGGCCTGAGGGCCGCCGCTGTGCTTCCCGCCGGAGCCACCGGGACAGAGAAGAAGCGGGCCGGGTACCCTTCCAGGTTCCCGGCCCGCTTCTCGTTGAGCGCCCGGCTAGATTGCCGCCGCTCCGCGTTCCCCGGTGCGGACCCGCACCGCTTCGAACACATCCATCGTCCAGACCTTGCCGTCACCGGCGCGGCCGGTGTTCGAGCTGGCGATGATGACATCGAGGATGTCGTCTGCCTGTTCGTCGGTCGCCAGCACCTCTACCCTGATCTTGGGCAGCAGGTCCACGTTGTACTCGGCGCCGCGGTACACCTCGGTGTAGCCGCGCTGCCGGCCGTAGCCGCTTGCTGCGCTGACCGTGAGGCCCTGCACGCCGTAGGCTTCAAGCCCTTCACGGATAGTGTCGAGTTTTTCCGGCCGGACAATTGCTGTGATCAGTTTCATGCCTCCACACTTTCCTTACCCGCTGCTGCGGTCGTTTTGCCGTTGGCTGCCGGGTCCACCGTCCGGGCGGCGGGGGCCGCTGCGGCCTGGGCCTTGCCGGTAATGAGTTCGTGCAGCGGCGTGAAGCTTCCGCCGTGCCCGCCGACTCCGAATTCGTAGGCCGTTTCGGCGTGCAGGCTCAGGTCCACGCCCACCACTTCCTGTTCCGGGGAAACCCGGAAACCCATGGTCTTGTGGATCGCAAACGCAATGATCGAAGTCATCACTGCGGAGTAGGTGATGGCGATGCCGGCCACTGCGAGCTGGGCCCAGAGCTGGGTGAAGCCGCCGCCGTAGAAGAGGCCGCCGCCGACACCATCAGCCGGGAGGGCGATAAAGCCCAGGGCCACGGTGCCGATGATGCCCGAGACAAGGTGGACACCAACAACGTCAAGCGAATCGTCGAAACCCCAGCGGAATTTGAGACCGACGGCGAGCGCGGAGGCCACACCGGCCACAACGCCGAGGCAGAGCGCACCAACCGGGCTGACATTGGCGCAGGCCGGGGTGATGGCGACGAGGCCGGCGACCACACCGGAGGCTGCGCCGAGTGAGGTGGGGTGACCATCGCGGATCCGTTCCGTGACGAGCCAGCCGAGCATTGCCGCGGCGGGGGCCGCCAGGGTGTTGACCCAGATCAGGCCGCCCTGTTCCGCCGTCGTTGCTGCGCCGCCGTTGAAGCCGAACCAGCCGAACCACAGGATGGCGGCACCGAGCATCACAAAGGGAATGTTGTGCGGGCGGTGGTTGGGGTCCTTGCCGAAGCCCTTGCGGTTACCGATGATCAGCACGAGGATCAGTGCTGCTACACCGGCGTTGATGTGGACCACGGTGCCGCCGGCGAAGTCGATTGCCGGGCCGAGGGCCTTGCCGATGGCGCCGTCCGCGCTGAACAGCCCGCCGCCCCAGACCATGTAGGCCAGCGGCGCGTACACCAGGGTGACCCAGACGGGGACGAAGACGGACCAGGCGCCGAACTTGGCGCGGTCAGCAATTGCGCCGCTGATCAGTGCGACGGTAATGATCGCGAAGGTGGCTGCGTAGCCGACCTTGATGAGCCCGTCAGGGGTGTTGATGCCCTCCAGACCGAAAGTGGCAAAAGGATTCCCTACTATTTGCAGGAAGCCCTCGCCGGAGCTCATCGAGGAGCCCCAGAGCACCCAGACGACACCAACCATGCCGATGGAGATAAAACTCATCATCATCATGTTCAGGGCGGCCTTGGCGCGCGTCATGCCGCCATAGAAGAATGCGAGTCCGGGTGTCATGAACAGCACGAGTGCTGCTGCCACCATTAGCCATACGTGACCTGCGGTAAGTTCCATGGTGCACGTCCTCCTTGCTTGGATGCGGTCGGAAAGTTAATGTTGCGGAATTCTCCGCGTGCCTCAACGCGGTTTGCGTTCTAAGAAGATCTTGGCGGGAGCGTGTTTCGCCGGCAGAGGATTTAGATTGCCGGCGCGTTACAAGAACCTCCCGGAAGTAAATGGTGCAAATCCTTCTTGTTACGGTTATGTTTCACGCGTTCCACCGCGCGCCCTCCCCCGCCCGAATCCCCAGGAAGCCACCACCATGAGTAAGTCCCCCCGCCCCGCGGGATCACCGCCCCGGGCCGACACCCTGAACAGCGGCAAGGCGGTGCTGCCCCGGGACATCAAGGTGATGCTGGTGGCCGCTTTCCTGATCGCCCTGGGCTTCGGCCTGGTGGCGCCGGTACTCCCCCAGTTCGCCACCACGTTCGACGTCGGCGCGACGGCGGCCGCGGTGATCGTGAGTATTTTCGCCTTTATGCGGCTGGTCTTCGCACCTGCCGGCGGCGCGTTGATCGTGCGCCTCGGCGAACGGCCGGTCTATGTGGCCGGACTGCTGATTGTTGCAACGTCGACGGCGGCGTGCGCCTTCGCGCAGGACTACTGGCAGCTGCTGGTTTTCCGGGGCCTCGGCGGCGCCGGCTCGGTGATGTTCACGGTGGCCTCGATGGCCCTGGTGGTCAGGCTGGCGCCGCCGGAGAGCCGTGGCCGGGTTTCCGGCGCCTACGCCTCGGCGTTCCTGATCGGCAACGTGTGCGGCCCGGTGGTGGGCGGGCTGCTGGCCGGCTTTGGTCTGCGGGTACCGTTTCTGGTCTACGCGGCTGCCCTGATCCTGGCAGCCCTCGTGGTGCAGACCCAGCTAAGTCATGTGCCGGCCGCCGCACGCCGGGACGGGAACGCGCTGCCGGCGATGGAGCTCGGGGCGGCGCTTCGGGACAGCGCCTACCGGGCCGGGCTGTTCTCCAGCTTCGCGAACGGCTGGGCAACCTTTGGCGTCCGGATGGCCACGGTGCCGCTCTTCGCTGTCGCCGCCCTGAACGCCGGCCCGGAATCTGCGGGCTGGGCGCTGGCAATGTTCGCCGGCGCCAACGCTGTGGCGTTGACGTTCTCCGGCAGGCTCGCGGACAGCCTGGGCCGCAAACCGATGATGATCGCCGGCTTGCTGGTCACCGGGACCGCCACGGCAACGATCGGGTTCACGCACGAGCTGCCGTGGTTCCTCGCCGCCACCGCGGCCGCCGGAATCGGGTCAGGCCTGCTGGGCCCGGCCCAGCAGGCCGCCATGGCCGATGTGATCGGCAACGAGCGCTCCGGCGGAAGGGTCCTGGCAATCTTCCAGATGACCTCCGATAGCGGCGCGATCATCGGCCCGGTCCTGGCCGGTCTCCTCGCGGACCGGTTGGGCTACGGCTGGGCGTTTGGGGTCACCGGCGGTGTCCTCATCGCGGCTGCCGCAGGCTGGCTGCTGGCCCGCGAAACGTTCCAGCGGCCGGCGGCGCGCGGCGCCTGATCCCAGCTAGGGCTTCCGGACCGCTGCCGGGTCCGCGTCAACGCTCACCGGCGGACTTCGTTAGGCTGGTGCCAGTCCCCACCCAGAAGCCGGAGAAGTTTGTTATGCCCCCCCAAGAACATTCGACCGAGAACGCCCCCGACGACAGACCTGAGGCCGGCGCCGGGAGCAAGCACAGGAAAATCCGGCCCGCTGCCGTGGTGTCGGTCATCGCGGTCCTGGCCGTAATCGCCTCGCTGGTGCTCTTCCTCAGGCCGGCTGGGGACGGCGACGCGGCGGCGGCACCTTCCCCGACAGCCAGTTCGGCGTCGACACCCTCGACTAGCTTGCCGCCGGCTCCGGCCGTCACCTACTACAAACAACCCGGACCCGGCGCCGGGTCACCGCTGGAAGCGGTGGAACCCTTGAAGGTGACGGTTGCCAAGGATCAGGTGGGCACGTCCCTGAGCAAGGGATTGGTCGGCATCTCGCTTGAGGCCACCGACCTCGGTGATCCCGTCCTCAGCGGCAGCAACGCCTCGATCGTCAAGCTGTTCAAAGAGGCCGACCAGCCGGTGCTGCGATTTGGCGGCAACGCCGTCGACCGGCGGTTCTTTTGGACCTCCAGCAACGAGCCGGTTCCCGCCAGCTACCAGGGCGATGCCGCCCACCCGGTCCGTGCCGTCGGACCCGCGGACCTCAGCCGCCTGAATACGCTGCTGGTGGCCGCAGACGCAACAGTCAGCCTCACCGTCGATCTGGGCCACTACGACCCGAACCGCGCTGCGGATATGGCCAAGCACGCGGCGCAGATCTTCGGACCCCGGCTGCTGAGCTTTACTGTCGGCAACGAACCCAACGGCTTCGGCTCCAACGGCGTCCGCCCGGGGGACTACAACGTTCAGAAGTACGTCACGGAGCTCAAGGCCTACGCCAACGCGATGAACGCCGTGGCGCCGAACGTTCCGATTTCCGGTCCGGGCGCTTACGACCAGAAGTGGTGGCAGCCCTTCATTGATGCAGACATTCCACAGAAGAAGATCCTGTCCTTCCACAACTATCCGATGTACAGCTGCGACGGAAAAGTGGATCCGTTGGCGTCGCCCACCATGGCCAACCTGATGAACAAACTGATGCATGACCGCGCGGCAGACTACCAGCAGGCCGCGCTCAAGGCCGGCCGCGATGCGGGCCTGGAAGTGTGGCTTCCGGAGACCGGTATTGCCGCCTGTCCCGGGTCCAACGAGACTTCCCGCACCCACGGCTCGGCCCTCTGGACCGCTGACTATGCCCTGAACGCCGCACAACTGGGCATTACCCGGATCGGTTTCCACAGCTCGCTTCAGACGTGCAAGGGTGGTCCGCCCATGTCCGTCATCTGCAGCGGCGGCCCCTACCTGAAGCCGGACGGCGTCATCACCGGCCGGGCCAACTTCTTTGGCCTGTCCATGGTTGCCGAGATGGAAGGCGGGAAGTTCCTGAAACTGGACTCGACGGGCGGCGGCCTGATGTTCAGCTACGCCCTGCAGAACGCTGACGGGAGCACCACAGTGGTCCTGGTCAACGAGAACAATCCGGAGAAGGCCGCCCAGGCAGCCGTCACCCTCACCCTGCCCGGGAAGGCGCTGACCGGAACCATGACCCAGCTCTCCGGGCCGAGCTTTGGCGCTGAGGACAGCACAGTGATCGACGGCGCCAAGTCCGAGCCGGTTCCGATTGCAGAGCGCGCCACTGTCGAAGGTTTCGCGTACGGCTCACCGACCCAGCAATTCAAGCTGACCGCGGGCACTGTCACGGTCCTGAACTTCACGTACTAGGTCCACAAAAAAACTGGCTCCCAGCTGGTGTCGTTGCCGGAACCCGGACGACACCACCTGGGAGCCAGTTGGATTTAAGCGGCGTTGTGGCTGCGGGACTAGTTCAGGATGGCGTCCACGAAGCTCTCGGCGTCGAACGGGGCGAGGTCATCCGCTCCCTCGCCGAGGCCGATGAGCTTAACCGGGACGCCCAGCGACTTCTGGATGGCGACCACAATTCCACCCTTAGCCGTTCCGTCCAGCTTCGTCAGGACGATGCCGGTGATGTTGACGACCTCGGCGAACACCCTGGCCTGGTTCAGGCCGTTTTGTCCGGTGGTGGCGTCGAGGACGAGCAGTACCTCATCGACCTCGGCAAGCTTCTCGATGACGCGTTTGACCTTCCCCAGTTCGTCCATCAGGCCGGTCTTGTTCTGCAGGCGCCCGGCGGTGTCGATCATCACGACGTCGACTTCCTGGTCGATGCCTGCCTTGACCGCCTCGTAGGCGACGGAGGCCGGATCGGCACCATCGACGTCGGACTTTACCGTGGCCACGCCGACCCGCTGGCCCCAGGTGGCGAGCTGCTCGGCGGCGGCGGCGCGGAAGGTGTCCGCCGCGCCGAGGAGGACGTCCTTGTCTTCGGCCACAAGCACCCGGGCGAGTTTGCCCACCGTGGTGGTTTTGCCAACACCGTTGACGCCCACGACCAGCACAATGGCGGGCTTGTCGGCGTGGCGTTCGACGCGGAGCGCCCGGTCCATGGTCGGGTCGACGAGCTTGATGAGTTCCTCGCGCAGCAGGGCTTTGACCTGCTCCGGCGAGCGGGTGCCGAGCACCTTGACGCGTTCGCGGAGCGCGTCCACGAGCTGCAGGGTCGGCTCGGTGCCAAGGTCGGCGAGCAGGAGGGTCTCCTCCACCTCGTCCCAGACGTTCTCATCGATCTTGTCGGCGGAGAGCAAAGCCAGCAGGCCCTTGCCAAGGATGTTGTTGGACTTCACCAGTCGTTCGCGAAGGCGGATCAGGCGGCCTGCCACCGGCAGGGGGGTGTCTACCGGAACGGTTTCCAGCCCGGCGACGTTGTCCGGGACGTCGACCGTCTCCGGGCCCGCCAGGTCCACGGAGTCCGGTGCACTGCGCTCAGCCGGGGGTGCGGGACGGTCCTCGAGGAGGGTTCCACCGCCGGCACCGGGCTTCACAGGATCGTTCTCATCCCGCTTCCCGGGGTAGCTGGTGACGTTCTTCCGGGTCTTCATCAGGACCGGAATGAGCCCGCCGAGGACCACCAGGGCGGCGAGAATGGGCAACAGAATAGGGAGGATGTCGTTCACTCCCCTAGCTTCTCACAAACCCCACAGCCCCAGCGGGGACCGAAAAAGGGGCCGGCACCGTTCAGGTTCGGGCCGCTCAGACCTCGGCGCCGAGCCGCTGGCTGATCACTGTGGAGACTCCGTCCCCTCGCATGGTGACGCCGTACAGGGCGTCGGCAACTTCCATGGTGCGTTTCTGGTGCGTGATGATGATGAGCTGGCTGGATTCGCGCAGCTCCTCGAAGACCGTGATCAGCCGGCCCAGGTTGGTGTCGTCCAGGGCTGCCTCCACCTCGTCCATCACGTAGAACGGCGAGGGCCGGGCTTTGAAGATCGCGACGAGCAGGGCCACCGCGGTCAGCGAACGTTCGCCGCCGGAAAGCAGCGAGAGCCGTTTGATCTTTTTGCCGGCCGGACGCGCCTCGACCTCGATGCCGGTGGTGAGCATGTCCGAGGGGTCGGTAAGGACCAGCCGGCCCTCGCCGCCGGGGAACAACCGAGCGAAGATCCGGATGAACTGCGCCGAGGTGTCCTCGAAGGCTTCGGCAAAGACTTCCTGGACGCGCTCGTCGACTTCCTTGATGATGTCCAGCAGGTCCTTCCGGCTGGACTTAAGGTCTTCGAGCTGGGTGCTGAGGAACTGGTGGCGTTCCTCCAGTGCGGCGAATTCCTCCAGTGCGAGCGGATTGACCCGGCCCAGCGCGGAGAGGTCCCGCTCCGCGCGCTTGAGCCGTTTCTCCTGCTCCGCGCGGACGTAGGGCTTGCCGGCCACGATCTCACGGCCGTCCTCGTCCACCGGGGCGCGCAGGGCAGCCCATTTGTCCGCCGATTCCCCGGCGGGCGCGGGAACGGGCTGCCCGGGGCCGAAGTCCGCGACCAGCTGCTCGGCGGTGAGTCCGAGTTCCTCAACGCTTCTGAGCTCAAGGGCTTCAATCCGGAGGCGCTGCTGGGTGCGTGCCAGCTCGTCGCGGTGCACGGAGTCCGTCAGGTCGGCCAGTTCGCGGGCGAGGGCATCGTTGCCGGTGCGCACGGCCGCGAGTTCGCCGTCGAGCTGTTCCTTGCGTTCCTCCGCGGCGTCCTGCTCCTGCCGGGCAAGTTCCACGGACACGTCGATGAAGCCCATCACCTGGGTGACCGCGGCGCGGACGGCGGCGGCGCGTTTGGCCTGGATCCGCCGGCGGCGTGCCCGTTCGGCTGCCTCTTCGCGGGCGCGGCGCTCGGTGGCGGCTGCGCGTTCGAGCGCCGTTGCCCGGTTGCCGGTGGCCGTGAGTTGTTCCTCTGCGCTGCGCAGGGCAAGCCGGGCCTCCATTTCGGTGCTGCGGGCCAGCGACGCTGCCAGGGCCAGGGCGTCCCTGTGCGCCGGAGAGGGTTCCTCCTCGGCCGGCGCCTCCTGGGCGGCGGCGAGGCGGGCGGCTACGGCTTCCAGCGCGAGTTGTTCGCTTTCGATGTTGGGCTCTGCCTTTGCGAGTGCGGCGGCGAGGCGTTCGCTTTCGCCGACGGCGCTGCGCAGCACGGAGTTCAGGTGTCCCAGCCGTTCGGCGACTGCCGCCAGCCGGGCGTCCGAATCGTGGAGTTTTTCCAGGGCGGCATCGGCGCGGTCCTGCGCCGCTGCCCGCCGGGCCTGCGCGGCGGCGAGGGCGAACCGTTGGCGCTCCAGCTCGGCGGTGACGCTCTCGAGGCGAGCGGCGGCGTCGTCGACGGCGGCCTGCACCTCAATCAGCGACGGTGCCGTTGCGGAGCCGCCGCTGACGGTCAGCGCGGTGAGGACGTCCCCGGCAAGGGTCACCGCGGTCAGTTCAGGGCGGCCTGCAATCAACTGCGCTGCATCCGCCAGGGACTCGACGACGGCGATGCCCGCCAGCAGCTCCGTCAGGGGCAGGCCGGTGGCGGCGTCCGCGGCGCCGGAGGCCGATACCATCCGGGACGCCCACCGGGCACCCGCGGGCAGCTTCCCGTCGGATTCGTTGCGGGCGGTGCGTTCCCCAACCAGCAGCAGGGTGGCCCGGCCAGCGTCGTCGTCCTTCAACAGCTGGACGGCGGTGGCCGCAGCAACGCTGTCCTGCACCACAACGGCGTCGGACGCGGCGCCCAGCGCGGCCGCGATGGCGGTCTCGAAGCCTGCTTCCACAGTGATCATGGACACCAGCGAGCCGATCACCCCGGAGGCTCCCGAACCGAGGACGTGGGCCGAGCCGTCTTTGCGGTTCAATCCGAGCTGGAGGGCCTCTCGACGGGCCAGCAGGGCACCGCGTTCCCGTTCGCCGTCGCGTTCGGCCGACGTCAAGGCGTTAATCTCCGCCGTGATGTTGTCCAGCACTGTGCTGGCATCCTCGTACTCGGCGTCGAGGCGCTCCTCCCCGTCCTCCACGCCGGCTACCTGGGATTCCAGGGCGGCGAATTCGCTGTGGGCATGCCGGCGGCGTTCCTCCCCTGCCGTGAGGGAGTCGCGGAGCCGGCCGAGTTCGGCCTGGGCGGACTCGACCCGGGAGCGGGCCGCGCCGACCTGCCCGGCCAGCTTGGCCAGGCCCTCTCGGCGGTCAGCGGCGGCCCGGAGCAAGGCTGCGAGCCGTTTGTCCTCGACGGAGGCGGCACTTTCCGCGCCGATTTTGGCGGCGGTGGCGGCGTCCAGGGTGCTGCGGCGCTCCACGATCTGGTGCTCCAACCCGGTTTGTTCGGCGCGGACGCGGGCGGCCTGGCGGTCGAGCTGATCCGGGTCCCGCCCGGTGTCAGGCACTGTGTCGGAATCGCCGAGCAGCCGGCGCCGTTCCTCGGCGAGTGAACCCAGCGAGCGCAGCCGTTCGCGCCCGGCGGAGAGCTGATACCAGGTGTCCCGGGCGGCGTTGAGCGCGGGTGTGGCTTCGGCTGCGCGCTGTTCGAGGCCGGCCTGCCGCTGCCTGCCGAGCTCGAGTTCCTGTTCGATGACGCCCCGACGGGCCTTCAGTGCGCTTTCGTCCGCGATATCCCGGGCCAGGGCCGACTGCAGCTGGACGAGGTCGTCGGCGAGCAGCCGGGAGCGCGCGTCCCGGACCTCAAACTGGACGGTCTGGGCGCGCCGCGCCACCTCGGCTTGTTTTCCCAACGGCGTGAGCTGGCGCCGGATCTCGCCGGTGAGGTCGCTCAGGCGGGCCAGGTTGGCCTGCATCGCTTCGAGCTTGCGGACCGTTTTTTCCTTGCGGCGCCGGTGTTTGAGGATACCGGCAGCCTCTTCGATAAAACCTCGCCGGTCCTCCGGGGTGGCGTGCAGCACCTTGTCCAGCTGCCCCTGGCCCACGATCACATGCATTTCGCGGCCCAGTCCGGAGTCGGAGAGCAGCTCCTGGATGTCCAGGAGCCGGCAGCCGGCGCCGTTGATGGCGTACTCGGAGCCGCCGGTGCGGAAGAGCGTGCGCGAAATCGTGACTTCGCTGTATTCAATCGGCAGGGCGCCGTCGCTGTTGTCAATGGTGAGCGAGACGTGGGCGCGGCCCAACGGCGGGCGCCCGGACGTCCCCGCGAAGATCACGTCTTCCATCTTGCCGCTGCGGAGGGTCTTGGCGCCCTGCTCGCCCATCACCCAGGCCAGGGCGTCCACCACATTGGACTTGCCTGAGCCGTTGGGGCCAACCACGGCAGTGACGCCTGGCTCGAATTCGAAAGTCGTCGCCGAAGCGAAAGACTTGAATCCCCGGACGGTCAGGCTTTTCAGGTGCAAGGTGTTTCGGGTCTCCTGCTCGGCGGACGCGGATGGTGGGGACAGCCGCGGATACCTACAATCTACTGCGGGGCCGTGACATTTCCGTGCAGCGGCCCGCAACCACGGCGCAGATGCCTCTCAATCTGCAGATGCAGGAATGGATTGACACCGGACGTAGTTAAGCTCTTGGGCTTGCGCTTGAAGGTGCACTCACCCGCCTGAGCGCAGGACACACACGAACAGAGGCTTGAATTGATAGGGAATGCAACATTCCGGCACCGCAACACCGCCTTGCTTTCGGTGACCAGCGTCGAAGCTCCGAGGATCATCAGTTCCACGGATTTCGACCACAAACTGTCCGCCACACTGCGCCGGTTGAAATTCCCGCCAAAGCTGCTGGAACGCGTTGCCGGCGTCACCCACCGGCGGTGGTGGGCCCCCGGGACATCGTTCGACGACGCCGCCATCGAGGCGGGCGCAAAGGCCT
This sequence comes from Pseudarthrobacter sp. PH31-O2, assembly GCF_030063265.1. NCBI lineage: Bacteria > Bacillati > Actinomycetota > Actinomycetes > Micrococcales > Micrococcaceae > Pseudarthrobacter > Pseudarthrobacter sp. PH31-O2. Next base: position 349,586 of record NZ_JASIST010000001.1, on the reverse strand, counting down.
TGGCCGAGTCCGGCATCGAAGCAACCGAGGTGGGCCTGCTAATCAATACCTCCGTGACGCGGCGGAACCTCGAACCGTCGGTCGCGGTGAAAATCCACCATGGGCTCGGCCTGCCGTCGTCCGCGATGAACTTCGACCTTGCCAACGCCTGCCTCGGCTTTGTCAACGGCATGACACTGGCGGCCAACATGATCGACTCCGGCCAGATCAAGTACGCGGTGATTGTCAACGGAGAGGACGCCCAGGCTACGCAGGAGGCCACCCTGGCCCGGCTGCAGCGGCCGGAGACCACCCGCGCGGACTTCAACCGCGAGTTTGCCACCCTGACCCTCGGTTCCGGCGCCGCTGCGGCAGTCCTGGGCCCGGCGGACGAGCACCCCGGGGCGCACCGGATCCTTGGCGGCGTGATGCGCGCCGGAACAGAGCACCACGAGCTGTGTGTGGGCGGCATCGACGGTATGACAACGGATACAAAGGGCCTGCTCGACGGCGGCCTGCAGCTGGTAGTCGACGCCTGGCATGAGGCGCAGCCGGAATGGGACTGGGGCTCGATGGACCGTTATGTCACGCACCAGGTGAGCACCGCCTACACCCAGGCCATCATCGACGCCATCGACCTGGATCCGGATAAGGTGCCCATCACGTTCCCGCACTGGGGCAACGTGGGACCGGCTTCCCTCCCGATGACCCTGGCCGCCGAGGCGCAGAACCTTGGATCCGGTGACCGTGTGCTGTGCATGGGCGTCGGTTCGGGCCTCAACACCGCGATGGTGGAAATCGTTTGGTAGCCGGCGGCTGGCCCGGCGTCGACCCGGAATGGTCGCGCGAAATCGAGGTGGCGTCCGGCTCAGCTGCTGATCCGCCCGGAACGGTGCGCCGCTGGCACCTGCTCGACAACGGCGCGCAGCTCTCCCGCCGCGGGCTGACACCGGCCGGGACCGTGCTGTGTGTGCACGGCAACCCCACCTGGTCCTACCTGTGGCGGACCCTGCTGGCCGCCGGATCTGACCCCGCGCACCCCTGGCGGGTGGTCGCGGTGGATCAGCTGGACATGGGCTTCTCCGAGCGCACCGGCACGTTCCGGCGGCTGGCGGACCGGATCAGTGATCTCGGCGACCTCACCGCCGCGCTCGGCCTGGACGGTCCGGTGGTCACCGTCGGCCACGACTGGGGTGGTGTGATCAGCCTCGGCTGGGCCCTGGCCCATCCGCAGCAGCTCGCCGGCGTTGTCCTGACGAACACCGCCGTGCACCAGCCCGCGGACTCGCCCATCCCGCCGGCGCTGCGGCTTGCCCTGCACCCGGCCGTGCACCGCTGGGGAACCACAACGTCGGACGCCTTCCTGCGGGTGACGCACTCCCTGGCGCACCCGCCGCTGGCCGCGGACGTCCGCAGCACCTACCTGGCCCCCTATCGCGGCGCCGGCCGCCGCGACGGCGTGGGAAACTTCGTCGCGGACATTCCCGTCGACGCGTCCCATCCCAGCTTTCCCGCACTCAACCGGGTTGCCGAGGGCCTGCGCGGGCTGAGCGTGCCGGCACTGATGCTCTGGGGACCCCGGGACCCGATCTTCTCCGACCGGTACCTCAAAGACCTGCTGGGCCGGCTGCCGCACGCAAAAGTCCACCGCTTCGAGGGCGCCGGCCACCTGGTCGCCGAGGACCGGGACATCGCCACGCCCATCTTCGAGTGGCTCGCCGGGCACTGCGCCAACAGCGATCCGGCAAACGCCGAGGCGGCTGGCCCGATCGGGGCTGGCCCGATCGGGGCTGGAACGATCGGGGCTGGCGCTGCGCAGCCTGCCCCGACGCCGGCCCACGGCATCCCGGCCCCGGCCCTGTGGGCGCCGCTCACGGAGCTCGCGGCGGGACCCGACGGCGCCGGGACCGCCGTCGCGGAGATGGCCGCGGACGGCACCGTGGCACGGGCATTAAACTGGCGGGACCTGGAACAGCATGTTGCAGCCACCGCCGCAGGACTGGCGGACACCGGCGTCCGGGCCGGCAGCCGGGTCAGCCTGATGGTTCCGCCGGGCGTGGACCTGACGGTGGTGCTGTACGCCTGCCTGAGGCTGGGCGCCGTGGTGGTGGTGGCCGACGCGGGCCTCGGCACCCGCGGCCTGAGCCGCGCCGTCAAGGGCGCTACCCCGGATTTCCTGATCGGAATCGAGAAGGCCCTTGCCGCCGCCGCCGTGCTCGGCTGGCCTGGACGGCGGATCAGCGTGCGTGACCTGCCGGCTGCCCGCCGCCGGCTCCTCGCCGTGGAAACCTCCCTCCCTGCGCTCACCCGCCGGGGCAATGCACTGTCCGGGATGCCAGCACCGCAGGCACCGGATGCGGACGCGCCAGCGGCGGTGCTCTTCACCTCGGGCTCCACCGGCCCCGCCAAGGGCGTGCTTTACACGCACCGGCGCCTGGCCGCGATGCGGGACACCGTGGCCAGGACGCTGGAGATCCGCCCGGGCGCGCGGTTGGTGGCGGGTTTTGCGCCGTTCGCACTGTTGGGACCAGCCTTGGGAGCCGTCTCCGTAACGCCCGCCATGGACGTCACGGCTCCGGGCACCCTGACCGCCCAGGCACTGGCACACGCCGCGGCGGCCATCGACGCCACAGTGGTCTTCGCTTCCCCGGCGGCGCTGCGCAACGTCCTCGCCACCCGGGACGGCCTGGGCACCGCGGGGCACCGGGCGCTGGAGCGTGTGGAGCTGCTGCTCTCCGCCGGCGCCCCCGTTCCCGAAGCCCTCCTCGCCGGCGTGCAGCGGCTGCTGCCGCACGCCTCGCTGCATACCCCGTACGGAATGACCGAAGCGCTGCCCGTCACGGACATCAGCTTCGAACAGATCCGCGACGCCGGGGCGGACGCGGCTGCCGGAACCATGGCCGGCGCCGGCAACGGCGTGTGTGTGGGACAGCCGGTTTACGGCGCCCGGGTGGCCCTGATCCCGCTCGCTGCCGACGGCACCGCCCCCGGAGACAACCCGGTCACGGAACCGGGAGTCACCGGCGAGATCCTGGTCAGCGCCCCGCACGTAAAAGAGAGCTACGACAGGCTCTGGCTGACCCAGCTTGAGAGTGCCCGCACCGCCGGGTGGCACCGCACCGGCGATGTGGGGCACTTCGACGCCGCGGGCCGGCTCTGGGTGGAAGGCCGCCTCGCACACGTTGTGACGGGCCCGGATGCCGTTCTCACCCCCGTGGGCACCGAGCAGTCCCTTGAACGGCTGGACGGCGTCGGGCCTGCCGCCCTCGTCGGAGTGGGCCCGGCGGGAACGCAGGCCGTTGTGGCCGTCGTCGAGACCGTCCCGCCCGCGCGCCGGTCCGGCCCCGCGGCACCGGAACTGGCAGCGCGGGTCCGGGCGGCCGCCCGGGCAGACGGCGTGAACGTCGCTGCCGTGCTGGTGGTCCGGGCCCAGCCGACGGACATCCGCCACAATGCCAAGATCGACCGCACCCGCCTGGCCCGGTGGGCGTCCGGAGTCCTGGCCGGCGGCCGGGCAGGCACACCTTGAGGGTGCTCGTGACCGGCGCGAGCGGCCTGCTCGGCGGGGAAGTGGCCCGGCAGCTCGTGCGCCAGGGCCACGACGTCACCACCTTCCAGCGCCGCCCCTCGGGCATCGCCGGCGCGGCCGACCTGACCGGGTCCATCACGGACCCGAGCGCCGTCCGCCGCGCCGTCGCCGGCACCGAAGGCGTCATCCACTTGGCCGCGAAGGTCTCCTTCACCGGACGGGCCGCGGAGTTCGACGCGGTGAATGTCGCGGCCACCGGCAGCTTGCTCGGTGCGGCCCGCGAGGCCGGGGTCCGGTCAGTGGTGTTCGTCTCCTCCCCCTCCGTGGCAAATTCCGGCGCTGCCATCGCCGGGCTGGGCGCCGATCCGGCCGACCCGGCCCGCGCGCACGGCGACTACTCCCGCACCAAGGCCGCGGCCGAACTGCTGGCACTGGCCGCGGACTCAGCGGAATTCAGGGTCGCGGCGGTGCGCCCGCACATCGTCTGGGGTCCCGGGGATACACAGCTGGTGGAACGGGTCCTGGACCGCGCCGGCCGCGGCCGGCTGCCGCTGCTCGACTCCGGGGCGGCCCTGATTGACACCACGTATGTGGACAATGCCGCCTCGGCGATCGTCGCCGCGTTGCATCGGATGGAGCACATTCACGGCCGGGCGCTGGTCATCAGCAACGGGGAACCCCGGCCGGTCGGTGAGCTGCTGGCGGGCATTTGCGCCGCGGGCGGCGTCCCGGCGCCGTCGTGGAAGGTCCCGGGCGGCCTCGCGCGGGCGGCCGGATCGCTGGTGGAAAAGCTCTGGACCCGGGCCGGCCGGACTGCGGAACCTCCCATGACCAGGTTCCTTGCCGAGCAGCTCTCCACTGCCCACTGGTTTGACCAGCGCGAGACCCGCAAACTCCTCGACTGGACCCCGGCCGTCACGCTGGACGAGGGCCTGGCGCGGCTGGCCCGGCACTACGGCCGGCACTAGACCGCGCGGTGTCCGGGTGCCGGTCCGTCCGCGGGCTCAGTTACCAGCGGGCTCAGTTACCAGCGGCCGTTCCGTGGCCGCGGTTGGCAGACGGGGCAGGTGTAGGAGGAACGGTTCATAAACTGTTCGCGCTTCATCAGGCTCACCAGGCCGACGGCGGCGCAGCGCTTGCACTCCTGGCCTTCGCGGCCGTAGGCGTTGAGCGCGCGGTCGAAGTACCCGGAGGCCCCGTTGACGTTGACGTAGAGCGAATCAAAACTTGTCCCGCCGGCGGCCAGGGCATCCGTCATGACCTCGCGCGCGGCGTCCAGGACCCGCAGGGCGTCGGCCCGGCGCAGGGTGTCGGTGGGCCGGGCATAATGCAGCTTCGCCCGCCAAAGAGACTCGTCCGCGTAGATATTGCCGATCCCGGAGACCAGCCCCTGATCAAGCAGTGCACGTTTGAGGCCTGTCTTCCGGGCCCGCAGACGCCGGTAGAACTCCTCGAAGGAGAACTCCGGGTCCAGCGGGTCCCGCGCGATGTGGGCGGCTTCCGCAGCAATCAGCGGCAGCGGCGTTTCGGCCAGGCCGCCGGGACCGCCGTCGGCCGTGGGGATCAGCGAGGTGAGGAACAGGCCGCCGAAGATCCGCTGGTCCACAAAGCGGAGCTGGTCGGGCATACCGTCGGCCGGGCTGAGCTGCAGCCGCACTTTCAGGTGCTTCTCGTCGGCACTGGAGGATTCCTGCATCAACAGTTGCCCGGACATCCCCAGATGCGCCATCAGCGCTACAGTGGGCCTGCCGCTCTCGGACCGGCCGACGTCGGGCGGGGCCCCGGGCGTGTCCGCCAGCGGCAGCCAGAGGAACTTGCCGCGCCGGACGACGTCCAGGACGCGGGCGCCTTCAAGGTTTCCGGCGAAGTCCTCCGGACCGAGCGTGTGCCGGCGGATGGAGCGGGGGTCCACCACCTCGACGGCGGTGATGGTCCGGCCCCGGACCCAGTCGACCAGTCCGCGGCGGACCACTTCAACCTCGGGCAGTTCAGGCACGGTGCGTGCCTAGGCGCCGGGCTGGGACTGCAGTTGCTGCCCCTCGGGCGCGGGTTCGACGGGCACCGCTGCCGGTTCCGCCGCCGGCGGTGCGGAGAGCCTGCGCCAGGCGTCCGCTGCAGCTTCCTGTTCGGCCTCTTTTTTGGAGTTTCCGGAGCCGTTGCCGTAGTCGTTGCCGCCGATCCGCAGGATGGCCTCGAACGTGCGGGCGTGGTCCGGCCCGGAACCCTCCACTGCATAGTTGATCGTCCCGAGCTGGCGGGCGGCCGCCAGCTCCTGGATGTTCGTTTTCCAGTCGGTCCCCGCGCCGAGCGCAGCGGCGTCCTTCAGCAACGGCCCGATCAGCCGCATGACCAGCTGGCGTGCGGTTTCAATGTCATTGGAGATATAGGTGGCGCCGATCAGCGCTTCCATGGTGTCCGCAAGGATGGACGCTTTGTTTTTACCCTCGGTGAGCTTTTCGCCCTGCCCCAGATAGATGAACTCCCCGAGCCCGATGCTGCGGCCGATGCCCGCGAGGGCACGGGTGCTCACGACGGCGGACCGGCGCTTGGCCAGGTCCCCTTCGGGCAGTGTGGGGTTGTCACGGTACAAAGCGTCGGTGACCGAGAACCCCAAAATGGAGTCGCCCAGGAACTCGAGACGTTCGTTGGTGGGGATACCGCCGTTTTCGTAGGCGTAGGAACGGTGTGTGAGCGCAAGACGAAGCGTCCCGGCGTCAATAGAGACACCGAGACGCTTCAGAAGCTCTTCAGTTGAAGACATCTTAGTCAGCCAGTTGGCGGATTAGACGTCTGCGACCTTGCGGCCCTTGTATTCAAGGAACAGCGCGGTGCCAGCCGAGTCGGTAACGACCTTTGCCTGGTGCGGCAGGCTGTATGTAACCTGGCCGTTCTCGACAGTCTTCACCAGGTGGGGGGCGGTTGCCTTCCACTGGGAGCGGCGGGCGCGGGTATTCGAGCGAGACATTTTCCGCTTCGGGACAGCCACGGCTAACTCATTTCTCTCTAGTCCAACACTTACAAATCAGTTTTGCCGGTCAGGCTTAGCCAAGTCAGCTAGGGCAGCCCAGCGAGGATCTACCACCTCGTGGTGATGCCCCGGCTCGTCTTCCAGGCGAACTCCGCATTCGGAGCAAAGGCCCTGGCAGTCTTCCCGGCACACCGGCTGGAACGGCAGTATGGTAACAACTGCGTCCCGCAACACCGGTTCAAGATCGATCAGATCGTGCTCGACTCGACGTTGCTCTTCTTCGTCTTCTTCATCCGAGAACTCTGCGTCCTCGTAGAAGAAAAGTTCTTGCACATCGACCTCTTGGTCATACGCAAGGGGATCCAGGCATCGGCCGCATTCGCCAGTAACTTCTACGTGCGCGGTTCCTGATACCAAAATTCCTTCGTGTACGGCCTCCAGCCGCAGATCCAGCTCAACATCCGAGCCTTGCTGCACACCAATGAGCGCCACACCAAGATCTTCTGGTGCGGGTACATGTTCCTTCAGCGTCCGCATGCTTCCCGGACTGCGTCCGAGGTCCTTGACGTCGAACGCCAAGGGCGAACTAGCATCTCGTTTAATGAGAACTCCTGTTGAACATATGACCGACGTACTATCTTAGCCTGATCTTCCGGGCGGACTCAAACCGGGGGCACACCCGCGGTTCACACCGCAGGCCGCTTAGGTTTCGGCCGCGCAACCGGCAGCAGGCCGCCGAGTACCGATCAAGCTTACCCTCTGCGCGGCTGGTCCTGGACCGGGTCGCCGCCGCGCAGCCGTTTCAGCACGGAGCGGGGCACAAACTCGGACACATTGCCGCCCAGGGAAAACACTTCCTTGATCAGCGTCGAAGACAAGTGCAGGTAGTGGCTTTCGGCCGGAAGGAAGACCGTCTCGACGCCGGTGAGTTGGCGGTTCATCGTCGCCATCGGCAGTTCGTAGTCGAAGTCGGAGGAGGAACGCAGGCCCTTGACGATGGCGGACACCCCCCGCTGGCGGCAGTACTCCGCGAGCAGTCCCTCCCCTACCGGTTCCACAACTATGCCGCGCAGGGACGCCAGGGTTTCCCTGGCCATATCAAGGCGTTCCTCGAGGGTGAAGCGGTATTTCTTGGCGTAGTTTGTGGAGACGCCCACAATAACCTCGTCAAAGAGACCGGCGGCCCTGGCGATGACTTCCAGGTGGCCGTTGTGGATCGGATCAAAGGAGCCAGGGCATACGGCGCGTCTCATGCTCCGAACCTACCGTATTGCCGGCACCGGCCGGGATAGCATGGCTGAATGTCAGCATCAAGCATTCCCTTTACCGTCTCCGGCGGCGCGGTTCTCGTGACCGGGGCCGCCATGGGCATGGGCCGCCTGTACGCCCTGCGGGCGGCCCGCGAGGGCGCCGCCGTCGTAATTCTCTGGGACGTCGACGCCGACGGCCTCGCCAAGACCGCAGCCGAGGTAGCCGCCCTCGGAGCGCGCGCCGTCGTCCGGGAGGTGGATCTCGCCGACCGCGCAGCGATTGCCGACGCCGCCGAAACGTGCCGGGAGGAAGGCCCGCTGACCCTGCTGGTCAATAACGCCGGAATCGTTCGCGGCGCGCTCTTCTGGGACCACAGCCCGGAGCGGGACATCGCACTGACCATGGATATCAACGCGCTGGCACCGATGTACGTCACCCACGCGTTCCTGCCGGCCATGATGGCCGACGCCGGCCGGCCCCGCCGGATCCTCAACATCGCCTCGGCCGCCGGCACCGTCTCCAATCCGCGGATGAGCGTGTACGCCGCGTCCAAGTGGGCTGTCATCGGCTGGAGCGATTCGCTCCGGCTGGAGCTCGAACAGCAAGGCTTCGGCCACCTCGCAGTCACGACGTTCTGCCCCAGCTACATTTCCACCGGGATGTTCGAGGGCGCCCGCGGACCGCTGCTGACGCCGCTGATGACCCCGGACGACGCCGTTGACCGCGCCTGGCGGGCCACTGCCGCCGGCCGGCCGCAACTGATCGCCCCGGCGGCTGCGCAATTGGGCAAGGTGCTGCGCGGCATACTGCCGGTGCGGGCCTGGGACTTCGTGGGCGGGAAGGTGTTCGGGATCTACGCCACGATGGACAAGTTCACCGGGCGCGGCCGGAAGACGGGCAGCTGATGAACTTCCCCCAACCGTCCCCCTGGCAGCGGACCGCCTCAGGAGCGAACCTGCTCTCCCCCGACGGCAGCCTCGGCGTCACCATCTTCGAGGAAATGACCACCCTCGCCCTGCAGACGGGTGCCATCAACCTCGGCCAGGGTTTCCCGGACGAAGACGGCCCGGTGGAAATCAAGGCTGCCGCGCAGGCCGCCATCGCTGCCGGCGCCAACCAGTACGCCCCCGGGAAGGGCATCCTGGAGCTGCGGGAGGCGATTTCCCTGCACCAGGAACGCTTCTACGGGCTGGCCCCGGATCCGCAAACCGAAATTATTGTCACTACCGGCGCCACCGAGGCCATCGCCGCCTCGCTGTTGGCGCTTGTGGGGACGGGCGACGAGGTCCTCACCTTCGAGCCGTTCTACGACTCCTACGGTGCGATTATTGGCCTCTCCGGTGCCCGGCACGTCACCGCACCGCTGCTGGCCCCCGACTTTATGCCGGACCTGGACGCGCTCGAGGCAGCGTTCAGCAGCCGCACCAAGGTGGTGCTGGTGAACAACCCGCACAATCCCACCGGGGCGGTGTTCCCGCTCGAGGTGCTCGAACGCGTCGTCGAGCTCGCCACCAGGTACAACGCCGTGATCATCACCGACGAGGTGTACGAGCACCTCACCTTTGGTGCCCGGCACATCCCGGTGGCCACGCTGCCGGGCGCCGCGGAACGGACGCTGACCATTTCTTCCGCCGGGAAGACCTTTTCTTTTACCGGCTGGAAGATCGGTTGGCTCAGCGGACCGGAGCATCTGGTCGCCGCCGCCCGCACGGTCAAGCAGTTCCTGAGCTACAGCTCCGGTACGCCGTTCCAGAGCGCCATTGCGGCCGGGCTGGGCCTGCCGGATGAGTTCTACACCGGAATCGCCGATACCCTCCAGCTCAAACGGGACGTCCTCAGTGACGGCCTGCGGGCTGCGGGCTTCGACGTGCTGACACCGCAGGGAACGTACTTCGTCAACGTGGACACGGCTCCGCTCGGCATCTCCGACGCCGTGGAGCTGGCCCGCCGCCTGCCGTCCCTGGTGGGTGTCGCAGCCATTCCGGTCGCGGTCTTTTGCCACCCGGTCGGCGCCGAACGCACCCGGAGCCTGCTGCGCTTCGCGTTCTGCAAGAAGATTAGCGTCCTGCAGGAAGCCGCCGAACGGCTTGCGACCCTCCGCGACCGGCTCTGATGCGGGACACTCCCGCGGCCACCCGCTTCCTGCGGACCACCGGCCAACACGCCACGATCGAACCCGATGCCTTTACCGACGGCGGCTTTGTGCTCAGCATCGGCGGGGCGGAACAGTCGCACGTCAACCTGGCCGAGCCCGCGGATATTTTCTACGAGTACCTGCGCCGGATCGGCCACGTGGTGGACCTCGCGGCACCGTGGGGCGAACCCATCACAGCGCTCCATCTTGGGGCCGGGGCGCTGACGCTTGCCCGCTACATCCAGGCCACCCGGCCGGGCTCGGTGCAGTACGCGGTGGAGCTGGAGCGGGAGCTGTTGGACTTTGTGCTGCAGCAGCTCCCGCTGCCGGACGGCACGGAGCTGCACCCGCTGATCGGCGACGCCAGGGCGGCCTTGGCCGAACTGCCGCCGGAACTGAGCTTCGACGTTGTGATCCTTGACATTTTCTCCGGGCCCGAGGCACCCGAACACCTCGCCTGCACCGAGTTTTACCGGGAGGCCGCGGCGAAGCTCACTGCCCGCGGCGTCCTGGTAGTTAATGTGGGCGACGAACCCGGGCTCACCCTGGTCCGCAGCCAGGTGGCCGCGCTGCGCCGGGCCATGACCGACGTCGCCGCTTGCGCTGAGACCGGCATGTTCAGCGGCCGCTATCCCGGCAACATCATCCTGGCCGGCACCCAGGGCCCGTGGCCGGAGGTGTGGACTGCAGCGCTTACCGCCCGCGGGCCGCACCCGGCGAAGGTATTGTCCGGGGTCGCGCTGGACGCAATGTCGGACTAGCCGTCACGCTCCGCTCCTTCCGCTGGTTCTGCCCCCAATGCGTCCGCCGGGACTTCTTCCACGCCCGGTTCGGCGAACCAGAGCTTCGTCTCCCCGTACTTGCGTTCCGCAAAGCGTTCCATCCCCGCCGGCCAGGACGGCTCGGGGGTCCGCGATGAACGCTCCACCACGACGACGGCACCTTCGGCCAGCTGCGGGACCAGCTGCGCGAGCACCGCGGCCAGCCCCGGCTCGTCCAGCGGGTAGGGCGGATCCAGGAAGACGAGGTCCCAGCGGGCACCCTCCTGGGTCCGTTCAAGGAACGAATCGACTTTCGAGCGGTGCACGGAAACCACTTTGCGCCCCACAACGGTATTAACGAGGTCGGCGTTGCGCTGGCAGACCGCGCTGGCCTTGCCGTCGAATTCCACCAGGTCCACACTGTGCGCGCCCCGGCTGGCACTTTCCACACCGAGGGAACCGGATCCCGCGTAGAGGTCCAGCACACGGGCGTCCGCTATCACCTCGAAGGCGTCCAGCCGCGAGAAGAGCGCTTCCTTGACCCGGTCGGTGGTGGGCCGGGTCAACGATCCCGGGACACTGACCAAGGTGCTGCCACCGGCGGCGCCGGCGATGATGCGGCTCATGCCCGTGCCGCCGGGGACGCCTGGATTTTCTTAGCCGCGTTCAAGGAACGCCTCCTTTTCCGGATTGAGGTATTCGTCGATTGCCGCGGCGAGGTCGGGGTGGGACTCCAGCGACGGGTCGGCGCCGACAATACGCCACGCGTCCTGCCGCGCCCGGGCGATCACGTCCTCGTGTTCCAGGACCCGCAGGAGCTTCAGCGTGGAACGGCCGCCGGACTGGGAGGCGCCCAGGATGTCGCCCTCCCGGCGCAGCTTGAGGTCCTCCTGCGAAAGTTCAAAGCCGTCGGTGGTCGCGGCGACGGCGTCGAGGCGGCGCCGGCTCGGATGGCCCGGTTCCAGCGTGGTCACGAGCAGGCACATACCCGGGAGCCCGCCGCGGCCCACCCGGCCGCGGAGCTGGTGGAGCTGGGAGATACCGAAGCGGTCCGCGTCAAGAATGACCATAAGGGTGGCGTTGTGCACATCCACACCCACCTCGATCACTGTTGTGGAGACCAGCAGCTTGGTTTGGTTGGCGGTGAAAGAGGCCATGGTGCCGGACTTGAGCACCGGGTCCTGCCGGCCGTGCAGCGGCGCCACGCTGACCCCGGCCAGGGCCGGTTCGTCGCGGAGCTGTTCGACGACGCCGGTGACGGATGCCAGTTCGCGTGCGCCGTTGTCGCCCGCGAGGTCAGCGTCGGACGGTTCGGCTTCGCCGGGGCTGAAGTCGCCGTCGTCGTCCGAGCCGATTTTGGGACAGACGATATAGACCTGGTGGCCGGCGTCGATCTCTTCCCGGGAGCGCGTCCAGATCCGCGTGGCCCAGGCCGGGTGCTCGGCGAGCCCGACGACGTGCGTGGTGATCGGCGCGCGGCCGGCCGGTAGTTCGTCGAGGACGGAGGTTTCCAGGTCACCGAACACTGTCATGGCCACTGTCCTCGGGATGGGCGTGGCGGTCATTACCAGCAGGTGCGGGGGTTTGCTGGCTTTGGAACGGAGCACGTCGCGCTGTTCGACGCCGAAGCGGTGCTGCTCATCGACCACGATCAGGCCCAAGTCGTAGAAGGAGACGTTGTCGCTGAGCAGGGCATGGGTGCCGATGATGATCCCGGCGTTCCCGGAGGCGGCATCCAACATTGCTTGTTTCCGGGCTGCCGTGGGCATGGAGCCGGTGAGCAGCGTGACCTGGACGGCGTCCGTGCCACCCAGCAGCCCATCCCGGGACAGCGGGCCGAGTGTGCGGCGGATCGAATCGAAGTGCTGCGCGGCGAGGACCTCGGTGGGCGCCAGCAGGGCAGCCTGTCCCCCCGCATCAACAACCTGCAGCATGGCGCGCAAGGCCACAATCGTTTTTCCGGAGCCGACTTCGCCCTGCAGCAGGCGGTTCATCGGCGAGTCCTGGGCGAGCTCCGCGGCCAGCGTCTTGCCGACGGCGGCCTGGCCGGCGGTCAGCGTGAACGGCAGCTGCCGGTCAAAGGCTGTCAGCAGGCCGTCCGCGAGGGGCCGGCGGGCGGTGGCTTCCTCCGCGGCGAGCTGGGCGCGGCGCCGGGCGAGCGCGGACTGGAGCACCAGCGCTTCCTGGTAGCGGAACCGGTCCTGTGCGTGCTGCCAGTCCGCGTTCCCTTGGGGGGCATGGATGAGCCGGTAGGCCTCCGCGATCGGCAGGAAGTGCTCCCGGTCCGCGATCTCCGCCGGCAACGGGTCCGGAACTGCATCGAGGTCTGCGGTGTCCAGCAGCGTCTCGATGACTTTCTGGATGGACCAGCTGGTGAGCTTGGCGGTGGCCGGATACACCGGGATAGGCATGGCCGCGAGCTTTTCCGGATCCTTGCCCGGAGCTTCCGGATCCTCGTCCAGCAGCAGGAAATCAGGGTTGGTCAGCCCCAGGGCACCGGCGTAGCGGGTGACCTTGCCGGAGAACAAGGCGCGCCGGCCCGGCAGCAGTGCGGCCTTGGCCCGGAAACCGTTGAAAAAGCTTACCTTCAGGGTGCCGGGGAGCCCGGTCCCGGCGTCGTCGGAAATCACGACGTCGGTCAGGGAACCACGGCGGGCGCGCATCGACCGGGTGCTGCTGGAGACGACCCGCGCGATGAGGGTAACGTCCTCGTCGAGCGGGACCTCACTGATCGGGGTGAGTTCGCCGCGGTCCAGGTAGCGGCGGGGGAAGTAATTCAGCAGACCGCCAACCGTGGTGATGCCGAGATGCTTTTCGATCACCGTCGCCGAACGCTTGCCGATCCGGCGTTCCAGGCCCAGCCCGAGTTCGGTGGTGCCCAGTTCGGTGGCGCCCAGATCGGTGGTGCCCAGTTCGGTGGCGCCCGGTTCGGTGCCGGGTTTAGCGTTCATATCCGTCGGCGGCCTGTCCTGCGGGTTCCCGGGGACCTGCGTCGTGCGGCTCGGCCTCCAATTCGGCCTCCGGCAGGGCGAGTTCTGACACGCTGATATCCGAGGGTTCGCCGAGGGCCCGGATCAGGGCCATGGCAAGTGCTGCCTCGGGCACATGGACGTGGACCCGCCAGCGGTATGCCCCGTTTGCGTCGGCGGTAGCGCCGGCCTGGCTCATGATGACGGACTCGCCGATTTCGTCGAGCCGTTGCCGCATCGTTGCAGCGTCGAGCGGCGAGAGCGTGATGGTGCACATAACTTCCACACCTTCGTCCCGCGGCATACCGGCATGGATGTGCGGGTCCTGCACGTCGTAGCCGTGCAGGCCGTCCAGGAGCTGGTCCTGGAGTTCCTCGCCGAGCACGGCGGAACGGAGGCAGTCGAGGATCAGCAGCATCCCCACGCCGCCGGCGTCCACCACGTGCGCTGCGTGCAGGGCCTCCAGCTGCCCTTCGGTGCGCACCACGGCCGCCAGCGCCGCTTCGACTGCGGCATCCAGGGCCAGGCCCAGGGCGTGGTTGCTGTCGTCACCGTTATGCTCGGCGTCCACTGTCGCGGCCGCGCGGGCGGCGGCTTCCATCACGGACAGCATGGTTCCCGGAACCGGATCACTTAGCGCGGACCAGGCCCGGAGCTGGGCGCGGTTCAACGCAGCGGCAAACAGCGGTGCGCTGAGCCGGTGGTGGCCGGCAAGCGGTTCGGCTGCGGCGCAGAGGAACACGGCGAACAGGGTGCCTGAGTTGCCGCGGGCCTGCTCCATGGCCGCCAGGCCGGCGCGGGACAAAACGGCCCCGACGTCGTTCTGCGCCGGGTCCGGCGGGCCGAAGGAGTGGATCGCCGGATCCGCGCTGATCACGGGCAGCGCGGAGGTGTCCAGGCAGTGCAGTGCCTGGGCAGCGGCCCGGACCGTGAGGTAAAGGTTCGTGCCGGTGTCGCCGTCGGCGACCGGAAAGATGTTGATGGCGTTCAGGCGGTCGCTGTGGTTTCCAAGCGTCGTTTCTGCCTTGCCCAACCACCGCTTCATCGCTTGCGCGTTGGCGGCAATTTTAGTCTGCAAAGTGATCCCATCCCACAGTGTCAGCGGGCCTGCCCGCTATTGTCACGCCCGTGCTGTCCGTTGGTGCAAGGGCCCCTACCGAGCCTAGCGCAGTGAAACCGTGAGGCAGCTGAACGCCCGGCGGGAATGTGGCAAGCAATCCATGATCCTCTCCGCCGCCCAGCACCCAGTCCAGCGGATCTGTGCGGAGCAGGTCGGCGGCCGGCCGGAGCGGGCCGGCCAGGACCTTCAAAACGGACGCGTCCAGGTTCAGCATCACGTGGCTGGCAGCTGCCAGCCGGTTGCCGTCTCGGACCAGCCCATCGGAAATGTCCATCATGGCCGTGGCCCCGCAGTCCCTGGCCAGCGGTCCCGCCGCGAGCGGCGGCAGGGGCCGGCACTGGGTGTCCAGGAGGGCGCGTTGGTCCCGGCTCAGGTCGCCGACCGGGACTGCCGATTCCAGCAGCGCAAGGCCCGCTGCGGCGCGTCCGAGGGTGCCAGCCAATGCCAGGGTGTCCCCCGGGCGCGCGCCGGACCGCAGCACGGCCGCCTTGCCGTCAAGGGTGCCGAGGATCGCGACGCTGACCGCGAGTTCGCGGCCCCGGCCCAGGTCTCCCCCCGCCACGGCGCAGCCCGGGGCGCCCAGTTCCCGGATGCCGGCGCTGATTCCGTCGGCGAAGTCCTCGACCCAGGCGACACGGGTGTCCGGGGGCATCGTGAGGCTGACGACGAGGGAGGTGGCCCGTGCCCCCATGGCGTTGATGTCGCTGAGGTTTTGTGCGGCGGCCTTCCAGCCGACGTCGTAGCCGGTGGTCCGGTAGCCGTTGTTCCACTCCAGGCGGAAGTCCTGGTCCACCACCTGCGTGTCGATGCTGAGGACCGTCCGGCCATCCGGCGCGGCCACAATCGCGGCGTCGTCGCCGGGGCCCAGGATCAGGGACGGGTTGTGCGCCTGGCCGTAGTGCAGGCGCGGGAAGATCCGCTCCAGGAGCTGGGATTCGGAGAGCTCCGCGACGGTCAGCGGGTCAGGGACGTGGTCAGGGAGGTGTTCAGGCACAGCACAACGCTACCGCGGGGGTCCGACGGCGGCGGGCGCGTGTCCGGGTCGGCGGGACGCAAGGTACTCCCGGAGCCGCTGAGCGGCTGCCGCGAATCCCGGCGGCTGGAGTGCCATTCGCCGGCTGCACGATCCCCGCCCGTTTTCCCTGCCACACCGGCCGCATGGAAGACTCATACGCATGCCCCTGCCCTTGCCCGCCCTGAATCCCCTGGGCGCCCGGATTCTTGGGTGGATTTCAGGGGCTGTACTACTGTGGCTGGTCCTCGCCTTTCAACTCTTTGTCAACGTGGATCCCTTGACTGTCCACCGCACCGATGCCGTTATTATGCTCGGCGGAGCCGCGGCCGAGCGCCTGCCGGTCGCGGAGCAGCTGCAACATGAGTACGGCATCCCCGTTCTGGTCCTTTCCCACACAGACACCCCCGGCAATTCGGCCGCCGATGCCGTCTGTAACACCGCCGCTTTTCCCAGCGCCCGGCTCCTGTGTTTCCGCCCCGATGAATACGACACCCGCGGGGAGGCGCGTGCCATCGGCAAGATTGCCGCGGAGAACGGCTGGAAATCCATCACTGTCGTGTCCTCCAGCTACCACGTCGCCCGGGCGCAGCGGCTGCTGGAGCAATGCACGACGGCGGACGTCCAAGTGGTGAATTCACACCCGGACTTGAGCGTGGGACGGTGGCTGCGGCGGTTTGTCATTGAGACCGGCGGCCTTATTGATGTCTCCCTGCGGCCGGAATGTTCGGATCAGCGCTGAGGGGCTGGGGTTTCGCTCAGGAGATCTGAGATGATCGCCATATATTTCGCAGCCAGCTGTGTATAGTCTGCGTGCTCCTTCACCCATTGGCGGCTGGCCTCGGAACGGACCAGCCGGGAGCGGTCGGCGGCCAGTTCACGCCATAGCGCGGCCACGGCCTCAGGGTTGCTGGGCACGATATCGCCGGCCTCAGCGTCCTCAATGATGCGGGCTGCCTCACCTTTGACGACGGCCGTTACATGGCGACCGACGGCCAGAACCTCGTAGGTCTTGGACGGGATGGTGGTCTCGAATGACTTCCAGTCATCGCGCAGCGAGACGATGCAAGTGTCCGCCGAGGCATAGCGGTCCATCACGTCCTGGCCATGCAACGGCGGGTGGAATGTTACAGGCGCTCCAAGTTCTGCTGCCAGTTTTTCCAACGCCGGGCTCTGGGTTCCGTGTCCCACCAGGTGCAGGTGCATGGCATCACCCACCAGGGCGCTGGCCCGGATTGCCACGTCTAGCCGCTGGCTTTCGCCGTGGTTTCCGAGGTAGAGCGCTTCAAACACATCCCGCTCCGGCGCCGGGGGTCCCATCACAGGGATGGTGTCAACGTGAAGTCCGTTGCTCACAGTCGCGACGTTTTGCAACCCACGGGAGCGCAATGTGTGGGCGAATCCCTCTGTTACCGTCACCACCAGATCGGCATGCTTTTGGACAAACTCCACCGCCGTTTCAACCACGCTCTTGACGCGACCGCGCACCATCCGGGAATCCCGGGCCAGGTCTGGCCAGGCGTCGCGCATTTCCACAATCAGGGGAACCCGCCGTAGCCGGGCCAGCAGATATCCCGCGGCAAGGATCGGCAGGCTCGGCGCAGTGACGATCACCACGTCGGGCCGCCGCGTCAGCAGACCCAAGGGCACCGACAGTGCGGCTGAAAAACACTGGCCCAACAGTCTAGCCAGGTGCGAGTTGCCGTGCGGCAAGTACGGTACCCGCCTGATCAGCTCGGTGAACTGACCTTCCTGCCTCCGGAAGGCCCGTCCGGCGAGTTCGGGGGGAAGCTCGCGCCGGCCCGCCGGGAAATGCGCCACCGGAGTAACCACATCAAATTCCCAGCCGAAGGCGCAGAATTCCCTTAGCAGGGCCGTCCAGCGTCGCTGAGGGGGGCTGTTCTCCGGCCAGTACGAGTGGGCAAGCAGGGTTACGCGCGCGGCCTTGGGCTCGGCGGCAGGGCTGTCCGGATCGGGGCCGGGCGCTTGCAGTGGCGGCATTCCGGGCTACTTCCAGGTCCTGGCAGCCGTAGATAAGTTCGGCGGGCATGCCCCATGTGTTGTTTTCAAGTGCTCCCCCAAAGCCGGTATATCTCGGTGCGTCGTGTTGTTCGTCGTCGAACCTTCTGTACGTGTCGCTAGGCCAAAACAACACAGCATGTAATGTTACCTGCTCGCTTATGCGCAACGGGAACACTTGGCGGCCCGTCTTGGACTTATCCGCGTTCATTCCAGGCGAAGCCCTGCCAGCCAGGCTGCCGGGTTTAGGGTCTGTCGGCCTCTCAGCTCTGAGGAATCTGGTGGGGAGGGCTTCCAACAACGGCTGTTGATTCTTGACGCGCTGACACTCGCGGCGCTGAACGCCGCGGCGCGGGCAGCGGCGAGTCGCTTTTAGCGCCGATCCTAGAGTGCACTCGCGGCAGGAGTACATACCAAAGGGGCAGTGATGCAAGAATTGATGCGAGCGCGGCTGAAGTTCCGGCTGCTTGGCTGATGCCCGCAAGCGATTTAGCCGATGAGGCCAGGAGGAGAAGACGTTGGACGAGTCCCAAGGCACTCCCCCGTTGATCGCCGCCCCGCGCCATCTGCGAAAGCGTGTGCTTCACACCGAGATCCCCGATGCACTCCTGGTTCCAGGTGTTGACCCGTTGCCGGTGGAGGTCATCGAGCGTCCTGCAGCAAAGCGCCAAGCGGGAACCGCGCCAGCCAGAATCCAGGCCTTCGGACGTAAACGCGCCGTCGCGTTGATGGCCGTGATAGTTGTCTCAATCAGCATTGTGGCACTGGTCATCGCACTGGTTGTCGCGGGCTGAGCGCAGCCACAGCGTCTCGATGCGCCTCGCTAATGCACATTGATGAGGATCTCGATTCATTCATTCGTCGCGTCTTCCCGTAGCATCGTTGCCGACGCCGTCCACAAATTCCGGGGGAACACCTATGCCCAGCATCATGCCGATTTTCGGCACTAGGCCCGAGGCCATCAAGATGGCCCCGATCGTTGCCGCACTTCAAGAATCTGAGCTTTTTGACTGCGTTGTAACCGTCACCGGCCAGCACCGCGAGATGCTTGACCAGGTTAATGAGCTTTTCGGAATTGTGCCGGACCACGACCTCAACATCCTGCGGCAAAGGCAGTCGCTGTCGGCCATCATGACCCGGACCATTGACGGGCTGGACAAGCTCTTCACCGAGAACAAACCTGACGCTGTGATTGTGCAGGGCGACACCACGACGTCCACCGCTGGAGCCATCGCTGCGTTTTATCATGGAATCCCCGTTGTGCACGTCGAAGCGGGACTCCGTAGCGGCGATCTCTTCTCTCCCTTCCCCGAAGAGGCCAACCGCAAAATCACGAGCCAAATCTCGAGCCTCCACCTTGCACCCACCAGCGTCAGCCGGGCCAATCTCCTAGCCGAAGGCATCAATGCCAGCGACATTGTCGTCACCGGCAACTCGGTTATTGATGCTTTGCTGACCACAGTCGGCAAGCAGATCCCCTTCACCGATCCCCAGCTTGAGGAACTCGCGGCCAGCGGACGGCGGATCCTGCTGGTGACCACCCACCGCCGGGAGAACCAGGGCGATGCCATGCGCGGAGTGGGCAGGGCGCTGGCAAGGATCGCCGACGCCGAACCTGACATGGTGATCGTCCTGCCGGCGCACAAGAACCCCGTGGTGCGCGAAGCAGTGTTACCTGCATTGGAAGGCAAACCGAACGTCATCGTCACGGAGCCCCTGGCCTATGGTGAATTCACCCGAATGCTCTCCCTGGCCCATATCGTCCTGACGGATTCAGGCGGAGTGCAGGAAGAAGCTCCAAGCCTCGGCAAGCCTGTACTCGTGATGCGCGACAACACCGAACGTCCCGAGGCCGTAGATGCCGGAACTGTGACCCTGATCGGTACTGACGAAGAACGTATCGTGAAGGAAGTTGACCGGCTCCTCAACGACCAGGATCATTTCGATTCGATGGCCAACGCGGTAAATCCATATGGAGATGGCCGCGCCTCTGAGCGGACGGTAGCCGCAGTGGCGCAAATGCTGAACATCGGCAGCAGAATCGACGAATTCGGGCTGTGACCCGCGAAGCGTCTGGTCAGACTGAGGCCGGGCATCGTGCATTAGGACCCGAGGTACAGACTGGAGAACTCTTGGCGCCGACAAATTTTGACCTGATGAGGGAAGCGGTGCTGCGCCAGCTCCCCGGCGCCTCGGACCCCTCGGCCCGAGCTCGAGTGGAAAAGCTTTTCAAAGACGGCGAAATTGTCAGCGCAAGATTCGGCACCCTGCCCTTCAAGAACGGCGACATTTGGGCGGACACAAGCAAACGCTCTCAAGCGCGGTATGTACACGGCTTCTTGTTTCTTTCTGACTGGCACCGGACAGTGCTCTGCGACCCCGTCGCTGGCCCCGATTATGCCGCCTTCGCTCTTAGTGTGACCCGGACCTGGTCGGCGAACTACGGGGACGCCACCCGGATTCCTGAGGTGTCGCATCACGACGAGACCACGGCCCAGCGGCTGATCCAACTGACGGCCCTGCTCCCGCGGCTGAAAGGTCTCCTTCCCGCCGACGATTACAACTGGCTAGGCGCCCTGGCCTTGGACACTGCGCGGCTGCTTGCAACCGACGATTTTCACGCCACCGGAAACAACCACGGCATGTTTCAGGACCTCTCACTCCTCTATTTCTCGGTTGTCTGCGATTTCGTCTCGGCCGAGGAGCGCGAAGACTTGTTCGCCACCGCGACGGCGCGGTTGCACTCGTACTTCTCTACGTCATTCACATCCGACGGCGTCCATGTCGAGAATACTCCGACGTATCACCTCATGGTGTCCAAACACGTTCACGATGTACTGGGAATCCTGTCCCAGACGGGGCACCACCACGCTGACTATTACCGCTCACTGATTCGAAATGCAGCCGAATACGCGACGCACGCCCTCATGCCGAACGGCATGTATCCGCCGATCAGCGATACTACGCAGCAACTGGAGACTGGCGCCGCGCGGCAGAATATCTTTGACAGCAGCGAATTTGCTTATGCTGCTTCCGGCGGAAAAATTGGCTCAAAACCACACCAGCGAACGCTGGTCCTGCCTGACTCCGGCTACGCCATCTACCGCAGCGCTTGGGGCAATCCCAAGGCATCATTCGCATTCTTCAGCGCGGCCTACAACGCGAACTACCACAAACATTCCGACGACCTGAGTCTGTTCCTTCGAAGCGACGGCGTCGACCTGCTGTCAGAGGCCGGCGCCTATGGCTACGACTACAAGGATCCTCTAACCAAATACGGCTATTCGTCCTATGCCCACAATTGCATCGTTGTGGACGGCATCTCCCTACCGCGCACCGACGATTCAGCCCACCTCACGACTATGGAAGCTCACGAGGTCCGCGCAGACGGCTACCGGGTTACTGGGCGAACGGGCCGGTTGAGGAATACAACCCATTCCAGAACCGTCGACATCCAAGAGCGGAATGGCATTCCCTCCCTTGAGGTGTCGGACATAATTGAAAGCCAGGAAGAACACAGTTACGAATTGCTTTGGAATCTCGGCCCTGACGTTGAAACCGTTATCCACGGGCAAGGTTTCGAATTGTTTCAAAATGGCCGCAAAGTCATGGATCTGCAATTTGACGCAAATGTTCCGACGTCAGTCTCCCTCCATAAGGGTGAAAAGCGTCCAAGGTATCTCGGCTGGCGCTTTCCGCGCTTCGGCGAAGCGGTACCGTCGCCGGTCGTAAAGATCTCGTTCCAAGGGAAGCATGCACACCTTAAAACGCGAATCCGTCTGGCCGAGTTCAATTATCTCGACCGGGGCCTCAACGACAAGTCGGCGGGTTGGCAGCGGAGCATCGGTAAAGTCGGGCTGAACTACCTTTCGGTGCCCGCCAGTTCCGACGCCGGCGGAGGTAAACTGACCGTCGTTTTCACCGCCATCCACCAGCCAGGAGATTTTACCTATAACTACCGCAAGTCTGTCGATGAGGCGGGAACCCACGCCATATACATCCTCGATGACTTTGGTGATCAGGGGTCCTATTATTTGACAGACCACCGGGATAACTCAATTTTCGAATCGACGCAAGCGCTTATTCATCAGGAACTCCAACGGCTCGGCCTGGCAGCCAAGGACCTCATCACCGCGGGATCTTCCAAAGGGGGAACTGCCGCAATCCTGCACGGCATCTCAGCAGGAGCCGGACGGATAATTGTCGGCGCGCCCCAGGTCAAGATCGGTTCGTTTGTCCGTGATCCGCATCCCAACATGCTGGGCTTTATGATGGGTGACACAAGCGAGGATTCGGTGGCCACATTGGATGCCGTCGTTTTTGATGCCATCGACGACATGACCGCGACCACGCGCCTTTCGATTCTGGTGGGCGAGGCAGATCACCACTACAAGAACCACGTGTTGCCCCTTATGTCACATGCCGAGGCCAACCACAAGGAAATTGACCTGACAGTTCTCCCGGGACTCCCCCACGCTGAAATCGGTGCGGAGTATCGGAAATTTCTGACAGAAAAGATTCAGGAGGAGGCGCCTGGGGATGATCGGGATACAGTTCATTACACGTTGCGGGCCTCGGGTGGGGAGCCAGCAGAGCTGTGCCTGACAGTGAGAGTTGCGGCCGGCTGGGAACTTGCCTCCCGCCTATTTCGTGGGGCTGAGTCCGTTGCCCGGACCCCCTACGGGCCCGATGGCACCGTTGTGTGGAACGACCTTCCTACCGGCCGATACCGGGCCCGGGTGTTCCTCCGAAACACCGCGGAAGATGTCGTCCGAACCATCACCACGACTTGGGTGATTCTCCCTGGCTAATAGGCGGAGGTAGTAAGTGCCAGGCTCTGAACCTGCGGCATCGACAGCTTCACGATGGTCAGTGGCTGGCCATCCGGTCCGTTCTCCTGCGCGGTGACCGCTGTTAAGGTGGACCCAACCGGTACACCAGTAAAGCTGAGCACCATCGTCTGCCCGCTGCGCCGCAGGACCGCCCGGTCACTGCCAAGGCTCACCGCCGCATCGGTGACCCACTGCCAGACAAGGTCCAAAGGTTTGTCCGAACGAAGGACGTCCTTGATCACCATGGCAGTATTTGAATGAGTGACGGAGCGGGTTGCCACGGATGTACCGGGGAATGCCTGACGTAGGTCCACTGCCGCACTCGATGGGGTTGAAACCGTGACCGGGGCAATCGCGGTGATGGGCTGATTCACCCCAGACGCCATGAGTGTCGAGTGGGCTGCCGTTCCTGGCTTCCAAAAGGTCCACCGGGTTGGTTCGGAGTAGTAGCCCGGCGGCGCCACCCCGTTCGGAGTGCCCGGATCAACGGACCATTGAACACCGCGGCGGAAGAACGAGACGCTTCCCAGGTCAAGGTGAGCGTGGTTAAAGCTATTTTGGCCTCCCTTGAGCGTCGCCGTACTCCCAGGCAAATGCAGGGCTGCCAGTCCGGTCTGCGCATACAACGACGACTTCTTGGGAGGCAGCACTCCAGCCTTTGAACCCCACCACATGAGGTACGCATCGGGCTTCTTCTTGAAACTCTCGGCCACCCAGGCCGCAACTTCAGGGTCGTTCCGCACATGTGCATCCCAGGCCGGCATCAAGGGACTGAGTTCGGCTGTGCCGGCGTCCGCGAAGGGCGTCGGGCGGTTGTCTGGCCCCGTGCTGTTAAGCGCGTAGCCAGAGACCCTGGCCAGTGTAGGCAGAATCACCGGGATGGTGGTGTATGAACTTGGCAAAGTCGCGTAGAGGACCGCGATTGCTCGGCTCTGATAAGTCCAGTATCCCGGGCCTTCCGGGGTTCCGCCGTCGGTAGTTATCAGCGCGAGAGCCGGTTGTATTGAGACTAGGGACTCCTTGGCCAGAGCTGCAGCCCGTGCCGGCGACTTCTTAAGGAAGACCGCGGCCGCTATGAAGTTGGCCGAATTGTGGATTGCAGCGATATTGGTAGCTGCATCGACAAAGTTTTCCCTGTCGGACTGAAGACATGTCTGTGGACCCAGCCACCGCACGAGCACCGTCTCCTCCATACCGGTCGACTTCGACCAGTCGGTCGCCGTCGCCGCAGCCAGCAGCAAATGGGATGAAGAGAGTGTGTCCATGCCTTCCGGGCCCGCGGCCAGTATTTCCTTGGCTTCAGCTGCCAGGACGTTTCGCGAGGCTGTATCGGAGCCTGACAGCCACCCGTAGCCCAACCTGGCCACCCGCGGGACGTAGGCATCGCGCAGTTCGGTTAATGGTAGGGAACGTGCAACTTCAACCGTCGCGGCCCGCAGCATTTGGGCGTGAATCGACGTCAAGGAGACATCTGCGGCCACGCGCGCCTTCGCATCAGCAATAAATTGCTTTGAGGTCCCAACACCGGGCCCGTCGCTGGGAAGAACGGGATTGAAGGCGCTACTGGCCGATGGCAGGGCGCAGCCGCCCGGGAATCCTACCCACCCTGAGACGGCCGGGATCGTTCCGCTTCCATTTTGCAGCGCTGACATCCAAGCCGCGGATTGCAGGTCCGGGCCAGCGTTGGGCTTACCGAGGACTCCCAATTGTGCAGCAGTGTCAGCCGCAACCTGCGTTGTGAAGGCACTCGTCCTATCCTTGGACCCTGAATAGGTGCTCAATGTGATGCGACCCGCCGCTAGGTCACTTAATGCACCAGTGGCAATAGCCTGCTGCGTGGCCCGAAAACGCATCAGTGTAGTGAGCTGTTCAGCGACCTTACGGACGGTCGCAGCCTTCGTTGCTTCTTGCCCAATCCGGGCGGCGGCCGCGTCCATTGCCACCTGGGTCACCGCGACCGTGAGTTGGTCGCCGGCGGCCTTGAGGGAAACTGTGCCCGATGAAATGGCGTTCTTGACGTCCAGCGCGTTCGCCCGAGCCAACCCGGTTGTGAAGGGACGAGCATTAACGTAGTCCTGACCCGCGGCATACGTAATCTTGCGCAGGGCAGCCCGCTGTTCGCTCAGGGTTGCGGCCGAAGCGGGGGACGCGAATAATGCTGTAGCAATAATGGCACAAGTGAGGCCCGCAGCCGCGGAGCCGGACCAGCCACCCAACCGTCTTGGCGACTGGCTCCTCGGGTCACGCCGAACGAATGACTGCATCGGTGATTTCACCAGCGTTTCTCCATGGTTGCCAAAGGTACGGAAGTTTGCACCGTGTGTGGTCGTCCGTGCTTAGTACCGCTCGGCTACCCCACCCGAGCCGAAGGGTAGCGTGAGCGGCGCCGGGCGCGGACTCAGTCTATTCGTGCCTCTTCACCGCGAGCGCCCGTGCACCGCAGTTTTCGCGCAAGATTGACACACAGCGCTCAGGGGAAATCAATCAGCTACGAGTCAGACTCCTCGTTCCCCCACGATAAGGGCCGCCAGGGTTGATAGCACTTCCCGCGAATCGAAGTTGGAGACGACGAAGTCTTGGGCGGCCTTCGCAGCGTGCGCCCATGACTCGTCGTCGAGTGAACTGACGAATTCTGCCAGGTCGCGCGATTCGGCGTACAACCAACTTGTCGGGTATATCTGATCCGCGCCCGGCCACGCGAGGCTGGCTGGCAGGGCGCCCGAGGCGGCCCCGTCCGGCAGGGTCAAGTGGAAAGATTCAAAGTCGCTAAGCGACAGCACGACTCCAATTTTCCGGTACCAGGCGGCCATGTCGTCGCCTTGAGCGTCAAAGGTGACTGCTCCAACCAGCAGCGGATCGGTTTCGATTCGCCGGTACTGTTCCTCGTAGAACGACATTTCTTCGGGGCGGTTGGCCATCCATGGAAAATCTTCGGGCCGCTTGCCCTTGATGAAGAGACGGTAGCGGTCATCACCCATCCGGAGGAGCCTCAGCACGTCCAAGGCCTTGTCCAAGCGCTTGCGGGCTGGAACAATCCCGACGAACCCAAGATTGAACCTGGCCCCGGCGACCTTGTCCTGCCGCAGTTCCGCTGTGGCGACCGCGTTTGGGATAACCCTGCTTAGTTCCCGTGGAACATTGTGATCGCGAACCGCTAGTTCGAGGATGTGCCGTCCGACGAACACCACCTGATCCACGGACGCGTACGAAACGTCTTTAACAAAGGGCCGGAAGATTTCCTGGAGGTGAAGTCGTGTCACCAAGCGTTGCCGTGAGGACTTGTTCTTCGAGTACCAAACCGCATTCCCGAGTGTCCATTCACAGAAGATGACGTCGGCCCGCCTAAGTAGGCGTTGACTCTCCTCCTCGTCGTGGTTGTTGTGATCCAGCCACTTGTCGATCGAAACATTGTGCCCCAATGCTTCAAGTTTTGAGATTAGGCCTGCAGCAAATTTCAGATCGTGCCCGGCAACCAGCACGTTCTTTGGGCTGTTCGAAGGCTGGGTAAACGGCGGCCGGTCCATGGACACCAGTTCCCTGCGAAGACAGAAGTGGCCGTCAGCCTGATGGTCATCCAGGGCTCGAAGCAGGGGGCGTCCTGGAGCCGACGAGCCACGCCGGCCGAGCCCTAGGCCCGGGATGTCCAAATCGTCACTTGATATGCCGATCGAAGCCCAAGACCCGAAGCTGGTGGCAGTCAGGATGTCTTCAAATACTGTCCGATCACGGTGGCCCGTTCCTGGGAAACCCATATAGGAGATCCCCTCCGCTTTCGCCAGCTTCGCTGCATCGGCGAAATCAGCCACCCTCTGCACGGGCAGATCACCGTCTGTGCTGCTGCTTGTGGAGTAGATCCGCTTGGGCTGCACAGTCTGAATCGCGAGTACGGAGGCGATTTCGGGAGTCAGAACCTCTACGAAAACCGCGTAACTGGGCAACACAGGAGCTTCCACGATGAGCCCTGCGGTGCGGAGCACGTAGGCAAGCCGGTGAGACGCCGTGTGACCACGATGTACGTGCCTGTACGCGAGCCACGCATCCCGTATTCGCGCTGTCTCGTTGCTCATCCATTCGGTCACGAGAAGGTCTACGTCTTCGGGTCGCTCAACGACGGGCACAAGACCATTCATGACGTGTTCAACACCCACGCCTCTTCCGCTCAGGACCGCAGATCCCGATGCCGCGACTTCCATGACCCGCCGGGAGAACATCGTGGGTGAGCCGTTTACAGAGTTGACATTGACGTGAACGGGGTGAGTTTTGTAGGCGTCAACCATTTCAGCGTAGCTCAGCCCTCCCCGCACATATCGGGCCAGGTGGTCCGGGAAGCGGTAGGGACTCTCCGGGTTCAGGTGCTGCCTGTCGTAGATGCACAGCCCATGGTTCTTGGCAACGTCAAGGATTGTGGCCAATTCCTCGGACCGGGCCTTATATCGATCGCCGTAGTAGGAACCGGCATAGGCAACGGAGTGATCATAGGGGAGGGCGGACGGAACGATGTTGTGTAGCCGGGGTTGTGCGTAGAAGGGAAGCGACCCAACAGTACGCTGCCGCGCTCCTGCGTCCGCTTTGTATCGGCGGATGCAGTCCGAGTCTGTCGTGAATACGTGGTCGAAATGTGCGGCAGTGGGGCTGAACCTGTTGAAGTGCACTGGATCTTCCTTGTTCCAGAAGATCGTCGGGATGTCCCGGCTGTTGCAATGGTCCAGGATTGCCAGCAAGGTGGCGAACCGCTCATCGTCGTAGTATCCGACCTTTTGCTTCCACACGCCGTCGATGCCCTCCCAGGCGGACTCCACCAAGAGTGCGTCCAGCGGCTGGGCGTCGATTTGCCCTTGCCACGACTCGGGACGGAGCTCGACCAACGTGGCTTCCCCCCGCATGCCCTCAAGAGTAAATTCGTCAGCAATTATTCCAACGGTCAGCTCCGAAAGCCGGCGTCCTGATACTGGCGCTGCTCCTTTTCGGGCACGGCCGTGAGCTGCGACAGCCCCGCCGCCTGTGGAGCGCCAGGTGCGTTCATCGATGGCCCAGAGGCGGGCTCGTCTGCCCATCGCAGAACGCAGCTCCACATCCTGAACCAGAACTGTGATTGCCTCCGCCAAGGATCTCGGGTTTCCGGCCTCGCACAGTAAAGCGCGGGCTTGCCCGGTGCCCGCAAGATCCCGCAGCGGAGCGAGGTCGCTCAGAATCAAGGCCTTGGCGCTGGCCATTGCTTCTAGGGGCTTGAGCGGGGACACCATCTCAGTCACCGGCAGACGCCGCCTGGGACAAGGCATAATGTCAAAAAGACTCACGTAGTTCGGGATCTCACCAGCGGGAACCCTGCCGGCGAACATCACGTTTTCAGCAATTCCGAGTTCAACGGCCAGCCGTTTCAGTTCGGGCAACTGCACGCCGTCCCCGACTATCACCAACGTAACGTCCAGGCCGTCGTCGAGGACTAAACTGGCGGCCTCGAGGAGATCTTCCAAGCCCTCATAAGGGACAAGGCTTCCCGCGTAGCCCACAACCGTCGTGGTTTGCGTCAACCCAAGTTTCCGACGCAGGGGTTCCAGACCGGGCATCGGAGCGAACAAATCGGTGTCTACGGAATTGGGCATCAGACTGATCAAGGTTGTGTCCACGCCACGGCGGACCAATTCGTCCCGCACCTGGCTGGTTATTGCCAGCACAACGTCGGCTTCCGTCGCCACCAGGGTTTCGAGTTTGACGGCAAGCTTGTAGCGGTCAGAGTCGGCCCAGTCAGGGTTATTTGACAGTTGAGTTATTTCCCAGAGCCCCCGGACCTCATAGGCAAAGGGGATCCCAAGCCTACGGGCCGCAATGAGCGCAGGCAACGCGGTCACGTAATTGGAGGCCGCCTGAATCAGCGACGCCCGGTTGCGCTGTGCCTCCCGGACGTAGACGTCCACGGCCTCCGCCAGATAGTAGTCCAGGCGGTCAGCGGTCCAGCTTGGTCCCGGGTTGAAGATGTGTGGGACACCGCTGATCTCGCGCTCGAAGCGTTCCTGGGAAGTAACTTCAACGTCCACTTTTGAATCCCACGGGTACCCCGGGCGTGCCACAACCAGGACGTCTTCGCCGTTGGCCCTAAGCCCACCGACGACTCCGCCGGTTCTCGTCGAATAGCCGTTGCTGTTGAAATGTCCCGTGCTGTGTGCGCAATACATGATCCGGTCACGCTCCGCCACGTACCCGGCGTTAGGTTGCCGCGGGGAAAGGAACTGCTCACCGATCAACAGTTCGCGCTGACCTAGGATATTTTGCACAAGCGCGCGTTCAGACCCGGTCAGGTCTCCGAGGAGTGCTGAGTTGTGCAGAATGAACTCAGCAGGTTCCAGGATGGCTCCTCTGACGAAGTAATCGTGGGAGATGAGCTTAAGCGCAGTGGCCGAGGACGGTTGGACCACGAACTGACCAATGAGGTCTTCGCGCCCGAGCGACTCGGAAGTCGGGACCTTGACTGGTTCCACCGCAGCCGATCGGGCCGCAGGCTGCCCGGAGGACGACCGTCGCATTCCTGACTTGGGAGAAGGAACGGGCGAGGTTGGGCTGCTTCTGATGGGCGTCCCTGAACCTCCCAACGCACGTGCGAGGCTCCGAGCGGGCGTCAGAATTGCCTGACCCACCCGGAGGCTCTTTGAGGAGCGGAGCGCTTTCAGCGCCGACTTGAGTTTGGTGCGCTCATCGTTGGCCAGCTTCAGCTCAGCTTTTGCGTTGTCCCGAGCCCTTCGCATGGCGCGTAGGTCTTTCTGCAAGACTTCCACGGAACGCAGGCTCTGGGCTTCCTGGGCCAGAAGTCGTTCGTAGTCCTGGATGACGCCGTCGATATCCTGCAGATACCTCTTGCGTTTTGCCAAGTTGACAGTCGCCACCTGGGAGACTTCATCTGCATACCTCAAGGCTTCACTCCGTGTCCGTACTTGGTCAGCGAATTACTGCCAGATTCCCCGTGTGTCCAGCACCGGCTTGCCCGACATGAGCTGGACGTCCATTTCCCTGAAGTCGTCGTGGTCGACCAGGAGCAGCACCGCGTCGGCCGCTGCCACTGCCATTTCGAGGTCTTGAAGGACTACGTTGCTGAGTCCGGCAAGCGTCCGTGGGAGACGGTCCACATGCGGTTCCACAACCAGAAGCTCTGCGCCGTCGAGTTTTGCACTCAGCTTTTCGACGATTGCGACCGCCGGTGACTCGCGGAGGTCATCGATGTTTGCCTTAAACGCCAACCCCAAAACGGCGATCTTGGGCGCTACGGTTTCCCCAACAGCATCCTGCACTTTCTTGACCACCCAGTCAGGTTTGGCATCGTTGGTCTCGCGTGCCTGCCGGATTAGCTGTGCTTCCTCCGGCGCAGCGGCCACGATGAACCAGGGATCGACGGCGATGCAGTGGCCGCCCACTCCGGGACCTGGCTGCAGGATGTTGACCCGAGGGTGGTGATTGGCAAGTTTGATGAGTTCCCAGACGTTGATGCCCAGCTTGTCGCTGATAACCGACAGTTCGTTAGCGAAAGCGATATTGACGTCCCGGTATGAGTTCTCAACCAGCTTGGCCATCTCAGCCGTGGCGGCGTCGGTGACGAGGATCTCGCCCTGGCAGAAGACGGCGTACAGAGCTTTGGCGAGCTGGGCGGCCTCGGGGGTCAGCCCGCCGACAATCCGGTCGTTGGTGACCAGTTCGATCATGATCCGGCCGGGCAGCACCCGCTCCGGGCAGTGGGCCACGTGGATCGACGGCTTACCGTCGGCTCCATCGAGACTCAGGTCCGGGCGAAGGCCGACGAGGTAGTCACCAAGGAGCTTCGTGGTTCCAGGCGGCGAGGTGGACTCAAGAATGACGAGCTCTCCACCCACAAGCTGGGGGGCGATGCCCCGGGCGGCGGCCTTGATGTATGTCACGTCAGCGGTGTGGTCGGCATTAAAGGGAGTGGGGACGGCCACGATGTATGCCTGGGCTGCGGGGGTTTCAGTGGACGCACTCAACTTATGCTGGCTTACGGCACCGGCAACATACGACGCCAGATCAGGCTCGACGAAGGGAACTTCACCGCGATTAACGGACTCCACTGTGTCCGCATTCACGTCAACGCCGATGACATGGATGCCGTTTCCGGCAAGAATCGCGGCAGTCGGCAGACCGATGTACCCCAGTCCGATGACGGCTACTGTTTCAATCGTATTCAAGGAGAACCCCCAGTTAGACAGAGACCTGGTCTCTGTAGTTACCAAAAAATTTCAATTCACCGCTGGCCAGCAACTCGGCGTCGGTAATGTCCCATGTGTGGCCCTCAGCGGCCCGTTGTTGACAGTAGTTGAACCTGTCTGACGCATAGATCACGCCCCCGGCAGCGCCGACATCACGTAGGAAGCGTGTATCTTCTCCGCTACTTACTGCTGGGAACGGACTGCTGCGAAAAACGTCGGCGAATCCCATGATTGTGGGTCCCATGACCGTCCGAGTATACCGGTGCTCCCACTCGGGAAACCGAAGCAGGGTCGCGTTCTGGCCCGCCAGGTACATGTAATGCGCCTGTTTGCCCACCACGTCCGCGCCGGAATACTCCAGCGCGTGAAGCTGATCACTGAGGTAATTGGCGGCATAGAAGTCGTCGTCATCCATCTTCGTCAGGACCTGTCCCCCCGCCGCGGAGACGCACAGATTCAGGCACTCCCCCAAGGTCACCTGCGTCTCAGCCGTCAGCAACGTCACGGCGGAAACGCCGTATTGTTCCTTCAGTTGACGAATCTTTGCATCCTCCACTGTGAAGCCATGAGTCAGGAGCACCAGCTCGCCGTCAACATCACGTTGGCTCCCAACACTCTGGAAGACATGTTCGAGTTGCCAGGGCCTAATTGTCGACACTAGAAGTGAAACGGTGGGGCGAACGGGCGGCAGGGCGAGCTGAGGAGCGACGGCGGCCAGGATCTGGTTACTCCGCGCACGGTAGGTATGTTCCCGCCAGACGCGACGTTGACCCCGGTGCAGCTGGCGCTCGCCCAATTCCGGATTCCGATGCAAGGCGCGCAAGAGCTGCTCCGCCTCGGTCACGTTACCAACGGTAAAGATTTCGTCGGCGGCAAAATGCGAACCGATGGCAGCACTGGGTGTCGTCACGACGTTGGACCCGCTTGCGATGATCTCAAACACCCTCCGCGAGCACATGGTGGGCGAATCGAGCACCGAATTAACGTTGAGAAACGTTTTGTACGCCTTATAAGCCGTCAACATCTCCGGATACTCGAGTGAGCCCACTACCCTGCCGTCGAAGGGAGCGGGAAACTGGTATCTGGGGTCCCCGCCCAGCTGCCGGGAAAAGATCTCCAACCCTGTTTCCATGGCGGACGAGGCCGCCTCTGCTGCCTCTAAGAGGATGTCGAGCTGCTGGCGACGTTCCGGATATTTCTCCGCGAAGTACATCCCTGCAAAAGCCACGTCCCGTTCGTGCCAGCCGAATTTCGGTCGCACGGGGTTGTGAATAGCTGGCTGGGCAGCAAAAGACAGCACGTCCACGCGGTCGTGGTTGAGATCGTTTAGGTAGGTTTCGATCCTGTTGGCATCGCTTGTAAACACGAAATCGAATAACTTGGCTGCGGAGAGGAAGTCGCTGTAATGCGGCGGGTCCTCTTTATTCCAGAATGCCGTTGGAATCGACTGGTCCCGGCACCAATCAGTCAACTCGCGCAGAGTTGAGGGTCCGGAGTGATCCTGGCCGGCAATCTTGCCCGCCCATAGGCCATCCAGCCCTTTCCACGCCGATTCTACGAACACCACGTCCACGGCGTGCTTTGTCAGTTGCTCGCGCCAGGACTTAGGCGAGAGCTGGACGCAGTCCCACTCAACCCCGAAGGCAAGTGCGGAGAACTCATCGAGCACCACACCAACCCGGGGCAGCCCATTGGCTTGTTGCCGCGCCGGCAGAATACCCGTGGGGCGGAATTTCAATCGTTTTTTCCGGCCCCTGCCAACCCAGACCCCCTCAGCCCCCCGCACCGTCTCCAATTTGCGGTGGCCGGCTTCAAAGGCCTCCCGGGCCAGCCAAGTCCGGACCTGCTGCGGGCCGCCTGCCCGCAAATGCCACAGAAGCCGCCGCACGGTTCGGATATCAGCCCTCAAGCTTTGGTCCGCCGAAGGGAGTTGCGGTCGCTGACGTCAGCCACGTGAAGATCGTGAACCATCCTTCTTCGAATCTTAAGGGCGCCGACCCGGTCGCCATCGGCAAGTCGCTGGGTGAATAGGCGATACCACTTGACGACGTCGGCCGGTGCACCGTCCGCGAGTAGTTCGCCTTGATCGATCCATATTGCCCTGTTGCACAAGTCGAGGATTGTCGACATGCTGTGGCTGACCAAAAAGACGGTGCCGGCCTGACCCAACAGCTCCAGCATCCGTTTGCGCGTCCTGTCCTTAAACTGGGCGTCGCCGGTATTCAGTGCTTCGTCGATGATGAGAATTTCCGGATCGATGGCCGCGGCGATTGCAAAGCGAAGCCGAGAGCCCATACCTGCGGAATACGATTTCATCGGCATATGGATCGCCTCCTCCAGTCCGGACAATTCTACGATCGCCGCGTACTTGGCATCGATTTGCCGCCTGTTCATACCCATTGCCAGGCAACCCAGAATGATGTTTTGGTCGCCGGACAGGCCCGGTATCAAGGCCGCATTGACGCCGAGCATTACGGGTGTGGACGTAGCATAAACGGCGCCGGAAGTGGGCGGGATTTGTCCACCTACAACTTTCAGCAAGGTGCTCTTGCCGGAACCGTTCCTGCCGATAATGCCCACTGATTCCCCGTGTTCTACGACGAGGGACAACTCCTTCAGGGCCGTGACGCTAACAGCCGTCGTTCGGCCCACGTTGGGTTTAAGCATCCGCCAGGTAGATGGGGATGGAGCCGCCTCGTCCCGTGACCGGGAGGTTGTCTTATAGGTCATGCTCACTTTGTCGATGACAACGGACGGCGTCCCCTCAACAAAATTCAGCTCAGAGCTCTCGGCCATACGTTTCCTCCCCACGCCAGAACACAACGGTCCCGATGGCCAAGGCCAGGATAGACCAGAGCGCTAGAATCGCCCACGCCCGCCAGTCGCCAGCAGACCCGTACAGCAGAACTTCCCTGGCCAGATACAGCACGTTGTATAAGGGGTTGTACTCCATGATCGTCTTCACTACCGGCACGTCATTGAATCTCTCGATCGAGAAGAACATACACGAGGCGTACATCCAGAGGCGCATAGCGTAGGAAATCAGTTGGCTGACATCGTTGAATGCCGACACGACCCTGGCAAGCAGTAGTCCAATGCCGAGGTTAAAGACGAACTGCAACACAACCACAGGGATCAAGAGCAGCCATCGCCAGGAAATCTCTTCCGAAGGCGGCAGAACGATCACCAGGAGGAGCATGGTGATCAAGACCGGAATGTTCGATAGCAGCTCGCGGACGTTGGCTGCTACGACCAAGCTTGCTCGCGGGAATTGGAACGCATGGATAACGTTCTTGTTGGCAGAGATGACCTTCGAAGAGGACGAAATAGAACGCGTCGACATTTGGAACAGAAAAACACCGATAATCAGGAATGCAATGAAATTTTCAATGCCGCCACCCGATTTCAGCAGCACCCCCATAATCAGGTAGAACATCAGTCCGTTCAGGAGCGGTCCAAGAACCAACCAGGCGCGGCCCAGCCGGTCTTGCTCATTGCCGGTCTGTACTCGCGAGTGCGCGTCATAGTAGATGAAGTGCCGGTAGTCCCACAGCGAAACAAGATAGTCCAGGAAAGTCGGCCTGGCACCGACGCGGCGCAGTCCGCGCAAGTTGACTGAAGTGGCCACCGCAGTAGGCGTCGGCCCCTGTGGGACTGCCGAAGTATCCGCGCTCAAAGTCGAGCCTCCAATAAATGCTCATAGGCGCCAGCAAGGGACAGCGCGTTCGCTCTCCACGTCCGGCTTTCCAGCACGCCCTGTCGCCCTGCCTGTCCCAAGCGGGCCCTAAACTCCTCGGAGTCGAGGAGCCATTCCAGTTTAGCCGCCAGGTCCCGGGGGTCTCCAGCCGCCGCCAGCAGGCCGTTTGTGCCGTCAGTCACAATTTCCTGCAGGGCTTCAAGCCGGCTGGCCACAACCGGCCGTGCGCACGCCAAAGCTTCAACCGGTTTGAGTGGTGTTACCGAGCGGGTGACATCCAGGTCCCTGCGCGGCACCACAAAGACATCCAATGCCTGATGGAACAGGCGTGCTTTGTCACGTGGAACGCGCCCAGTGAAGATGATGCGGTCGTCGAACCCGCTTCGCCTGGCCAACTGTTTCAGGGAGGGCAGCGACGCGCCGTCACCGACGATCAGTAGGCGAAGGTCCGGATTCGAGGGCGCCAGAAGCCCGAAGGCAGCGATGAGATCATCGATGCCTTCATAGGGGACCAGGCTGCTGACAGTGCCGATGTACTGTCCTTGTTCAGGCAGGCCCAGTTCTCGCCGCGCCGCGGAGGGCTCCACTGGTTCTTCCAGAAATTGTCCGCCGATGGCATTTGGCGTGATGATGATTCTCTCGTTCGGAATGCCTGCGGCAACAATGTTGTCCTTCATGACTTCACCCAGCGTCACGACCAGGTCCGCCGCGGCCATCAGCTCAGCCTCACGTTGCTGGAACAACCGGTATTTTTCGCTCTCACGGGCCGCAGGACCGCGGGTGGATGCCCAGGTGTCGGCCAGCTGGCCGCGGACTTCGTACACCCACGGAATGTCCAGTGCTTCCGCGACTGCCCGAACCACCAGGCCGTTGACGAAGTGGGTGGTGGTGTGGAGCACGCTGGGTCGGAACTCCAAAGCTAAGCGCAGCAGCTCCTCGGCCTGTTGCTGAAGGCGGGCGTCCAGTTTCGCCGCCAGTCGCGCCGGGAGCAGCCGCCTATAGCGCACGCCGTCCACAACGTCGATGGAGGCCGCGGATAGTTTTCCTATCTGCACGGGGTAGCCGATCCTGGTGACCGCAAGGACGTCCCACCCCTCCTCTTGCTGAGCCACCATAATGGAGTGCGAACGCTGGGCGTAGCCACTCTCCGTGTGCGGCAGGGAGTTGGTCAGCAAATGAAGGACCCTGCCACGAAGCGGAGTGTACTCACGCCGGCCCAGCGAAGGCACAACTCCTTGGAAAACGGCCAGTTCACCAGCCAGGCGCATCTGCTGCTGCCGCCCGAGCCAACCGGAGCCATCCAGTGCGGCAACCGCGTCGCTCACAGCTCCGTCATACCACTGCCGCCGTGCCAGGGCGGACTTCAGCCCGCGCGAATCCCGTGCCCCTGCTAATAGCACGTCCGAGACCTCCGGCAGATTTGCCGCAAGCGCGATGTCAGCGAGCCGTCGGGACCGCTTACCTGTGACATTTTGATCAGCGGCAAGCTGGAGGCGGCGGGCCACGTCCTCCCCGTCTCCCCGCGTCATCGACGCCAGCAGGACCAGTATGGCAACAGAGTTTTCACGGGCCGCTGCACCCACAAGCCGGGCTGTCGACTGGACGATCGCCGCCGGGAATCGCCGGGACACCTGGAGGAAGAGCACTATCGGATCGTCCGTGAAGTGCTGCAGGGCCGTGTTCGCCGCAAGCCGCGCATTCCTCAGGAGTTGAATCATCGACGGGCTGCGCAGGTCAGACGTTCCGGCCTCGGTTGGCGGGCCGGAGGTGTCCGCGGTCAATTACTTTCCTGCCTTGGCACCGAGGCCGCGGCCCTTCCCACTAAGAAACCTGAAATATACAAACCCGAGTCCGAGCAGGATCAGCACAGTAACCACCTGCACCGAGAGAGGGCTTCCAGTCGCTGCGACTACGGCGGCCTGGATTTCTGCGGGAACCATCGCGGGAGGCGAGGCTGCGGGGAGACCCTCGGCAGGTGCAGCCGACGGAGGAGTGTCCGGCATCGAGCTAGGGGACGGCGAAGCCGAAGGTGTCGTCACGGCACCGATGGGAGCCGATTCTTCGGGGCCCGGCGCCCTCGCAGGGAGCTGGATCGGCGCCCGGCGGACGGGTGGTGCAACAACCGCAGCTCCGGGCGCTTCCGGAACTGCCGCCGGAAGAGGTTCCGCGGGCGACTCCAGGGCCGGTGGGGACGTCTCGCCAGGCGGCGTTGTGTCCGTCGGCACAGCTGCATCAGTTGGCTGCCCAGGTGCGGTATCAGCGGGTGGTGGATCTACCGGCGCCGGTTCGCCCGGCAGCGTGTCCACAGGGGCCGGCGGTGTTGGGGTCAGGGTGACGGTCAAGGGGTCTGGAAGAACGGCGTCGTCAGCGTAGGCAGCGACAGTAGTCCCGCTGATGCAAACTGCGAGCAAAACTGCGCTCAATCCACCGCGTACTGATCTAAATTTTCGGCTGCGCGACGTCATCGAAAGGCCCTCCCCCGGGTGCGGAATTTGATTTAAGCTGCCCGGCTCTGGCCAACCAAACGTCATTGTCGGCAGCGCCCCAGAGTTGCACAGTTGGATCAAGTCTACGTGACCGAGGGAAAAACGCTCGTCACTGACAATTGGAACTGCAGGTTTCCTGGCCGAGACGGCTCTTAGGCAGGGATAGGCTTAACCAATGCAGCACTTCCGTTTCCCGGCCCCGGCACGTCCGCTCCGAATTCTTGCCGCGGCGGCCATCGCCGGGGTCCTGCTGAGCGCATGCTCCCCGGTAGTGGACGTCGCGCCCGCCAAGGATGCTGCCAACGCCGCGTGCGCCCCCATGATGGTGGCGCTGCCGGATGCGATTGGTGACGCCAAGCTGCGCAAGACCAACAGCCAGGCCACCGCCGCCTGGGGTGACCCGTCCCTGCTGGTCCTGCGCTGCGGGGTTAACGTTCCCGGGCCGACGACGGACCGCTGCGTCAGCGTGAACGGCGTCGATTGGGTGATCAAGGAAGGCGACCCGGTATGGACCCTGACCACCTTCGGTCGGGAACCAGCCACCGAAATCCTGCTGGATCCGAACAAGATCAGTTCCGCCACCGTGCTCGCGGACCTCGCGTCCTCCGCATCGAAACTGCCAGCGACGCGGAACTGCGTGGGCCAGGCGGACCTGCAAAACGCAGAGAACCTGCCGCCAAGCCCGTAGGCTAGCGCAGGCCGGTGGTGCGGTGCAGCGCCAGGTAGATCAGTTCGTCGATCAGCTCCGCGTAGCCCAGGCCTGAGGCTTTCCACATCTGCGGGTACATGCTCTTCGGTGTGAATCCGGGCATGGTATTGATTTCGTTGATGATCAGCTCGCCCTCAGGCGTGTAGAAGAAATCGACCCGGCTCAGTCCCTCGGCTCCAACGGCGTCGAACGCAACGGCGGCAAGCTCGCGGACCCGGGCGATGGCTTCGTCCGGGAGATCTGCCGGGCAGCTGAGCTCGGCGGCGTCGTCGACGTATTTAGCATTGAAGTCATAAAACTCATGCCCGCCGCCGGCCACGGCAATCTCCCCCGGCATGGACGTCCGGGGAGCGTCGGTCCCCCGGCCTTCCAGCACTGCGCATTCGATTTCGCGGCCCACGATGCCCGCTTCGATGACGAGTTTCGGGTCGTGCTCGCGGGCGGCCTCGATTGCGGCATCCAGGCCGTCCAGGGAATCCACCTTGGAGATGCCCATGGATGAGCCGGCCCGTGCCGGCTTCACGAAGACCGGGAAGCCGAGCCGGTCCACACGCTTGCGGACCGTCTCCGGATCATTGCGCCACTGCCGGTCCGTGACCGCGATGTAGGGACCCACATGGAGCCCGGCGGATTCAAACACCACTTTCATAAAGTGCTTGTCCATCCCGACGGCGGACGCCAGCACTCCGGCACCGACGTACCGGGTGTCGGAAAGCTCCAGCAAACCCTGAATGGTACCGTCCTCGCCGAACGGGCCGTGCAGCAGGGGAAACACCACATCCACCGCACCGAGCTCCTGCGGGACAGTGTTCGGTGCGGCCACGATCAGTTGGTGTTCGCCGCCGATCTCGGCCAGTGCCACCGTCCGGGCCGACGGTGCGACTTCCGGCAGGGAGGACGCAGAAAGTGACCAGTCGCGGGTGTCCCCGGAGGCCAGCACCCACTGGCCGGACTTGGCGATCCCGATGGGGATGACCTCGTACTTGGCCTGGTCGATGGCGCCGAGCACGCCGGCAGCGGTCACGCAGCTGACCGCGTGTTCGCTGGA
Organism: Pseudarthrobacter sp. PH31-O2; assembly: GCF_030063265.1. Classification (NCBI taxonomy): domain Bacteria; kingdom Bacillati; phylum Actinomycetota; class Actinomycetes; order Micrococcales; family Micrococcaceae; genus Pseudarthrobacter; species Pseudarthrobacter sp. PH31-O2. The sequence goes on along the minus strand of NZ_JASIST010000001.1, from coordinate 310,865 downwards.
CCGGCCGCCGAACAGCACCGCCACTCGGGGCCGGGCGCCCGGGCCCGCTGTGTTCACTTCTTCTTCAGTCACGCTCAGTAATCGCCTTCAGGTTTGAGATCACGGGACAGCAGCAGCGGCCCCAGTTCATCAACGGACAGTTTTCCGGCCAGGACGGCAACTACTGCCGCGGTGATTGGCATCTCGACGCCGAGTTTACCCGCCAGCTCGTGAACGGCCTGCGCCGACTTGATCCCCTCGGCGGTTTGCGTCATTTCAGCTGCCACCTCATCCAGGGTCAGGCCTCTGCCCAGCAGCCGTCCGGCCGTGTGGTTCCGTGACAACGGCGAGGAACAGGTAGCCACGAGGTCGCCAAGACCGGCCAGTCCGGCCATCGTCTGCGCCTCGCCGCCCAGCGCCAGGGACAGCCTGGAGGTCTCCGCGAGGCCGCGGGTGATCACCGACGCCTTGGTGTTGTCCCCCATTTGCTTGCCCTCGCAGATTCCGACGGCCAGGGCGATGATGTTCTTGACGATCCCGCCGATTTCGACGCCGACGACGTCGGCCGTGGTGTACGGGCGGAAATACGGCGCCGTGCAGCTGCGCGCGATCCAGCCGGCCGCCGCCGCGTCCGAGCAGGCCACCACCGAGGCGGTGGGCTCTTCCCGGGCGATCTCCATCGCCAGGTTGGGGCCGGAGACCACGGCGATCCGGTCCGCGGGAATGCCGAGTTCAGCAGAGATTACTTCGCTCATCCGGGCATCGGAGTGCAGCTCGAGTCCCTTCATCAGGGATACCACCAGGGCGCCCGGCGGTATCAGGGCCGCCCATTCGCGCAGCTGCGGCCGCAGCGTCTGTGCGGGTACGGCCAGGACCACCAGCTCCGCGCCGGCGAGGACCTCGGCTACGTCGGTAAACGCGGTGATGCTGGAGGGAAGCGCAATTTCCTTGAGGTACTGCTCATTGCGGTGCTTCAGGTTAATCTGTTCCACCACCGCGCTGCGGCGGCCCCACAGCCGGATTTCCCGCTCAACGCCGGAGGCCGCGGCGGCATCTGCGAGGATCTTGGCGAAGGTGGTTCCCCAGGATCCGGCTCCGAGGACAGCCACCCGGCTGGCGGAAGACAGGGCGCGGGTATCCGCCGTCATGCGGCGCCGTCCGCGTCGGTGGACGTTCCGGCGTCGGGTCGGCTGCCTGCCGCGCCACCTGTTTGGTCGCCGCCTGCAGCGAAGCGGCCGTGCGCGCTCTGGTTGTGCGCCGAAGGATCCCAGCGGACCAGCGGGGGCTGCCCGCCGCGGAGGGTGGCCAGGAGTTCCGTAACGGAGTCCATGATCACGTTGGTCGCCTCCGCGAGGGTGGCCTTGTCCAGCGGCCGCCCAGCAAAGGCGCTGAGGTCCACGGGATCGCCCACCACCAGGCGGGAGGTCTTCCGCGGAAAGACATGGAACCGCTTGGCGTAGCGGGGAAGGACCTCGTGGGCTCCCCAATGAGCCATGGGCACCACGGGTATCCCGCCTTCCAGCGCCATACGCGCCGCGCCGGTGTGTCCCTTCATCGGCCACAACTCAGGATCCCGGGTCAGGGTTCCTTCGGGATAGATCACAATGGCTCCGCCCTCGTTCACAACGTCCCGGGCAATCTGCAGCGAGCGGTTGGCACCAGCCGAGGACCGTTCCACCGGGATTTGTTTAGTGGCGCGCAGCACGAATCCCAGCACCGGCACCTTAAAAAGGCCCGCCTTGGCCAGGAAGTGCGGCATCCGCTTCTGGTTGTAGAGCATGTGCCCCACCACCAGCGGATCGATTTCAGTGCAGTGGTTGGGAGCCGCAATAAAGCCGCCGGCGGGGAGCTTCTCCAGCCCGATCCATTGCTTGCGCATCAACAGGTTCATGACGGGCCGGACAATTCCGGCAACAAGGACAAAGGTGGTGTGGCTCTTGGCGGTTTCCTTCACGTGGTCCCCGCTACCCGGCTGAAGTGATGTCGAAGTCCGCGCCCAGGCCGGCGAGCTTTTCGGTGAAGCGCTCGTAGCCGCGGTTAATAATGTCGATTCCGGTGACCCGCGAAGTGCCATTCGCAGCCAGCGCCGCGATCAGGTGGCTGAATCCGCCCCGCAGGTCCGGGACGTCAATGTCGGCACCGGTCAGCTGGGTGGGGCCGGAAATGACGGCAGAGTGCAGGAAGTTGCGCTGGCCAAACCGGCACGGCACACTGCCGAGGCATTCGCGGTGGACCTGGATGTTGGCGCCCATCCGGATCAGCGCGTCGGTGAAGCCGAAACGATTCTCGTACACGGTTTCATGCACGATTGACACGCCCTCGGCCTGGGTCAGCGCAACGATCAGAGGCTGCTGCCAGTCGGTCATAAACCCGGGGTGCACGTCCGTCTCCAGGACCAGCGGGTTGAGCTTGCCGCCTTTGTGATAGAACCGGATGCCGTCGTCGCCGATGTCCATCCCGCCGCCGACCTTGCGGTAGGTGTTCAGGAACGTCATCATGTCCCGCTGGGTGGCACCCTCGACGAAGATGTCCCCCTTCGTCACCAGCGCAGCTGAGGCCCAGGAGGCCGACTCGTTGCGGTCCGAGAGGGCACGGTGGTTGTAGCCGCCAAGGTCCGGGACGCCTTCGATCCGGATGGTGCGGTCGGTCTGGACGCTGATGATGGCGCCCATCTTCTGCAGCACGGCGATGAGGTCCACTACCTCCGGCTCGGTGGCAGCACCGGAAAGCTCGGTGATGCCCTCGGCCCTTGTGGCGCTCAGCAGGACCTGCTCGGTGGCTCCAACGGAGGGGTACGGCAGGGAAATCTTGGCGCCCTTGAGACCGTCCGGCGCTGAAATGTGGATGCCGCCGGGACGCTTTTCCACCACGGCACCGAACTGCCGGAGCACGTTCAGGTGGTAGTCGATGGGTCGGTCGCCGATCTTGCAGCCGCCCAGATCCGGGATAAAGGCCTCGCCGATCGCGTGGATCAGGGGCCCGCAGAGCAGGATCGGGATGCGGGAATCGCCGGCATGGGCGTCGATGGCGGTGCTCGAGGCGGTTTTGGCGCCCTTCGGGTCGAGGGTCAGGTCCCCGGTGATGGGGTCCTTCTCAACCGTCACGCCGTGGAGTTGGAGCAGGCTGGTGACAACCTCAACATCCTTGATTTCGGGGACGTTGCGCAGCACGGAGGGCTCATTGCCCAGCAGGGCAGCCACCATTGCTTTGGGGACAAGATTCTTGGCCCCGCGCACGGTGACGCGGCCAGTCAGCGGGACGCCTCCGCGGATTGTCAGAACACTACTCATATACGGCTTTCCTCACGACTACTCGCCCCCAAAACCTTCCAAAGGCACCTGCTAAGCATAGGAGGTTGCGTTACCGATCTGAAATACGGGGTGTGCCGCACGATCCTCAGACGCCGGCGCTTACCTACGACGTTCGTGCCGCTACGGCCTCTATTTGGGACGCGATCCACGAGTTTGCGACTGCACCGGACGACGGTGTCTCCCACTGCGGGTTATGCTCGGTGGCCACCACATGAGGCCCTTCCGGCATTGCCGCCACGGTGAAGCCGCGGCTACGGATGTGCGCACAGCATTCGGTGAAATAGGCGCTCAGTTCAGCCGCTTTGCCATCACGGCTTCCGCCCACCTCTCGTTCGTCTTTAGCCCAAGGCATGTCAAGGACGATCGTCCGTTCACGCAGTCCCAACTCTGCGAGGGCGCTGAAGAGTCTATTGGCCGAAGCTTCCCAGAGGTCCCAGTGCCTCTCAGTGACCGGTGCGATAGTGGTCTTTTTGCCGGCGACAGTGTCCAGGAGGCCTGCAGCAGACAGTTCGGGCGTATCGGTCACGTAGCTTCCATCCGGAAGGTGGACGACGCCGTGCCGTTCGTCCAGCAGGTCGATGACAAGTACGTCTAGTTCGCCCGCGTGCCGACGAACGTGCTTTAGGAGCATAGATTTGACGTCTTCCTCCAGTGCCGGTTCCACCCTTCGGCCTTCACCGAGGACCCCGGGCCGGGATAGCGCACTGATCATTGACTGACCGGCAACATGGCGGAGGAGGCTGAAGCTTGAATCCATCACTCCGAACGCGGTCCTGGACACAGCGCTTCCATAGATCATCACGTTTGTGGGCATTAGAGAACCTTAACAGAGAGACTCACAATTCCACTTCCACGTTCACTCCGCTCATCCGGTCAGCCGTTGCTGCGGAGCCACCGACCCTCTCAACGGCGAGGAACACTGCTAGCAGCTCCCGGCGTTGGTGCCCGGTGTGCCGCACCTTCCCAGCCGTACCGTTCACCGGAATCGAATCCGGCGTCGGGCTCGGCGTGTCAGGACATCTTGGCCGGCAGGGTCTTGGGCATAAACGCGGGACGGGTGGCCTCGAAAACGGTGATGTCTTCCTCGTGCTTGAGCGTCAGCCCGATGTCGTCCAGGCCCTCAAGCAGGCGCCACCGGGTGTAGTCGTCGATCTCAAACGGGGCCACAATATTGCCGCAGATCACGGTCTTCGAGACAAGGTCCACGGTGACTTCGGTGCCGGGCGCGTTCTCCAGTTCCTTCCAGATCAGTTCAATGTCGTCCTGGGCGAGTTCGGCGGCGAGCAGGCCCTGCTTGCCGGAGTTGCCGCGGAAGATGTCGGCGAAGCGTGAGGAAAGTACGGTCTTGAAGCCGTAGTCCTTAAGTGCCCAGACGGCGTGCTCCCGGGAGGACCCGGTACCGAAGTCAGGCCCGGCCACCAGCACCGAACCGGCATTAAAAGGTTCCTGGTTGAGGATGAACGCCGGGTCCTTGCGCCAGCCGGCAAAGAGGGCATCTTCGAAACCGGTGCGTGTGATGCGTTTGAGGTAGACGGCGGGGATGATCTGGTCAGTGTCGACGTTGCTTTGGCGCAGCGGGACGCCGATTCCGGTGTGGGTGGTGAACTTTTCCATGGCGGATCCTTCTAGGCTGTGTGGATCAGTGACTGTCGGAAGCTACGCGGCATCGGCGCTCAGGGCGGCGGACTCGGGCGCAGGTTCCAGGTCCGACGGCGAGCTTAGGGTGCCGCGCACGGCGGTCGCGGCTGCCACCACCGGGGAGACCAGGTGGGTGCGTCCGCCCTTGCCCTGCCGGCCCTCGAAGTTGCGGTTCGAGGTGGAGGCGCAGCGCTCCCCCGGTTCCAGCTGGTCCGGGTTCATGCCCAGGCACATCGAACAGCCGGCGAAGCGCCATTCGGCGCCGAAGTTCTTAAAGACCTTGTCCAGGCCCTCGGCCTCGGCCTCGAGGCGGACGCGGGCGGAGCCGGGCACCACAAGCATCCGGATGTTGGGGTCCTTGGTGCGGCCGCGGATGATGTCCGCGGCCGCACGGAGGTCTTCCATCCGGGAGTTGGTGCAGGATCCCAAAAACACCGTGTCGACGCGGATGTCCTTCATCGGGGTGCCGGCTTCCAGGCCCATGTATTGCAGCGCACGTTCCGCCGCAGCCTTGGCATTCTCGTCGCCGAAGTCCTCGGGCGAGGGCACCTTCGCGGACAGGGACACGCCCTGGCCCGGGTTGGTCCCCCAAGTCACAAACGGTTCCAGGGTGTCGGCGTCGAGGTCCACCTCAACGTCGAAGCTCGCGTCATCCTCCGTGCGCAGGGTGTCCCAGTAGTCGACGGCGGCATCCCACTCGGCGCCCTGGGGTGCGTGCGGACGGCCGAACATGTAGTCGTAAGTCGTCTGGTCCGGGGCGACGAGTCCGGCGCGGGCGCCGGCTTCGATGGACATGTTGCAGATGGTCATCCGGGCTTCCATGGACAGTGCCCGGATTGCGGAGCCGCGGTATTCGAGCACGTAGCCCTGGCCGCCGCCGGTGCCGATCTTGGCGATGACGGCCAGGATGATGTCCTTGGCGGACACTCCGGGGCGCAGGGTGCCCTCGACGTTGATGGCCATGGTCTTGAACGGCTTCAGGGACAGCGTCTGGGTCGCCATCACATGTTCCACCTCGGAGGTGCCGATGCCCATCGCCAGGGCGCCGAAGGCCCCGTGGGTGGAGGTGTGCGAGTCGCCGCAGACCACTGTCATGCCGGGCTGGGTGAGGCCCAGCTGCGGGCCCACCACATGCACGATGCCTTGTTCGGCGTCCCCCAGGGAGTGCAGCCGGACACCAAATTCCTTGCAGTTGTTGCGCAGGGTCTGGATCTGCGTGCGGCTGGTGAGATCGGCAATTGGCTTGTCGATGTCCAGCGTCGGCGTGTTGTGGTCCTCAGTGGCGATGGTGAGATCGGGCCGGCGAAGCGGACGCCCGGCCAGCCGGAGCCCTTCGAAGGCCTGCGGGGAGGTCACTTCGTGCACCAGGTGGAGGTCAATGAAGAGAAGGTCTGGCTGGGCGTTGACTCCTTCGCCGTCGCCTTTGCGCACCACGTGCGCGCCCCAGACTTTCTCGGCCAGTGTCTTTGCCACGGCCTACTCCCTTCACTGCGGTATTTTCGTACGTGACTGCTTGTTCCCACCACTGAATCAGCCCGCCCGCGTCCTGCGCCAGCGCGTTGACTTGCATCTCAGATAATGAGACGGCAATATCATTACATGGACAATTCTAGTGGAGTCGGTGTCATCGATAAAGCCGCCCATGTGCTTGACGCACTTGAGGCAGGCCCAACCACCCTGGCGCAGCTTGTGGCCGCCACGGGACTGGCTCGGCCCACCGTGCACCGGCTGGCGCTGGCGCTGGTCCATCACCGGCTGGTAAGCCGCGACATCCAGGGCCGCTTTGTGCTCGGCAGCCGCCTTGTGGAGCTGGCCTCCGCGGCCGGTGAGGACCGCCTGATCGCCTCCGCCGGGCCCGTCCTGATGCAGTTGCGAGACGCCACCGGGGAGAGCGCCCAGATTTTCCGCAGGCAGGGTGAGTGGCGCGTCTGCGTGGCCTCCGCCGAACGGCCCATCGGCCTGCGCGACACCATTCCCGTCGGCACCCAGCTGTCCATGAAGGCCGGTTCCGCCGCCCAGGTACTCCTCGCCTGGGAGGACCATGACCGGCTCCTTGAAGGTCTGCAGGCCGCCCGTTTCACCCCCACCGTCCTGGCCGGGGTGCGGCGCCGTGGCTGGGGCCAGAGCCTCGGCGAACGCGAGCCGGGCGTGGCCTCCGTTTCGGCCCCCGTCCGCGGACCGTCCGGCCGGGTGATCGCGGCAGTGTCTATCTCCGGCCCGATTGAACGCCTCACCCGCCAGCCGGGCCGGCTGCACGCCGAGGTGGTCTGCAACGCTGCCCGGGTGCTGACCGAGGCGCTGCGCAAAACCAGCGACTAGCGGCATAGGCTGTGCGCATGAGCAGTTATGCGGTGTTCCTGCGCGGGGTCAACGTCGGCGGTATCACCATCAAAATGGCCGAGCTGAAGCAGGCCCTCGCTTCCCGTCCGTTTTCGGACGTGAAGACGCTCCTGGCCAGCGGAAATGTTGTGCTCTCAAGCGAACTGCCCGCCGCCGGCGTTAAAACGGAATTCGAGGCCTGCCTCCGGGAGGCGTTTGGTTATGACGCCTGGGTGGTGGTTTTGCCAGCGGACCGCGTAGGCGAGCTGGTGGCGGCGTGCCCCTACCCCGCGGACGACGCAACCACCCATACCTATCTCACGCTGGGCTCGGACCTCGGGGTGCTTGCCGAGCTGCATGAGGCCGGCCTGGCCCTGGACGGCGCACAGCTAACCGCGCTGGGACCGGAAGCCTTGGCGTGGTTGGCACCCGCCGGCGGCACCCTGGACAGTCCGTTCAGCAAGCTGTCCGCGAAGCCGAAGTACAAGGCCTCCACCACCACGCGCAACCTGCGCACCATGATCAAGGTCCGCGACGCCGCTGTATCCTAGAGGACCGTGGCGGTGCCTTATGCCGCCGGAGTCCCTTGATCCCAAGAGTCGACAGCAGATGGTTTAAAGCAACGAAGGGAATCGGCTTGGAACCCACCGATTACGCCGCATGGAAGCAGCCGCTTTATAGATGGGACTCTTTACACTCTTTTGTGGGACAACCCCAATGGGAAGACGGCATTCACATTGTGACCTTGCCGAACGGCAACCACCTCGACGTGCTCCTACAGTCTGATCCGTTGAGCAAGACGCGCAAGGATTCCGTGGCCGTATTCTTTTCCGGAGCGTTGTCCAATCGGACCGGAAAGCCGGGACCCTATTTCTCTGGCGTTCGTGTGGCTCAAGCGCTCGGAATTCCTCTCGTCGCTTTCTCGGACCCGTCCCTCAATTTCGACTCACACACACCGCTCGGCTGGTATGCGGGATCTCAAGGCGACCACGCCCAGGATGCGATCAGCGAAGTGTTGAAAAGTGCCACTGCGAGATCCGGAAGAAATCTGTTGCTCGTGGGAGGGTCGGGGGGTGGGTTTGCCAGCCTATATTATGCTCACCGAGTAGGGAGCCGAGCGTCAGCATTCGCTTGGAATCCACAGACTTCGATAGTGGAATATGAGCTAGGTGCCGTCAGGCAGTATTTTGATGTTGCCGTACCGAATAACAACTTTTCATACAACCATACTCAGGACAAGAACGCTGTCATGGCGGCAATGGGGGCCGCCGGGATTGAGTCTGTTCTTCCGACGCTTAATGCCGGTCGAGTGCTCTACTTGCAGAACTCAACAGATTGGCATGTTTCAAAGCACCTGAAACCCTTCTTATCAACGAATAGTTATGTTCATCGCGGTAATGGATTCTATTCAAATGATCGCGGTCACTCCGTTGTAGTGTCCAACTTTGGATCTGGACACGCCGTTCCACCATTGCAGGTTATCCATTACGCGATCCGGGAAATGTTGACGCAAACGCGCAGCACTAGGGTTATATATAACGCACTGATCGAAAGCGGTGCCCTGCTCAAAGAATTCTATGAGCTTCCTCGAGACATGCAAAAAGACTGGCAGCAAGCAGGACATTCCGTCTCCCTCGAAATAATGAGGCAGAAGAATGATCTCACCGTTACGGTGAACTGGGGCCAAATACGGCCCGGAACCGGGGGGATCAAGGTTTCCTATAGCGTCTTTGGGGCTGATAAAAGAATCCAACATTCGAGTCTTGGATCCAAATCATATGATCTTAAACTGGATACTCCCCAGGATGCCGTCCGAGTCGAGGCCACATTCGTCGATGGATTCGATAACAGGCTTGGAATGGTCAGCATTTCAGTTGAAGATTTTATGAAAGCGGCAGTAGTACAGTCCGATGCTTCCTCCTCCAATGAGTATCGTTCGCAAATGACGATCACAGCCGGCACTGACGAAAGCGAATCGGCCAGGCGTGAACAACAGGCTACGGAAAGGCCTCCCCTCCGAATTTTTGTGTACGGTAGCTGCGTGTCGCGGGACGCCTTCGAAGAGTCCGACACGCTGAAATTAGTAGACTATCGGGCTCGCAGCAGCGTTGGAAGCGCTTTTGGCCGCAGAACCGGACTCTTCGAAAGAATCACGCTCGCCAATAATCCCAGTGCCTTCCAGCGACGGATGGTCAGTAGCGATCTGAACAAAGAGCTGGCTCAAACCATTAGAGAATCAAGTTTTGACTATTTGTTGGTTGATTTCATCGATGAGCGACTTCAATTGATTCGAACAGGCGACAGATACGACACCTATTCTCCGGAGCTGACTCGAGCTGGCTTGGAAGTGTCCGCTGAAAACTTGGTGGAACCTGGTTCGACTGAGTACATGGAAGCTTTTAAACGCGGCTGGGACAAACTTCTTGAAATTGTACCTGTCGAAAAGATACGGCTAAACCGTGTTTTCTGGGCCAGCGTAGATGAAGACGGCAAGGAACTCGAGGGCATGCCGAAAATACTCGAGGGGAATAGATTACTTCAGCGCTTGTATAGTTACGCATTATCGTTTCCTGGTATTCAGTCGATCGATTATCCTGATGAACTTATTCGAAGCGACTCCAATCACAAATGGGGTCGCTCGCCATTCCACTTTTCGAAGGCCTTTTATCGAAAAACAATTGACGCACTTGGAGCGATGTCAGGCGAAAGTCCTGGACTCGACAGTTCCATGGGTTGCGACTTATCCAACACTTTTTAGATTGAAACAAGCTTTTGCGACTGTGAATGCGACCAAGTAGTCCTTGAAAAATTCGTGGGCCGCTTCTTGTATACTCTGGAATCCGTCGCAAGACAACGAGTTCCTATTTACGTTGATCTGCGAGAGATAGTTTATATCTCCTCGGATAAAGTTACGGAGCGTCTCCGGTTTGAAGCTCTCCTGACTACTTATCCCCAACATGTGGCTGCGATTATCCACCTCGTCCCGTATGAGCACCCACGGCAAGGTTACGGCTATTCCTCAGGTAGTCATGCTGATCTGTATAAAAATCCGAATAGACATGCTCCACATACGATTCACCTCTTCGACAAGGCACTCCTCCAGATTGCGCCTATCGATAGCCACCGTCTGATCGGAATCGGCTTGGACGATGACGATATCTGGCAGCCATGGCAGGTAGTCAAGATGGCGCGTGCGGCATCGGCGGCCTACGAACAGTTTCCAAGTGAAAAGCTCTTCGTACTTGGGCTACAGAACTCCTACCTTTGCTACGTCGGTGAACAAATTGAAGTCGACGACGTGAGGTTGAAACGCATACTGACCGGCAACAAGTTCATTGTGGGTTCGACGGCAGAGCTAGAAACACTTAGATTCTGCAGCCCCTGGTCTATTCCTGAAGTATTCAATGAAAATTCTCAGGACCGCATGCGGAGAGTCGGTTTAAGGATGCTTGAAACCTCTGAGAACCGCCCCGGCTGGGTTTACATGCGCTGGGGAGACAATTACACTCAAGCCCGAAAGGATAGTTATTATGAAGAATTTTTCGGGACTCAGAAGCTCACAGATATCCATGAGGTTCTTGTCCTCAATCAGTCGACCAAGGATTCAGACGTCAAGCTGAGTTTCCGTATTCGGCCACGTGAGTTTGAGGTTAGGGCGTCGCGAGACGCCCATGGTGCGAAAAATGTTCTCACCAATTTTTCTTCAATGGCGAAGCACGAATCTTTGTCTTACTCTGTGACATTGACGAACGGAATAGAGGCTTATGCCACGATCACAGGATGTGAAGCCGATGCAGTCTCAATCGATGGTGTGCATGAGACCGGAATATTCGCAAAAGCTGTGCTATTTCGGGATGCCAAGGCAATCTCCACTACCCGTTCGCGTGGGCTGATTTAGGGGTTGGTGGCCCAAATGCGTGTACGGCTTGGGAATTTCATCGGTTTTTAGCTGCCCATCCTTGCTGCATTCCGATGCCGTCGTCGGAGCTGAGGGCTGTATCACAGACGACAGTGCGAGATGGATTCACCTTCTGTTGTTGCCGGCTCCTCAAGTTTCGTGGGGAATTGATTCGGTGTCGTAGATAAGGATGGGCCCCGTGACTCTGCTGGGATGAGTGCGCCTAGGCATTCAACCAGGAACAGGGCCACGGGCCTCGACTGAGGCTACCCGGGCAGCGGCTGACGCTGCCCCAGCATATTCAACCTGCCCGACAACCGCGTCGTCTCCGCGACCGTGCTGGACGAGGGCCGGCACCGAACCATTGTCGAAACAGATCAGCCGCCGGGCTATCTTGAGTGCGGTGTCGTCGCGTCGCGGCGGAAGGAGCGGCACTTCCAACGGATCCGCGACATCCCGCCCTTCACGGTTCGTGGGGAAATGCGCTCCTAACGGTCCATGGGAAACCGGATTCCCGGACTGCCCCTGGTAGGACCCAGCTAGAAGTCCCGTCGTGCCCTCGCCTGTCCTAGGTTCGACGTACGCCCGCGTTTTTGGAGTCGCGGAGCATCCGCACCCTAGCGATGACGTCGAAGAATCTGTTCAGCTGACGGTCTCCGTATCGGTTGAGCCTGTGCGTGGTCGCATTGCCCGACGAAGCGGGTATCGGGTTCACTCCTGCAAGGGCGGTGAAGGCTGCCTCGGACCGCACCCGTCCGTGGTGGGAGTAGACGGCGAGGATGATGGCAGCGGTGACCGGGCCCACACCATGAATGTCCTGCAAGCCTTTCGCAAGATTGTTCACGTGGGTGGAAAGGGTTCGCTGATTGTCGGCGAGTTCACAGGTCCGCCGCAGGATTCCAGCGGACAGCCGTTTCGCTTCGGCGTGGATTACTGCCCAGGGCCCTATCGTCTCGGGTGCGGGTCCGCCAGCTGGCGATGCGGGAGACCTGTGAGTCCGTCAACGGATGACGAACGTCGATGCCCAGAACGGTGGTCCGAACGAGGGCGGTGAGGGCATTGCGGTCAGCGGTACCTTGAACATCAAGGCTCCGCCGTGCTGCCAGCAGCACGCGCAGCGCGGCCCGTAGCCCCTCGGCGCAGGGCTGCGCGAGAGCCTCGTGATCGACGGAAAAGACGCTGCGCGCAGCAGCCACGGCATCGATCGGGTCGGATCTACCGGTGCCGACCCTGGCTTTGCGACGGGGTGGTTTGACCTCGCGCACTGTCCAGCCTGCGGAGCCAATGATGGTGGTCATCCTGGCACCGTAGGACGCTGTTCCCTCTGCGGCGACGAGAACTTCACCTGCTGTTCTTTGGATCATCCAGGCGAGGGCGCGGTCGATTGGGGCGGCACTTGTTGGGAAATTGGCCATTTCAATAGACGCCCCCTCTATTAGCGGCCACAACGGCATATGTGTGGGTTGGGGCCCAGGTACCAACCCCCACGGTATAGTCCTATTTTTCTGCGATGACGGTCATCGCGGTACTCCTCTCGGACCGATCTCTAGGACGGGGCATCGGCTCAAAAGGGTCACTCCGAAACAGCTCACTGATGAGTCACAGGCCTCGGGGCGGGTCCTGGACACCTTTCTTTCAAGCCATCGCAGTGGGACAGCGCCGTTCGGGCCCCGCTGGCCGGACAGGACCCGATACACGTGGTCGGCTTCGACTTACAATCCGACGTGACCTCCTGCGGCCGACACATCCGGTTATTCAACGCCACCCACGAATACACCCGCACCGACCTCGCCATCATCCCGCGCCGGTCCTTCCAAGCCGCCGTCGTGGTCGCAGTGAGAACATCATCGCCGCGATAGGCACGGCCACGGCCCACGTCAGGTATGACAATGGCCGCAATTCACCTGGGCGGCACTGGTCGACTGGTCCAACACCGCCGGTGTGGACACGGCCCTCATCGCCCCGGTATCACCGTGGCAGAACGGCTTCATCGAATCCTTCAACGCACAGTACCGAAGGGAACAACTCTCCGGAGAAGTCATGGACACCATGGCCGAAGCGAAGTATTTGGCCGGAATGGAAAGCTATCTACAATCATGAACGGCCCCACGGATCGCTGAACGGCATGGCGCCAAACCGCTACTGGGAAACCTGGACGCGAGAAAACGAGTTACCTATCGCATAGACGCGGCACTGCCATCGGGGGCACAACCAGCCCCACTCTGTCTGGCAGCGAGCAGAGTGGAACTGGCGGCCTTGACACGTCCACCGCATTCCGCCACGCGAAAGCACCGGCCAGCCAGCCCTTGGCCAATTCTCAACGCATCATGGCCAACTCGGCCCCGATTGTCTGCGCGTAGGCACTTTGACGCCTCACGCGCCGTGCCGCGGCGGAGGACATATTCACAAAATCATTCGGGTTCCGAATGATCTGAGCAATCCCTGCCGCCATCCCTTCGGCATCTTCTCCGGGAGCAAGAATTCCGCAGGATGAATCAACAAATTCCGGAATTGCCGTGACAGCGGTGGTCACAGGGACCAGCCCCGAGGACATCGCCTCGTCTCTGGAAACGCCCTGTGAATCCATTCGCGTGGGAGTGATGAACAATCCATAGTCTTTGTGAATTGCGGAGATCTCGGACCGTGAAAGGAACCGCTGTTCAATCGTCACATTCTCGAGGTGGCGCAGTGGCTCTAGAGTCTGATCAAACAACACTCCATCACCAATAATCCTGATATCGAGTTTTTCGAAGAATTCTTCCCGGCTCAATATAAGTATCGATTCCACAGTTAGGTCATTTGCGTATTTCCGAGAGGCAAAGGGGCGAATACTTAACAGCTTGAATCGATGTTCGGGTGCTTTTTCGATATAGTCAAACAGTTCCGTGTCAATGTAATTGTGCACAATCGAGAAGCGGCTAGCTGGAAGCGCGATACCCACATCCTGCATAACCTCTTCGGCAAAATATTGAGAAACGAATACAAAATGCACGTTAGGGTGCACATCAACGAATACACTTCTCCACAGCGACATTCGAGCATCGCTAGCCGTTTTGGCCTCAGAACGTTCAGCTTCACTGGAGTAATTGAAGTCGCGTCTGTACCAGGGCTGGACCTCCGCTCCGTGGATCCAGATTGTTACGCGACCCGATCTGGAATAATCAGAGACAACCGGCCACATCTCTGCGTCTAAGAAATGAACGAGGACGTGGTCCACCGTCTGCCGGCCCAAGAATCGACGTAAGTCAGCAGCGCTGCCTACGTGCACATCGACACCCTCAAACTCGTACGAGTGCGGGGTAGCCCTGGGGTTTAGACAAAAGACCTCACAATGTACGCCAGCGTCTTCGTACCCCTTGACACGGCTATGAATGAATCCGTTGCGGTACAAGGCGGACGACGAGGGATAGACGTTGGTCAAGATTAACTTCTTGGGCCGAATGAGCTGCGGGGCAGTTTGCGCCGGCGCCTCTATTGCTTCCAGCGCAATACCTTGGAGGGTGCAAGTGCCGCTGCCCTGGGCGCGCAGGCCGAAGAGAACGCTGGAAGCATCTTCCGGTATTGCCACTTCGTGGTTTTTTCCCGGGTTAAGTACAACGTGATTCATGCGATTAGCGGAGCGGTCAAAGAAGACAAACACCACCGATAATTTGAGGCCCGCGGACGCCATCGGATGAATTGTCAGCATGCCCCCGTCGTCTTGAAGCATGTCAAGGGGGATCCGCTCCCCCGCATAGACATACGTATGCTTGGATGCCTGCAAATCAGATCGGATCTGGAGTCCATCCTTCTGGACCTCTATGCTCAGATGATCACTTCTGGATCTCCCGCTAAAAAGCATTGCCAGCCGGTCCCCAAGCAGGCCCTTAGTCGGCATCGCGTTTCCGCGCCCCGGAACAATCGCCTCCGCAGCGCATTGGATGGATTTCATCGACCTACCTACGTCGAAAGAGGAGCCGCTGTCAAAGACTGCTGCACCCGACGGAGACTCCCGCCGGTAATTGAACCTGTCGACGACTAGAATCTTGTCCCCGGCAATCACTGCGCTGTTGCAGTCTCTCAGCCAGACCATCAGGCTGATTTTGCCCAACGCCGCCGTCGTGCAAACGCTGGACCTGATGGGAGTTGACGTCTTCCAGATGTATTCGCACGTCCGGTCATGCGTGGCTTCGTTTAACTGTTCCGACTTGCCAACGACTTCGGCATCGCTATAGAGAAACGCCAGCGCCAGATCGGCGATGTAGTCGGGACCGTAGGCATCGTCGGCGCTAAGGAATGCGACTGCATCCTCGATCAACTCATACCCGAAAACCGACTCGGCGTCCGACTCCCGAAGGAACTCGACGCCGAGGCTGGCGCCGATCCCCCGGGTGTCCACGTCAGGGCCCACAACCAGCGTTGGACGCTTGTTCAGCCACGACTGGTTCTGAAACACTTCTAGGAGTTGCCTCATCGTCTCGTTGTCGTGAGCGTGCCCGACAATTCGTACCCATGGAAGCTGTCGTTGTACCGCGCCGCCCCAAATCTTCTCAGCCACATATTCCAGGCGGTTAGCGGTTGTGTGCTCCGACAACACTTTCCTGAGTGCCAGCAGCCGTTTGTACGCCGCCAGGACCGACGTCTTGGCAGTGTCAGCCGGGTCCAGTAGTAACCGCACTTGCCGCTGAATCTCGTTGGCATCATCGCTTGATACAACCAGATCTCCGAACATAAGACGAAGACCGCGCGAGTAATTGCTCACAACGTGAGTGTTTGAAACCATGAGATCAAGGGCTCGCCTTGCGTACATGGTTTGGGACTGCTTAACGGAATTCAGGTTAATCCCAAATTCAAAGCCCTTGTAGGACTTTTCAACCTCAGAAAAGGGAAGGTTGCCCTGAATGAGGGGACCGTATTTTTCAGGAAATACAAAGGCCGGATCGGTTCCCCCGAACCGTCTGTCGAATATTACAGTGTCCCCAATTTCGCTCGTCGCATCGATGATCGATTCGAAATTCTGCTGACGTTCGGGGTAACGGGCGTAGTAGGTTCCCGCAAAACTGAATCCAGGGAGCCTCGGAAGCGTCTGCAAGGGACTGTGCAGCTTAGGTTCACCAAAGAATGGGAGAACGAAAACATTACTATGGCCAAATCTACTCATATAATTTTGGACACTGTCAAAATCAGTCGTAAATACAAAATCAAAAATCGAGGCACTACTAACGAACGAATTGAAATGGACTGGATCTTCTTTGTTCCAGAACACTGTGGGAATGGAGCGATTTCTACACCAGGAAACAAGTTCGATCAATTCGGGAGACAGATGGTTAATCTTTCCTCGCCAGGCGCCTCCATTTCCTTCCCATGCGGATTCAACCAAGAGCAGATTCGGGCGAGCCGCCTCAATATCCGCCTGCCACTTCTCCACTGATAGCGGGAACAGGCTGCATGCCTTGGTGAAAGCGTGCGTTGTGAACTCGTCCATGATTGCGGCTACCCGGAGGCTGGAAACATCCTGGGTTTCCGGCATCCTCCAGGAGGTAGCAACTGACCTAACTTCACGCTTGAGATCCTCATTTGGGGGATTGTGGGCTAGATCGAGCCGATCACGAAGGACAGCCAGTGACCTTAGAAGCGCGTCTCTGTCGGCGCGGAGGGAAAGAAGAATTTCCTTCTGGTCTCTCGCAGTCTCCTCTAAGAGGACTTCGAGTTCTTCGAGTCGCGCCTCGAGGTCGGACCGATCCTGCTGGAGGTTGCGAATGTCCATTAGAAGGATCGAATTTCGTTCCGAGGCTGCGATCTCCGAGTATGCGTAATTGAGACCGTTTTCTTCCTGGCTCATTTTTTCGTTTCCCCAATGTTCTTTTTTGTTTCCAAGTAGATCATTCTAGGCAGGCGCCAGATAAGAGCAAACGCAGCCGACGGATTCTTCAGCGAAGATGTGATCAGTCTGCCGATTCTCATAGAGCTTGATTCCTGCAAGTTCGTGATTTTGGAACGTTCTTGGGCGATGACATCTAACGCCGTATCGAGGCGTCGGGCTTTGTCCCGTCCATAGGCTTCCTTCTTCACCATGGTCCTGCTGTAAGAGGCAACCTCGTTCTTGAGTCTCATCACGTCCCCTTCGAGTTTTCCCTCAGCTGCTTCCAGTTCGGCGATCCTCAACAGCAGGCTACTATTGAGACTGGAATATTCCTCTTGCCGGTGCTCAAAGGCAGCTTTTACTTCCAAGGAACGGGTCTCAAGATCCGCAACCATCCGCTGGAGGTGATCCCGCTCCGCACCGTGGATTTCGCGTCGAATGCGCGAGCGTTTCTCAACGTCGTCACGAAAACCGTCAAAGGTATCTTTGACCCGTGCGGTGTCGGACCGAACTCGCTCAAGCTCCTTGCGTGTCTTCAATTCCCTTCGCTTAGAGAGCTCGAGCTGCGCTAGTAGCGCCCGTTCAGCACCCCTTGGTCGCGGAGCGGAGTCCTCTGCGGCGCTTGGGCCGCCGTGCCCAGGGATATTTTTCCCTTGGTCAACTGAATCGAAGTCGATGTGGTTCTTCATATATTTTCTCTTTCAGCTTTGATCGCCGGTTACCACTAGAGCCGACTGCAGCGTCGCGGCCGGGACCCAGCCCAGTTCCAGAGGGAGCGTCCATTTCGCAAGGGGCCAATGACTCCATACAGGTTATCGGAATTCAGTGGCAATGCTGGCAGCGCCGCAATGATCCCAAGTAAGTGTGCAGCAGGTCATGGAGGGACACTGTCCAGGGGACGGACTATCTTTCTCGTACTCAATCTATCGAGCCGACTTGACAGCCTTGTTAAAAGACTCCAGCCGGCTAACCTCAAGTTCCACAGGCTCAACAACCAGATCCGCCGCCACGGCAGCGACGGCAGCTTCGAGTCGTTTCCGGGCCGCTGAGCCCCGCGCCCGTGCGGCAGCGCCGGCGATGAACTTCGCCAGGATGGCCAGGACAATCCCGAGCAGCGCCCCGCCGGCGATCATCACTGTCGGCACCGGCCAGCCCTGCACCAGCGGAACCGCCGGCACGGGAAGCTGCGAGTAGCCCAGCGCAGCGAGCACGCCGAGCCAGGCGAACCCGCCGAGCGCCATCAGCAATGCCAGCCACTGCAGGATGTTAAACGGCACCCACCACCAGGCCTTGCGTCCGGCCTTCAGCTCGGTGCCCGCGATGGCCTGGTCCAGCGCGTCCGGAAGCCGGTCCCGGCCCTCACGGGCAGCGCCGCGGATGACGGCCCGCCAGGGGCCGGGGGCGCCGTCGGATGCTGCATCGGCAAATTCGCGGACCGCGGCATCAGTGCGGGCCCGCTCCGGGGCGCCCGCCGGCGGCAGCGAGGTGCGGTTCACGTCCGGCCTGGCGCCCTCCCGGCGCAGGTTCAGCCGCCTGAGCGGATCGGGCCGGAACCTGACCAGCCAGCGGGTGACGGGCCAGCCCGTGCGGCGGGTCGACTCCAGCCGGTAGGACCGGACGACGGCGTCCACGACGACCGGGACGTTAGCGGCAACTGCCAGTTCCGCCGCCAGCCGGGACGTCGACGCAGCCTTGACCCCGGCCGCCCCGCCTTGCCCGGATGCTTCGGCAAGCACCGCTGCGGCCCGCGTAACGTCCGCGGCGAGGCGCTGCGACTGGGCCTGCCGCTGCGTGGCCACCTGCCGAATGGCGGCCCGGACTGCGTCCACACCCGTGCCCACGACGGCGGAGGCACCAATGACCTGCACCTTCCCCAGCCCGTCCCGCGCCAGGATGCCTTTGAGTGATTCCAGCACGGGGGCAATGTCCCGGTCCGGGAGCCGGTCGATCTGGTTGAGCACCACGAGGGTGACGGCGCCGTGGGAGGCCAAGGGGCTGAGGAAGTCGTTATGCACCGCGGCGTCCGCGTACTTTTGCGGATCGAGCACCCAAACGAGGACGTCGACGAGTCCCACCATCCGCTCCACGATCTGACGGTTGGCAGCGCGGGTGGAGTCGAAGTCCGGAAGGTCCAGCAGGATCAGGCCCGTGCCCTCGTCGGCGAAACCGGGGACCGGGCTGGCGTGGTGCCGATTCCGGACCTCCAGCCAGTCCAAGAGCTCTTCGCTGCCCTCGGCTCCCCAGATGCCGGCGAGCGGTTCGGAGGTCGTAGGCCGCCGGGCGGCTGCCGTCGCAATTTCCTCCCCGCTGACAGCGTTGAAAAGGGAGGACTTACCGCTGCCCGTCGTTCCGAAGAATCCGACCACTGTGTGCTCCGCAGAAAGGGAGCGCCGTGAGCTCGCCCGCTCCAGCACCTGCAGCACACTGTCCAGGACCTCCTCGGGGAGCGCCCCGGCTGCCAGTTCGCGCGCTTCGTTCAATGCCATAAGCCTGCGGTCCAGCCGGGTGGCCTCGGCGGCCGCGCCGTGGCGGCTCATGCGGAGGCCGCCAGCCGGCGGAGCGCCGCGGCCTGGCCCGCGAGCACCGCGGGATCGATTCCGCCGGAGAGGTCAAGCCGGTCGAGGAATCGCTGCTGTTCGTCCCGGAGCAGGACCTGGCAGCGTGCGTGGAGGTCCTCCCGGGCCGTCTTGGCCAGCCGGCGGACGGCGTCTTCGCCAAACACCGCTTCGAGCAGCCGCTGCCCGGCTATGGCGGTACCGCCTGCGACGCCGACCTCCAGCCCGGTCAGCCCTGCAGTCATGGAGAACACCACAATCATGAGGGCGGCGCCGAGCCCGTTGATGCCAAAGGACAACCAGCGGGCCTGCGTGCGTTTGCCTTGGCCCTCGGTCCGGATCAGTTCCATAAGGCTCCCCTGCCAGGCCCGGATTTCGGCAGCAGCCTTTTCGGCGAAGCCGTCCGAGGTGCCGGAGAGGTCATCGCTGCCCAGCAGCTGGCGGCCGGCAGGATCGGAGCGCCAGCGCCCGTCCGCGTCATCGCCGGCGTTGGCGGCCTCATCGATAATAACGGCCTGTAAGCCGGTCTCGATCGCCGTCTCCACTCGAACTGCCGGTGCCGGTTCGCCCCGGAAGAACGCGGCGGCCCGGTCACGGAACCGGCCAATGTTCTGCTCCATCGCCCGGAAAAACTCGCCGGTGCCGACAAAGTCCTGCCAGCGGGCCAGGACCTCGCCGCGCAGCAGGGCGCCGTCACGGGTGGCCTCCAGGACCTTGGCCGCGGCGTCCCGGTAGGCGTCACGGGCGTCACCTGCCAGGACGTCAGCGGCATGTTCCTGATCTTCGGCTGCCTGCGCCGCCGCCTCGACGCGGTCCGCCAGGGCCTTGACAGTCCCGTTGAGGGTCCGCCGGGCGATGCCGGCGCGCCCGGCGGCGTCCGCGGCGATTTCCTGCAGCCAGCGCCGCAATGGCTCGACGGCGGCGGCCGGAAGCATCCCCATCCCGTCCAGTTCCGCTTCGGGTACAACGAAGAGGCGGGCCCCGCCGAGGCCTTCCCGGCTGAGCATGGACTGCAGGTCCGCGCTGACCTCGGCTTCGGCGGCGGCCGGGACCCGGTCCAGGACCACGGCCACCATAATGTCCCGCGAGGCCGCGTCCAGCAGCAGGCGCCACGGGACGGCGTCGGCATAGCGGTTGGCGGTGGTGACAAAGACCCACAGGTCGGCGGCCGCCAGCAACTGGCCGGCCAGCTTGCGGTTGTCAGCGGAAATCGAGTCGACGTCGGGCGCGTCCAGCAGCGCGATTCCCTGCGGCACCGCCGTGTCGGCGAGCAGGACGAGGGAGCTGACCGTTGCGGCGTCCGGGGTGGGACCGGCCTGACTGGCGGGCAGCGGCGCAGGGTTGAGCGTGCCGCGGATCCGGCTCAGGCTCGGCAGCACCCGCTGGTCCTCGAACCAGCGCCCGTCCGCGGGGTGGTGCAGCAGGATGGGCTGGCGGGTGGTGGGCCGGATGGCGCCGGCGCGGGTGACGGCATGGCCCACGAGCCCGTTGACGAGTGTCGATTTCCCGGCACCGGTAGACCCGCCGACGACGGCGAGGAGCGGCGCGTCCAGGCTGCGGTAGCGCGGCAGAATGTAGTCCTCGAGCTGGGCGAGGGCGTTGCGGATGTCACGCCGGGCGTCATCGGCGCCGGGCAGGGCCAGCGGCAGCTCCGTCGCGGCCAGGCCGCGACGGACGGCTTCCAGAAGTTCAATGGCCGGGCCGGAGGTATTGTCGGAGCTCACGGTTTCATCATGCCAGTTCAGGCGCGTCCCGATGGATGCTGGGGCCCCGGACAACGAAAAACGGCCCCGGGCTATTGCCCGGGACCGTTCTATCTGTGACCCCAGCGGGATTCGAACCCGCGTTACCGCCGTGAGAGGGCAGCGTACTAGGCCGCTATACGATGGGGCCGCGTACTCTCCAGAACGGCATTGCTGCCATTCGCGCTAAGCAATTATTTCATACACTCAGCAAGTGTTTCAAACCGGCCGTACCGGTTCAAAACCCCTGATAATCCGCGGA
This sequence comes from Pseudarthrobacter sp. PH31-O2, assembly GCF_030063265.1. Lineage (NCBI taxonomy): Bacteria > Bacillati > Actinomycetota > Actinomycetes > Micrococcales > Micrococcaceae > Pseudarthrobacter > Pseudarthrobacter sp. PH31-O2. Next base: position 289,319 of record NZ_JASIST010000001.1, on the reverse strand, counting down.
TTTCCGAGGATTTTTCAGAGCTGGGATACCAGGACTCGAACCTAGAATGACGGTACCAGAAACCGTAGTGTTGCCAATTACACCATATCCCAATGGAACTTTCGGGCCGGATCCTTGGGTCAAAACCCGCGCTCCCGGCGCCTCAGCACGAGTAATTACTTTACCCGAGACTTTCCGTCTGTACAAATCGAGTCGCTTCAACGTCCGCAGCCTCGCGCCGCCACCACCACGGATGCCCGCGGCCGTTGCGTTCCTCGTGCTGCGGAACCACCAAACTGTGCCGCAGGTGTTTAAGCGGCGAGGGACAGGCAACTAGTACGCCGTCGCCGTGAGGTCCAGGGATCTGACTTGCGGCATGGCCAGTTTCAGAACGGTGAGGGCCTGACCGTCTGCAGAGGTTCCCGGCGCCGGCTCTGCGGTGAGGGCGGCCCCGGCCGGGACACCTGAGAAGGCGATGGTAACTACTTGTCCGTCACGTCGGAGCGCGGCCCGATTGGTGCCGATGCTGACTGTGGCGTCCGTGACCCACTGCCACAACATGTCTTTGGCGACGTTCGAGCGGACCACGTCGTTTACGACCATGCTGGTGCTTCCATGCGTCACCGTGCGGGTCGCAGTGGACGTTCCAGGAAGCGCCTGGCGCAGGTCCACCGACGCCGAACTGGAGGTGATCCGGCGGACCGGGGCCACCGCAGTGGTGAGCTGATTCACACCAGGAAAAGACAGGGTGGAGTGAGCCGAGGTGCCGGGATTCCAATAGGTGAAACGCTCCGCCGCGGAATAGTATCCGGGGGCGCCTGCGGGTGCAGGACCTGGATCAACGGACCATTGGATTCCTCGGCGGTAAAAGGAGATGCTGCCCAGATCCATATGAGCGTGCGGGAGTACGTTGGAGCCACCTTTAAGTGTTGCTGTTCCAAGCGGTATTTGAAGCGCAGCCAGACCGGTCTGCGCATACACCGTGGTTGTTTTGGCCGGGAGCGTCCCCGGAGGGATCCGCCACCACATTAAGTAGGCATCCGGTTTCTGCGCGAAGCGACCGGCGACCCACGCCGCGACCGACGCATCGCCGCGAACACGAGCGTCCCAGGCCGGCATCAAAGCACTGAGCTCATTGGGCAGCGCGTCAGCAAAAGGTGTCGGCTTGCCGTCGGGCCCGGTGCTGTTCATGGCATAGTTCGAGACCTTCTCAAGTGAGGGCATCGACACTGGGAGACTGGCATAGGCATTGGGTAGCGTCGAATAGAGGACCGCGATCGCCCGGCTCTGGTAGGTCCAATATCCCGGGCCCTCCTGGGTTCCGCCGTCCGCAGTGATCATCTGCAGCGCCGGCTGAATCGACTTCAACGATTCCTGCGCCATAGCCGCGGCCAGTTCCGGCCATGCCTTCAGGAACACCGCAGACGCGGTGAAGTTAGCGGCGTTGTGGATCGCCCCAAGGTTAGTTGGTCCCTTCACCCAGGCCTCCCGGTCCTCAAGAAGACACGTCTGCGGACCTAGCCACCTCACCAGCACGGTCTCGTCCAGGCCCGTCAGCTTGACCCAGTCGGCCGCGCTGGAGGCCGCCAGCAGCAGGTGCGATGAGGCCAGTGTGGTCATGCCTTCCGGGCCGGCCAGCAGAATGCGCTTCGTGTCCGCAGCCAGCACGTCACGGGCTTTCGTATCGTTCCCGGACAACCATCCGTACCCCAGGCGCGGAGTACGAAGCACATAGGCCGTCCGCAACTGCTCCAGGCTCAACTCAACGCTCGACTCGCTCACCGCGGCGCGAAGGAGTTGCCGATGGACGTATCCGGTTGCCGCGTCCGCGGCAGCCCCGGCAGCCGAGTCGAGCAAGATCTGCCGGTTCGTTGCGACACCCGGGCCATCGGCCGGAAGCATGGGCCTAAAGGCGGGCGCTGCCACCGGCAAGGCACAGCCTCCAGGAACGCCAACCAAACCCGACACCGCGGGGATGCTTCCATTCCCCTGCTCCAGCAGCGGCACGAACGCCGGCGATGCCAGTGCCGGGGCGGAGACAGCCTGACCCAACACCGCCAATTGCCTGGACACATCGGCCGACAACTGCGTGCTGAAAGCTCCTGTACGTGCCTTGCTCTGCTCATACGGCAGCCCGGCGATCCTGCCTGACACCAGGTCTGCAAGAGCATTCGTAGCAACGAGCTGCTGCTTTGCCCGCAAATCCTTCAGAGTAATGAGCTGCTGTCCGCCCTTCTTCACCGTCGCCGCCCGCAGCACTTCCGCCTTCATCTTCACGGCGACGGCAGTCATGGCCGTCTGCGTCGATGCCGCCGTCAACTCTCCCGCCACAACCTTGATCAGGTCCAACCCCGACGCGATGGCATCCTTGACAGCGAGCCCATTCGCGCGTGCCAGCAAAGCGACGTAGTCCCGGGACGCTACATAGTCCTGGGTCGCAGCGTACTGAGCTTGTCGCAACGATGCGCGCTGTTCACTCAGCGTCGCAGCGAACGCCGGAGGTGCGAGTAGCCCTGACATGGCAAGAGCCAGCACAGTGCCTGCCGCGAGGCCGAACTTTGGGCGTAGCCGTCCAAGCCGTCGGACCGAACGAATGGCGATTCGTGGTCCGCTGTCTGTGACACGACGCTCTTGCTGATGGCCTGATGACTGCTCGTACATCAATACCCCCCGGACTCTCAGTGCGGTTCAGGGTCACCAGACGGGCCGACCCAGGACAGAAAGGCACAAGTGTCGGGCACAATAGAGAACCACTCATTGAGCATCGATATGGGATCGGTAGCACGGTCAATAGCGGTCACTCGGTGATTGGGAAACGCAGCCAACAATTCCGGCTACGACGACACCTGCATTTACTGCATCCCTAGGAATATCGATCCTATGAAGAGCCGACCACTTTGGCACGAGTGGCAGGTACGTGGATAACTTCCACGAGGGCACGTATCTGCGGCTCAGGTACTCGGTTCCAGCTGGATCGGGTACTCACGCGGAGCCACACAAACGGCTACTCCAGAACTGACAGGGGGCAATTCTCACCCTGAGGGAGTATTTGCGTCCGATGTTCAGATCTGCGATTACATCCAGGGACCAGTTCTTCCCGATGAATGTTGATTTCCCTATAGACATTCGGGAGATTCTTATCAGAACGTGCCGCACGCAAAGTGCCTTCGATCGTCGGGCCGTCCGGCTCCCGCAATTAGCGGGAACCGGCTATTCCAGCAGCTCCAGCAAGGTCCCGATCTCGCGGCCGGCAAAGCCCGGGGCAGGCTCCCCGCCGCGATTCAGCCAGACGCCCAAGAGGCCGGCCGCCGTCGAACCGTCAGCGTCGAGGAGGCGGTTGTCCCCCACATACAGCGTCTCGCCGGCGCCGGAGCCGAGGCGCCGGACCCCCTCCAGGTAGATCGCCGGATCCGGCTTCGCCGCACCCACGGTGTCCGTCCCCACCAGCACGCTGATGCGCGCCAGGCCAGCGGCGTCCAGCTTGACCCGCTGGTAGTCGTGGACGTTATTGCTCACTGCCCCGTACGGAATCCCGGCGGCATCCAGCGCATCCAGGACCGGGGTGACGTCGTCGAAGGCGCGGATGTAGCCGTGCTGCCGGCTGGCGTAGGAACTGACCCAATGGTGGGCTTGCTCCCCCTCCGCCAGCTCCACGCCGAAATGTCCCAGCGCAGCCCGGCCCCGGAGCAGCCGCTGCTCGTTGAACGTCAGTTCCCCGGCCAGGTACCGGTCGTAAAAATGCGTGGTCTCGCGGGTGAAAATCCGCCCGAACTTCTCCCACCCGGCCTGGTCCAGTGCGGGCAGCAGATGTTCGCTGACGTCGCGAAGGGCTGCCGTCATGGCGAACTCGAGGTCAACGAGGGTGTCGTCGATGTCGAAGAGTACGCCGCGGATGCCGTCCAGGCCGGCGGCCAGGGCGGCTGTCCGGACGCCGGTGATTGCCTCAGGCGAGCCCATTATCAGCCGCGGAAAGCGCGCAGCCGGGCCAGGGACGAGTCCTTGCCCAGGATCACCATGGATTCGAACAAAGGCGGGGAGATCCGGCGGCCGGAGATGGCCGTGCGGACCGGACCGAAGGCCAGCCGCGGCTTAACCCCAAGTCCCTCCACCAGGGCTTCCTTGAGCGCAGCCTGAATGGTTTCCGCCGACCAGTCGGCCAGCGGTTCCAGGGCGGCCAGGGCGGCGTCGAGCACCTCGGTGAGGTTCTCCGGCAGTCCCTTGCGGGCGTCGTCGGCGACGTCGATGGCGTCGTCGTTCTTGAACAGGAAGGCGAGCATCTCGGGGGCCTCGCCCAGCAGCGAGATGCGCTCCTGGATCAGCGGGGCCGCCTCGGCGAGGATCTTCCCCTGGCGCGCGGTGAGCGTCTCGCCGACGAACCCGGCCGTGCGCAGGTACGGGACGAGCCGGGAGCGGAAGTCCTCGGCGTCGAGCATCCGGATGTGCGTGCCGTTGATGGCCTCGGCCTTTTTGATGTCAAAACGGGCCGGGTTGGCCAGGACGTCGTTGACGTCGAAGTGCTCGATCAGCTGCTCCACGGTGAAGATGTCCTCATCGGCGGAGAGGCTCCAGCCGAGCAGGGAAAGGTAGTTGAGCAGGCCCTCAGGGATAAAGCCGCGGTCCCGGAGCAGGAACAGGTTGGACTGCGGATCACGCTTGGAGAGCTTCTTGTTGCCCTCGCCCATCACGTAGGGCAGGTGGCCGAAGACCGGCAGGTAGCTGGCGACGCCGATGTCCATCAGCGCGCGGATCAGCACCACCTGGCGGGGTGTGGACGAAAGCAGGTCCTCGCCGCGGAGCACGTGGGTGATGCCCATCAGCGCGTCGTCGACAGGGTTGACCAGGGTGTACAGCGGTGAGCCGTCGGCGCGGACGATCACGTAGTCCGGGATGCTGCCGGCCTTGAAGGTGATCTCGCCGCGGACCATGTCGGTGAAGGTGACGTCCTCGTCCGGCATCCGGACGCGGAGCACGGGCTGGCGGCCCGCAGCCTTGAACGCGGCCAGCTGCTCCGCGGAGAGTTCGCGGTCGAAGTTGTCGTAGCCAAGCTTGGGGTCGCGGCCGGCGGCGCGGTGGCGGGCCTCGACTTCGTCCGGTGAGGAGTAGCACTCATAGGCGTAGCCGGCCTCGACGAGCTTGGCAACGACGTCCTTGTACAGCTCAAGTCGCTGGGACTGGCGGTACGGCTCGTGCGGTCCGCCGACTTCCACGCCCTCCTCCCAGGTGATGCCGAGCCATTTGAGGGCCTCAAGCAGCTGCTGGTAGCTCTCCTCCGAGTCGCGCGCCGCGTCCGTGTCCTCGATGCGGAACACGAAGGTGCCCTTGGTGTGCCGGGCGTGGGCCCAGTTGAAGAGGGCGGTGCGGATCAGGCCCACGTGCGGGGTGCCGGTGGGCGACGGGCAGAACCGGACACGGACCGGAGTGTCTGCGGTGACTTCGCTGGTCACGCTGGGGGCGGAGCTGGAGACGGCGTCAGGCGCGGAGGGAGTAATCATAGTGTTATCAACATTACTGGTTGAGATTGGCTCGGGACCAACCCAACGCTGGTGCTGCCGGCTCCACCGGGTGTGATTCTTAGGCAGGCAAGCGCAGCACGTCCAGGGCGGAGAGCAGATACGGGACGGGATCGGGGTCAGTTCCTGCCGCCCACTGCATCCACGCTTCAAAGGTCGCACCAAGGTAGGCGGCGCTCAGATAGTTCGCCGTGTCCGCGCGGACGCCGCGGGCGACGAGGTAGAGCCGTGCCCGCTCGCGTTGGGGTTTCAGGCAGTCATAGCTCCGGCTTGCCAGTTCGGTGTGCTCGGCGATCAGGCGCAGGCGCCCGCGCGAGACGGAGAGATCCGGAATCACCGCCACCCCGGCGACCGCGGCCGCCCGCAGCCCGGCCAGGATGTCGCCGTCGGACGGGGACAGTGCCCCGGCCTGTTCCAGTACCCGTCCCGACGCCTCGACTACCGGTTCCATTCCGCCCCAAATGAGATCGGCCTTGGAGGAAAAGTACCGGTACAGGCTCTTCCGGCCCACTCCCGCCTCGCGGGCGATGTCCTCCATGGAAGTGCGCTCATAGCCCCGCCCGGCGAACAGCCGCAGGGCGATCGCCGCGACAGCCTCCGGGTCGATCCGCACGGGACGCCCGCTGGAACGCGGCACGGCAGGCTGCGTTTTTTCCCCGGACATCACACCAGTATTCACCCTTTTATAATGACACAGCGTGTCATGAAGTGGGTGGTATTGCGATCCATCGACGTCCGGGAGGACAGCATGAGCAACGACGCATCATGGCAGGAAACCATCACGACAGGCCGCTTCGAGGGCAAGACGGTGATCGTTACCGGGGCAGGATCCGGGATCGGCCAGGCTACCGCCCTGCGCATCGGCAGGGAGGGCGGCAGGGTTGTCGCGGCGGATATCAGCACCGAGCGCCTGGATGCCCTGGTGGCCGGGAACCCGGGCCTGGACCTGGTCCCGGTGGCCGGTGACATCTCGACGAACGAAGCCGTGGCCGCCGTCGTCGCTGCCGCGGGCGGCCGGGTGGATGCCCTGGCCAACGTCGCGGGCATCATGGACAACTTCGCCCCGATCCACGAGGTGGACGACGTCATCTGGGAGCGCGTCTTCCGGATCAACGTCACCGCCACCATGCGCCTGACCCGGGCCGTACTGCCCATGATGCTGGAAGCAGGCTCCGGATCCGTGGTCAACGTCGCCTCCGAGGCCGGCCTGCGCGGCTCCGCCGCCGGAGCCGCCTACACCGCGTCCAAACACGCCGTTATTGGCCCGACGAAGAACTCCGCCGTGATGTACGGGCCAAAGGGACTGCGCTTCAACACCGTCGCGCCCGGCGCCACCCTCACCAACATAGAAGCCATCTGGGGTTCCCAGCTGGCCGCCGAGCGCCTCGGGCCGCTGATGGGTGCGAACATTCCCGCGCCCGCCACCGCAGCCCAGCTGGCCGCGTCCATCACCTTCCTGCTGAGCGAGGACGGTACCAACCTCAACGGCGCCGTCCTGGCCTCCGACGGCGGCTGGTCCGCCGTCTAGGAGCGCGGCGTTTCAGCTCCGGCTAGCGGCGGACCACCGGGTTGGAGAGGCGGCCGATGCCCTCGATTTCGACCTCGAAGCGGTCGCCTGCCTCCACGAGCCCGACGCCTGCAGGGGTGCCGGTCATAATAACGTCGCCCGGCAGCAGGGTGAAGGCCTGCGAGACGATGGAGACGAGCTCGCGGACGCCGCGGATCATCTGGCTGGTGCTGCCGTCCTGGCGCAATTCACCGTTCAGGCGGCCCTGGATCTGCAGGTCCTCGGTGTTCAGCTCGGTCTCGATCCACGGCCCCAGCGGTGCGGAAGTGTCGAAGCCCTTGGCCCGGGCCCACTGCAGGTCCGTCTTTTGGACGTCGCGGGCGGTGAGGTCGTTGCCGCAGGTGTAGCCGAAGATCACGTCGTCGACGCGTTCCTCCGGGACGTCCTTGCAGATCCGGCCGATCACAACGCAGAGCTCGGCCTCAAAGGAGACTTCCTCGGAGAACTCCGGCAGCACGATCGGGTCATTGGGCCCGACGACGGATGTGTTGGGCTTCAGGAAGAGCAGCGGCTGCTCAGGGACCTCGTTGCCAAGTTCCTTGGCGTGCTCGGCGTAGTTGCGGCCGACGCCGATGACCTTGCTGCGCGGGATGATCGGGGCCAGGAGGCGCACATCCTCCAGTTTGTGCCGGACGGCGGTTCGTTCCACGCCGTTGAAGAACGGGTCGCCGTTAATAACAGTGACTTCCTCACTGCCGGGCTCACCTTCAACAATGCCGTAGAGGGGATCAGAATCGACTACAAACCGGGCGATACGCATGGCTCCAAGCGTACCGTCTCCGGCAGGCCGGGTCGCGCGCCCTTCGTCACGATGCCGCACGTGCCATCACCCAACTGACTCGCAGCAGGGGTCGTTTTGAGGGCTGAAAACGACCTTAGCTGCGAGCTAGTTGGGTGAGCTGCGCAGGTAGTGGAGTTGGGCCGCCACGGAGAGTTCCGCGGCGGACCGCACGGCGGGATCGACGTCGGCGTACACGGCGTCTGCCACCTCGCCCACGCCGGCGTGCGGGCCCAGGTTCTCGAGGGCCGAACGGATTTGCCCGAGACGGTCTTCGCGGTGGTCCCGGTAGGCGCGGACGATCGTGTCCAGGGCAGGCAGCGTGGGTCCGTGGGCCGGCAGGACGGTCGCCGGGCCCAGGCGTTCGAGCCGGTCCAGTGACGCCAGGTAGTCCCCCAAGGTGCCGTCAGGGTAGTCCAGGACCGTGGTTCCGAGGCCCAGGATCGTGTCGCCGGTGAGGACCGAGCCCCGGGCGCCGTCGTGCGGCAAATGGAAACAGACCGAGTCCGAGGTGTGGCCCGGCGTCGCCAGCACCCTGACCTCCGCCCCGGCGGCGTGGATAACTTCGCCGTCGACCAGCGGGCTTGCACCGTGGCAGTGGGCCGGATCCATGGCACGCACCGGGGCTCCGGTCAGTTCCGCGAACCGGCCGGCGGCTGCCGTGTGGTCCGCGTGCCGGTGCGTAATCAGGATAAGTTCGACGGCGCCGGCCCGGGCCAGGTCCTGCAGGTGCGGCTCGTCCAGCGGGCCGGGGTCCACCACCACAGTGCCGGCCGCTCCGGGGCCGGCGATCACGTAGGAGTTGGTCCCGTGCAGGCTCATCGGCCCCGGGTTGGGGGCCAGCCTGAAGCGGGTCAGCTCTGAGCTGCGCACGATGGCGCGCGGGTTGTCCGGGATCACCGCACCATCTTGCCACCGAACCGTGCCGCTTACGAGTCCCCGCCAGGGGCGCAGCCGTGCCTGCCCGTGAACGCCGACGGCGGCCCGCACCGGAAGGTGGGGGCCGCCGTCGAACGCTGCGTGTTGCCTGGCAGCTACCGCTTAGGCGAGGCGGGTCAGCCAGCCGTGGGTGTCTTCGATGGTGCCCGTTTGGATGCCGAGGAGCTGCTCGCGAATGGCCATGGTGGTCACACCCGCCGTGGCGTCCTCGGAGCCAATGAACTCCGTCTCGTCCTTGAGGACGCCGATGGGGGTGATGACGGCGGCGGTTCCGCAGGCGAAGACCTCGGCGATGTCGCCGGAGGCCACGCCGTCGCGCCATTCATCCAGGGTGATCTTGCGTTCGGTGACCTCGCGGCCCATGTCCTTGGCCACCTGGATGACGGACATGCGGGTGATGCCTTCGAGGATGGTTCCGCTCAGCGCCGGGGTGACCAGCGAGCCGTCCTTCATCACAAAGAACACGTTCATACCGCCGAGCTCTTCGACGGCGTTGTCATTGAACTGGTCCAGGAACAATACCTGCTTGCAGCCGTGGGACTCGGCTTCCTGCTGCGCGATCAGCGACGCGGCGTAGTTGCCGCCGCACTTCGCGGCTCCCGTTCCGCCGCGGCCTGCCCGGGCGTATTCGCGGGAGATCCAGATGGAGACCGGCTTGAGCTCGCCGCCGAAGTAATTGCCGGCCGGGGACGCGATGACGCGGAAGGAGACCTCACGGGCGGCGCGGACACCGAGGAACGCCTCCGTGGCGATCATAAACGGTCGCAGGTAGAGGGCTTCGCCGTCACCGGAGGGAACCCATTCCTTGTCCGCGGAGACGAGTTCGCGGATGGCGCCAAGGAAGTACTCTTCCGGAAGCTCCGGCAGTGCCAGGCGCCGGGCCGACTTGTTCAGCCGGGCGGCGTTGGCCTCGGGACGGAAGGTCCAGACGGAGCCGTCGGCGTGCCGGTAGGCCTTGAGTCCTTCGAAAATTTCCTGGCCGTAGTGGAGCACCGCCGCGGAGGGGTCCAGGGAGATGGGACCGTAAGCCTCAACCCGGGCATTGTGCCAGCCGCCCTGGCCCTGGGCGTCGACGCTGTAGTCAACGATGGCGGTGTGGTCGGTGAAATAGTCGCCGAATCCCGGGTTCGCCAGGACGGCAGCACGTTCTTCAGCGGACTTCGGGGTTGCCGAGAGCTGCTGGGTGAATTCGACGCCATGGGCAGTCTGAGTCATGGTTCCTCCACGGTCGGCTGCCTGGCGTGTGAACGTGGTTCAGCGTCGGACCACGGCAGCATATGGGTGATTCGAAACAAGCTTACGCCCGTTGGCGGAGCCACCCGGCCGGGCCGGGGGCGCGTCCGAGCCCGGCCGGGGGCGCCTACAGGGCGGCGGCGATGGCGTCACCGACCGCGCTGGTGCTGCGCGCTGCGGTGCCGCGGCCGGCGATGTCGGAAACAACTGCCGCCTCGATTTTGCGGGCAGCAGTGCCGTAGCCGAGGTGGTCCAGCAGGAGTGCGGCGGAGAGGATGGCCGCCGTCGGATCTGCTTTCTGCTGGCCGGCGATATCCGGCGCCGAGCCGTGGACGGGTTCGAACATGGACGGGCTGGTGCGCTCCATGTTGATGTTTCCGGAGGCGGCGAGCCCAATGCCTCCGGTGACCGCTGCGGCAAGGTCGGTGATGATGTCGCCAAAGAGGTTGTCAGTGACGATCACGTCGAAGCGCGCAGGGTCCGTGACCATAAAGATCGTGGCGGCATCAATGTGCAGGTAGTCGTGGCTCACGTCGGGGAACTCCTGGGCCACTGCCTCGACAGTGCGCTTCCAAAGGTGCCCGGCGAAGACCAGGACGTTGTGCTTGTGCACCAGGGTGAGCTTCTTGCGGGGGCGGTCGTTGGCCCGGCGGAAGGCATCCCGTACCACTCGCTCCACGCCGTGGGCAGTGTTGAGCGAGACCTCGGTGGCGACTTCGTGCGGGGAGCCGGCGCGCAGGGTCCCGCCGTTGCCCACGTACGGGCCTTCGGTGCCCTCACGGACCACAATAAAGTCGATATCGCCGGGGCTAGCGAGCGGGCTGCCGACCCCCGGGTACAGCCGGGACGGACGCAGGTTCACAAAGTGGTCCAGGCTGAAGCGCAGCTTGAGCAGCAGTTCACGTTCAATCAGGCCCGAAGGGATCCTGGTGTCGCCCGGGGCCGCCCCCACCGCACCAAAGAGGATGGCATCGCGGGTCCGCAGATCGGCAAGGATCTCCGCCGGCAGGGTCTCCCCCGTTTCCAGCCAGTGCTGCGCGCCGAGCCGGTACTGCGTCTGCCGCAGGACAATGCCCTCGGCGGCGGCAGCCTTCTCTAGGACTTTCACGGCTTCGGCGGTGACCTCGGGGCCGATGCCATCGCCCGGAATAACGGCAAGATCAATCGTGGATGCACTCATAGTGCCAGCGTAGCCAAGTCATCCACATGCTGGTCAAGTTGTCTCATTATCCGAACGGCCCTCTTCTTCTTCTGACGCTCCCGCACTTCCAGCAGGAAAAACAGCAACGCTCCCGCACTTCCGACAGGAGAAAGCGCAACGCTCCCGCACTTCCGGGTCAGAAGGTGCGGGAGCGTTGCCCCAATTGCTGCAGGACCTGCGGGAGCGTTGCCCCAATTGCTGCAGGATCTGCGGGAGCGTCGGCCCGATGACCGCAGGATCTGCGGGAGCGTCGGGAGGGGGTCAGACTTTCGCCTCGGCGGGCTCCTCGTACTTCGGGAAGACCGGAGCCGGGGCGGGCAGTGCGGTGCCGGCTTCGATCGGGGTGCCCAGCGCTGCAAATTCCCGAGCTTCCCCTTCGGGCTGGCCGAGGGTCTCCAGGATGGCCCCGGCTGCTGCCGGCATCACCGGCTGGGCGAGGATGGCGACGATCCGGAGCACCTCGAGCGTTACGTACAGGACGGTGTTCATCCGTTCGACGTCGGTCTTGCGCAGCACCCACGGCGCCTGCTCGGCGAAGTAGGCGTTGGTGTCCCCCAGGACAGCCCACACCGCCTCCAGTGCGCGGCTGAACTCCTGCTTTTCGAACGCGGCGCGGCAGATCTCCAGCAAGCCGTTGGCCTGCTCCAGCAGGGCTGCGTCCGCAGCGCTGAGATCCCCGGGAACGGGAACGGCGCCGTCGCAGTTCTTTGCCACCATCGACAGCGATCGCTGGGCCAGGTTCCCGAAGTTGTTGGCAAGGTCGGCGTTCATCCGGCCCACGATCGCGTCGTGGCTGTAGGAACCGTCCGCGCCGAAGGGCACCTCGCGGAGCAGGAAAAAGCGCACCTGGTCCAGGCCGTACTGGGCCACCCAGTCCGCGGGCGCCACAACGTTGCCCAGCGACTTGGACATTTTAACGCCCTGGTTGTGCAGGAATCCGTGGATCATCACACGCTTGGGCAGTGCCAGCCCGGCGGACATCAGGAACGCCGGCCAGTAGACGGCGTGGAAACGGGAAATGTCCTTGCCGATGACGTGCACGTCGGCCGGCCAGTATTTCCGGAACGCCTCCGACTCGGTGTCGGGGAAGCCCACGCCGGTGAGGTAGTTGGTCAGCGCATCCACCCAGACATACATCACGTGCTCCGGGTTGCCCGGCACGGGGACACCCCAGTCGAAGGACGTGCGGCTGATCGACAGGTCCTCCAGTCCGCCCTTAACGAAGCTGACCACCTCGTTGAAGCGGTTGTGCGGGGCACCAAAGGAGGGGTGGTCCGCGTACAGGGCCAGCAGCCGGTCCTGGTAGGCGGAAAGCTTAAAGAAGTAGCTTTCCTCCTCGGTCCAGGTCACCTCGGTTCCGGTCTCGGCGGCGTAGCGGACGCCGTCGGCCTTCACCTCGGTCTCATCCGCCACAAAGTACCGCTCGTCCCGGACGGAGTACCAGCCGGCGTACTTGGAGAGATAAATGTCCCCGTTGGCTTCCATCCGCTGCCACAGCGCCGTGGCGGCGGCGTAGTGATCCGAGTCCGTAGTGCGGATAAAGCGGCTCAGCGAAATGCCGAGGTCATCGCTCATCTGCCGGAAGGCGGAGGAGTTGCGGTCGGCCAGCTCCTTGACCGGGATGCCTTCCTTCTCGGCCGTCTGCTGCATCTTGAGGCCGTGCTCGTCCGTGCCGGTCATAAAAAACACGTCAAAGCCGTCCAGGCGCTTGAAGCGCGCCATCGCATCCGTGGCAATGACCTCATAGGCGTGTCCGATGTGCGGCACGCCGTTGGGATAGCTGATGGCCGTGGTGATGTAGAAGGGAGTCTTCCCGGAAGTTGTCACAGTTTTCAGCCTAGATCAGTTCGGTGAGGGAATCGCTCTGGCGGACAAGCTCGTGGTCGTGCGAAGCAACCAGGACGGCGATTCCGTCAGAGGTGGTGTCCTTGAGGATGCTGATGATGCGGTTGGCCGAGGACCGGTCCAGGCTGGCCGTCGGTTCGTCGACCACCAGCACGCGGGTGCCCAGGATCAGGGCCCGGGCGATCGCCACACGCTGGCGCTCACCGCCGGAGAGCTGGGCGGGGCGGTGCCGCATCCGCCGGCCCAGGCCAACGAGGTCGAGGAGGTCCTTGGCCATGTCGCGGCGCTTGTCCACTTCGCCGTCGGGCACGGCGGGCAGCAGCACGTTCTCCAGTGCGCTCATGCCGTCGATCAAGGCACCGCCCTGGTCGACGTAGCCAATCAGGGCACGGCGGCGGTCGGCGATTTCGTCGTCGCCCATGGTCTCGAGGGAGTCGCCTTCCCAGAACACCCGGCCCGACGTCGGCAGGGTCAGGCCCGCGCCGACGGTCAGGATGCTGGTCTTGCCCGAACCGCTGCGGCCGGCAACGCAGTGCATTTCGCCGGCGTGCAGGGTCAGGTTGAAGTCGTCCACCACGTTCACAGCGTCGGCACCGCTTTTGCCGCCGCCATAGTGGATGGTGATGTTGCTGAGCTCCAGCGGGGTGGCGTGGTCCGCGGCCTTCACGATCGTGTTGGCGCGCGTCTGGTGGGCACCGCGGCGGGTGCTCGCCGTCATCCGCTCGTGAGCCTCACGGTCAAGGTTCAGGTCGTTGTTCATCGGACCACTTTCGTTGCAATTGGAATCCAGCAAAGTACAGCCACAAAGCCGGCGACAGCGGCCCACAGCGCGGCATAGGGAGCCAGGAGGAGGCCCACGCCCAGGGCACCCAGGACACCGAGGGGCAGCGCGACAGTTCCCACCATGGCATTTTCAAAGAAACGGACCTGCCCCAGCATGTCCGGGTTCCAGCCCATGGCCTGCAGGATGCCGAGGTACTGGCGCTTTGCCTGCAGTTCGAAGCGGCCGGTCACCATGGTCAGCAGCAAGCCCACGGCCACCCCGGAGAGCCCGAGGATGATGCTCGGGGTAGCGATGCTGGCGGCGGCCAGGCCGCTGAGCGCACTCGCCCCCGCGGCGCGGGGAATGTCGATCAGCAGCGCGGCCATTCCGCCGACCGCGGCACCGAAGACGCCGACGGCGACGGCCAGCGAAATCGTGTTGAACTTGTTGGTGCTCAGTTGCCGGTTGGCGAAGGTCAGCGGCGAGTCCACGGCGATCAGCCGTTCATCGTGCTGCGGTTCCTGGTCCACCACCTCGCGGTGCCGCAACTGCTGGGCGGCGAAGAAAGCCGCACCTGCGTAGAGCACCAGCACGGAGCCGGAGACAATCGCGGTGGCCGCATTCCAGCTGAGCAGGCTCAGGACGATTCCGGCGACGGCCAGGAGGGCGGCGCCGACGCCGAACTCGGCCAGCACCCAGGTCCGGATCCGGCGCTGGGTCCAGCCCATGGCACGCAGGGTTCCGGCCTCGCTGCGGCGTTTGCGCACGTAGCTGACCGTGGAGGCACCGGTCAGGAGTGCGGCACCGCAGAGGGTCAGGAAGAGCAGCGTCAGGTTGGTGGCGGTGAGGGAGCCGGAGACGGCGTCCGCGGCGTTCTGGCGCACCCACGACTGCTCTACGGTGCCGAGCGGGGACTCCTTGCCGGCGTCGTCCTTGGAGTAGCCGGGGACGAAGATGCTGGCGTCCTCGCGGGCCGAGCCGGCCACAACTGTTGCCTGCAGGCCCATGTCCCGGATCTCGTTGGCCAGCTTCTCCACCTCCGGCTGCGCCTCTTTCCAGCTGCCGGGGGCCTTGGCCTTGATGCGCACGGCGTCGATGACGGAGGCGTTGTCCTCGTAGCCGCGTGCGGCGGCGAGGCCGTAGTAGTCGGTGATGGCGCCGGCGGACTGGCTCGCCAGGCCCGTGGCACTCAGTGAAGGCTTCAGCTCGGTGTTCCCGGCGTCCTTGCCGGCAGCATCCTTGGTGAGCGTGAACGGCGTGGGATCGTAGCCGCCCAGCGGCAGGCGGTTGACGTCGCCGGCGGCCGCCTTGACCTGCTCGGCGTCGAACGTGCCGTAGACCATCGCCAGCGGAGTGGCGAGCTTCTTGCCGGTCTCCAGGTTCTCGCGGTAGGAGCGCTCATCGACGGGCTTGCGCTGCGTCTGGTCCACCGCTGTACCGTCGGCGGCCTTTTCGGGGAGCCGGTTCACGGTGACCCAGTCGCCGGGGATCGCGGTCTTGTCCACGGCGCCGTTGCCGGCGGTGGCACCGTCCTTGTACTTGGGGGCCGCGGCGAAGTCGGTACTCCAGGTGGCGGGGTTGTACAGGCCCTGGCTGAAGCTTCCGGTGTCACCGAGCAGCTGGGACAGGTCCTTGGAGCCGGGCCAGTCGAGCGCGAACGGCGCCTTGGAGACGAACGGGAGATAGTCCTTGTCCAGGGAACGGGTCGCGGTGCCCACGTCCTTGGTGACGTTGCCGGCGGCGTCGATTTCTTCGATCTTGACGGAGTATTTGAGGTCCAGGGAGGTACCGGAGCGGACAATCAGCGGGATCGCCTGCGAGTCCGCGGTCAGCAGTCCGTTGCGCTTGGCCTGCTGGTACTGGCTCATCAGCGGGGCCCAGTACTTGAGCTTGACGCCGAGGAAGTCCGGGCCTTCCTTGAGTTCGTCCATGCCGATACCGGTGGTGAAGAGGCTCTCGAAGTGGCGGCCGATGGCGCCGGCATTGCGGGCGTCGGCGGGCGGGGCCTTCTCCAGGGGAGCAAGGAAGTCGCCGGCGCTGCCCAGCAGGGCACGTTCGGCGACGGGGTCAACGGCGACGACGGACTCCGTCACCTGGGGCGCGGCGGGCAGCGAGACGGAAAGATCGAAGAGGCTGTGCTCGGAACCGCCAGCCGGGGCCGGGAACTTGATGCCGGTTTCACCCGCGGGGCCTGCGATGCGGACGTTCTTGCCGCCGGCGACTACCTCTTCGACGAGCTTCGCCTTGCCGAGGGATCCCTCGGCGGTGGTCTTGAACAGGGTCTCCTCGGAGTGCCCGTCGGAGCTGACGGCGCTGGCGGTGAGCCGGTATTTTTTCGGCGTGCCGGGCAGGACCGATTCCGCGGCCGGCCACTTGCTCGGATCGGTGGCGCTGGGGTCTCCGGCGGTGCCGGCGAGCCCGGCGTTGTAGCCCAGGTAGTCGGTGGCATCCAGGCGCGGGGCCTCAAGGTTCTGGGTGACCCGTGAGACGAGGCTGATCGGGGCCGCTACCGAGGTTCCGGTGAGCTTGCGGAGCGCGTCCAGTTGCTCGAAGCTGATGCCGCCCTGGCCGGTGGCGATATCCGGCTGCATCAGCCCGCCGTTATCGTCAGCCTTGGCCTGGACGAGTACGTCATAGAGCCCGCGCGAGTTCTGGTCAACGGTGCGGTTCAAGGCAGCCTGCGACTGTCCCTGCACGAGGACCGAAAGGCACATGGCCACGATCAAAATGGACGCGGTCAGCAGAAGCACTCGGCTTCTGATGAACCTCTGGACGGCGTTCATTGGGCTCCTGAAAGCTGGATTGCGTGCGCACACCGAAGTTCATTCCCTGCGGAAGTGAAGGCGTCCCCTGCCGGGTGTGCAAAAAAAGTAAGGGCCGGACTGCCGGCCGGATCCGAAAGTCGGACCTAGCCATTGTACGCAGGCCAGCCATGTGTTTGTGGCCACGGCGGCGGCCGGAACCGCCGCCGTGAGCACCCTCAGGTCATCAATCCTCGAGGTCGACCTCGCGTACCACGTCAGCGCCGATTCCGGCCTTGATGGCGTCCAGCACCTGCTGCGGAACGGAGCTGTCGATGGTCAGCAAGGCCAGCACCTGGCCGCCCTCGTCCTGCCGCGCAACCTGCATTCCTGCGATGTTGATGTTGTTCATGCCCAGGATGTGGCCGATGGTTCCGATCACGCCGGGGCGGTCCGAGTAGGCAACAACCACGAGGTGTTCGCTGATCGGGATCTCCACCTCGAAGCCGTTGATCCCCACCAGCTTTTGGATCTGCTTGGGCCCGGTCAGGGTTCCGGCGACGGAAATCTGGCTGCCGTCGCTCAGGGCGCCGCGCAGGGTCAGGACGTTGCGGTACGACTCGGTTTCCGGCGTGGTGATCAGCCGGACGTTGATGCCGCGCTGCTCGGCGATAACGGGGGCGTTGACGTAGGAGACCTGTTCGGTCACAACGTCGGCGAAGATACCCTTGAGGGCCGCGAGTTCAAGGACCTTGACGTCGAGGGACGAGATTTCCCCGGCGACCTCGACGTCGAACTGGGTGAGGGAGGCGTGTGTCATCGCGGTGAAGATCCGGCCCAGCTTTTCGATCAGGGCGATGCCCGGGCGGACGTCGGGGGCGATCACGCCGCCGGCGACGTTTACCGCGTCGGGAACCAGTTCCCCGGCCAGGGCCAGGCGGACCGACCTGGCGACCGACACGCCGGCCTTTTCCTGCGCCTCGTCGGTGGACGCGCCCAGGTGCGGGGTGACCACCACGTTGTCGAGTTTGAAGAACGGCAGGCCGGTGCTGGGTTCGGTGACAAAAACGTCGACGCCGGCGCCGGCGATTTCGCCGGACTCCAGTGCTGCGTAGAGCTCTTCCTCGTCAACAAGACCGCCGCGGGCGACGTTGACGACGTACGCGGTGCTCTTCATCTTCTTGAAGGCCTCGGCACCGAGCATACCGACCGTTTCCGGGGTCTTGGGCATGTGGATGGTGATGAAGTCCGACTGCGCAAGGAGTTCGTCCAGGGTCACCAGCTGCACACCAAGCTGGGCGGCGCGGGCCGAGGTCACGTAGGGATCGTAGGCGAGGATCTTGGTGTCGAAGCCCTTGAGGCGGGCGGCGACCAAGGCGCCGATCCGGCCCAGGCCGATGATGCCGATCTTCTTCTCAAAGAGTTCGATGCCGGTGTACTTGGAGCGCTTCCACTCCCCGGCCTTGAGTGCGGCACTGGCCTGCGGGATGTGCCGGGCGAGGCTCAGGATGTGCCCGACGGTGAGCTCCGCGGCGGAGACGATGTTTGAGGTGGGTGCGTTCACTACCATCACGCCGGCCCGGGTGGCGGCCTTGATGTCGACGTTGTCGAGTCCCACGCCGGCGCGGGCGATCACCTTGAGGTTCTTCGCGGCGGCGATGGCTTCGGCGTCCAGCCGGGTGGCCGAGCGGACCAGGATCGCGTCGACGTCGACGATCGCAGAGAGCAGCTGGGAACGGTCGGCGCCGTCGGTCTGCCGGATCTCGAAGTCCGGGCCCAGGGCCTCGATCGTGGCGGGCGAAAGTTCCTCAGCGAGGAGTACTACAGGTTTGGTGCTTGTCACCGGTGACCTCTTTAGCTCTCTTGTATTCAGGTGGGGATTTTGGTGAATCGGGTGAATCTGTACAGCAAGGAAGCCGGACCCCAGAAATGGTGTCCGGCTCCCCTGCCGGTCAGTGCC
Organism: Pseudarthrobacter sp. PH31-O2; assembly: GCF_030063265.1. Lineage (NCBI taxonomy): Bacteria > Bacillati > Actinomycetota > Actinomycetes > Micrococcales > Micrococcaceae > Pseudarthrobacter > Pseudarthrobacter sp. PH31-O2. The sequence goes on along the minus strand of NZ_JASIST010000001.1, from coordinate 270,803 downwards.
TAGCGGGCCACTGAGCCTTCGGTGTAGTCGTCCTCGTTCTTGATCCAGGAGAACAGTTTGCGCAGTTCCCGGCCGGTGGCCTCGATCGGGTGGTCCTCGCCCTTCTTGCGCAACGCCTTGAACTCCGGGGCTCCGGCGTCCTGGTCGTCGATGAAACGCTTGGCGAAGGTGCCGTCCTGGATGTCCGCCAGGACAGCCTTCATGTTTTCCTTCACATCCGGGGTGATCACCCGTGGGCCGGAAACGTAGTCACCGAACTCAGCGGTGTCGGAGACGCTCCAGCGCTGCTTGGCGATGCCGCCTTCAACCATCAGGTCCACGATCAGTTTGAGCTCGTGCAGCACCTCGAAGTAGGCGACCTCCGGCTTGTAACCTGCCTCGGTGAGAACCTCGAAGCCGTACTGGACCAGCTGCGAGGCCCCGCCGCAAAGAACGGCCTGCTCGCCGAAGAGGTCCGTTTCGGTCTCTTCGGTGAAGGTCGTCTCGATGACGCCGGCACGGGTGCCGCCAATGGCCTTCGCGTAGGAGAGTGCCAGTTCCTTGGCTTTGCCGGACGGGTTCTGCTCGACGGCGATCAGGTCCGGCACGCCGCGGCCGGCTTCGAACTCGCGGCGGACGATGTGGCCCGGGCCCTTGGGGGCAACGAGGGCGACGTCGACGTCGGCCGGGGGCTTGATGTAGCCGTAGCGGATGTTGAAGCCGTGGCCGAAGAACAGTGCGTCTCCGGGCTGCAGGTTCGGAGCGATGTCCTCGGCGTAGACGTGGCGCTGGACCTGGTCCGGGGTGAGGACCATAATGAGGTCGGCTTCGGCAACGGCCTCGGCGACGTTCAGGACACGCAGGCCCTCGGCCTCGGCCTTGGCGCGGGACGCCGAGCCTTCCTTGAGGCCGACGCGGACGTCAACACCGGAATCGCGCAGGCTGAGGGCGTGGGCGTGGCCCTGGGAGCCGTAACCGATCACGGCGACGGTGCGGCCCTGGATGATCGACAGGTCGGCGTCGTCGTCGTAGAACATTTCAGTCACTGGGGTGTCTCCTTTTGAGTGGAATCTAGGGTGGTGCTTGTCGGTGGAACATCTTGAAATCTGGTGGTGCTGCGGCACAGCCTGTCCGCGGCCCGGGGCGGGCCGCGGGGTGTGTTTTGCGCGGGGCCTTAAGCGCTGCGCAGTGCCCTGTCGCTCATGGAGCGGGATCCCCGCCCCACGGCGAGGGTGCCGGACTGCACGATTTCCCGGATGCCAAATGGCTCAAGCACCGAAAGCAGTGCGGCGAGCTTTTCGGGGTGGCCCGTAGCCTCAATCACTACCGACTCCGTAGAGACGTCGACCACTGATGCGCGGAACAGGTCGGCAGCCTGGGTGACCTGCAGCCGGTTTGCGGCATCCGCCCGTACCTTGACCAGGATGTGGTCGCGCTGTACGGAGGATTCGGCGGTGAGCTCAACGATCTTGATCACGTTGACCAGCTTGTTGAGCTGTTTGGTGATCTGTTCGATCAGCTCGCCGTCGGCGTCGACGACGACGGTCATCCGGGACATCCCCCGAACTTCCGTCGGCCCGACAGCCAGGGAGTTGATGTTGAAGGCCCGTCGGGCGAAGAGGCTGGCGACGCGGGTTAGCACACCCGGCTTGTCTTCGACCAGAACGGACAGTGTGTGGCGGGTCATGTTCAGTCCTCCTCTTCCCATTCCGGGGTCATGTTGCGGGCAACCTGGATCTGGTCATTGCTGACTCCGGCAGGGACCATCGGCCACACCATGGAGTTGGGGCTCACCACGAAGTCAATGACCACCGGGCGGTCGTTGATCGCAAGGGCCTTCTGAATGGTGGCGTCGATGTCCTCGTCGCGGTCGCAGCGGAAGGACGCGCAGCCGTAGGCATCCGCCAGCTTGACAAAGTCCGGGATCCGGATGGTGCCGTGGCCGGTATTAAGGTCGGTGTTCGAGTAGCGCCCCTCGTAAAACAGGGTCTGCCACTGCCGCACCATGCCCAGCGAGGAGTTGTTGATGATGGCCACCTTGATCGGGATGTTGTTGATCGCGCAGGTGGCCAGTTCCTGGTTCGTCATCTGGAAGCAGCCATCCCCGTCGATGGCCCACACCACACGGTCCGGGTTGCCCACTTTTGCACCCATGGCGGCCGGTACGGCGTAGCCCATGGTGCCGGCACCGCCGGAGTTCAGCCAGGCGTGCGGACGCTCGTATTTGATGAACTGCGAGGCCCACATCTGGTGCTGGCCGACGCCGGCCACGTAGACGCCTTCGGGCCCGGTCAGGGCTCCGATCCGTTCGATCACGCGCTGGGGTGCGCTGAGGCCGTCGTCGGGTTCGGTCCAGCCCAGCGGGTAGGTTTCCTTGAGGTTGTTCAGGAAGGCCCACCAGTTGGTGTAGTCCGGGGCTCCGGAGGCGGCGAACACGGCGCGCAGGGCATCGCTGAGTTCGGGGATGATCTCCTTGACCGACCCCACGATCGGCACATCCGCCGTGCGGTTTTTGGAGATTTCGGCCGGATCGATGTCCGCGTGGATGACCTTGGCGTTTGGCGCGAAGGACTTCAACACACCGGTGACCCGGTCGTCGAAGCGTGCCCCCAAGGTGATCAGCAGGTCCGACTGCTGCAGGGCGGTCACGGCGGAGACCGTTCCGTGCATACCCGGCATACCGACATGCTGCGGGTGCGAGTCCGGGAAAACGCCGCGTGCCATCAGGGTGGTAACCACGGGGGCACCGGAGAGTTCGGCGAGCTCCAGCAGTTCCGCCGAGGCGTGCGCCTTGACCACACCGCCGCCTACATAGAGCACGGGCTTGCTGGCCGCCGCGATCAGCCGGGCGGCTTCGCGGACCTGTTTGCTGTGGCCCCGGAGCACCGGGTGGTAGCCAGGCAGGTCGATCTTGGGCGGCCAGGAGAAGGTCATCTGCCCCTGCTGGGCGTCCTTGGCAACGTCGACCAGCACGGGACCTGGGCGGCCGGTCGAAGCCAGGTGGAAGGCTTCGGCCATCACGTGCGGGATGTCGTTGGGGTCGGTCACCAGGAAGGAGTGCTTGGTGATCGGCATGGTGATGCCTACGATGTCAGCTTCCTGGAAGGCATCGGTGCCGATCACCCCGCTGGAAACCTGGCCGGTGATGGCCACCATCGGCACGGAGTCCATGTGGGCATCCATAATGGCGGTAACGAGGTTGGTGGCACCCGGACCCGAGGTGGCGATGCAAACGCCAACCCGTCCGGTAACCATGGCGTAGCCTTGCGCGGCGTGGCCGGCTCCCTGTTCATGACGGACCAGAATGTGGTTCATTCTCGAAGCCATCAAGGGGTCATAGGTGGGCAGGATCGCGCCACCGGGCAAACCAAAAATATCGTCCACGCCGAGTTCTTCGAGCGAGCGGACAATTGCTTGTGAACCGGTCATCACCGTCGGGGGTACGACGTTGTTCGGTCCAAGGACAGGAGAGACAGCAGCAGTGTCGACGCCGGCGTCGGCCGGGCGTTCGACGCGTTCCGGAGCCTTGGTGGCTCCAGCGGACTTAGCGGCCATCAGCGAGGGGCTGATCGGCGATCCTTTGCTCATCGGACTCTTCCTTAGTGGATCTTCGGTTGGATCTTCGGTGATCTGGTGGTGCGGAAATAAAAAAACCCCTCAGCCGGATGGCTCTTCGAGGGGTTCGCGCGTGACGGTTCGTTACCAGTGAAGGCTATGGAGCCACGCGCTTGGTAAGGACGACGACACCTGCAGCGGCGCCAGCGGTAACGAATGCGATCATGCATTCAGTTTTCCCTCTGAGTGAGACACGTGTCAACGAGTCCGGGCACTGTCTCACCATGTGGACATCGTTGTCCACCTGCTGAACACCCTCCCAACTGACTCGCAGCTAAGTACCGTTTTGAGCGTCCAAAACGACCTCAGCTGCGAGCTAGTTGGGTTCAGGTGTTCAACGTGCTTGTTACCCGCAGTACGCGCCTGTGGAGGCGCTGTGCACGAGCTTGGCGTACTTGGCCAGCACGCCCTTGGTGAACTTGGCCGGGAGGGGCTCCCAACCCACCTTGCGGGCTTCGAGCTCGGCTTCGTCCACCAGCAGGTCGAAGCTGCGGGCCGCAATGTCAACGCGGATCCGGTCGCCGTCATTGACGAAGGCGATGGGGCCGCCGTCGGCGGCCTCCGGGGCGACGTGGCCAATGCAGAGTCCCGTTGTTCCGCCGGAGAAGCGTCCGTCGGTCAGCAGCAAGACGTCCTTGCCAAGGCCCGCGCCCTTGATGGCACCGGTGATCGCGAGCATTTCGCGCATTCCCGGTCCTCCCTTGGGGCCCTCGTAGCGGATAACAACAACGTCCCCGGCCTGGATCTGGCCCTTGTCGAGCGCGTCCAGGGCCCCCTGCTCGCGCTCGAAAACGCGGGCGGTGCCCTCGAAGACGTCGGCATCGAAGCCCGCGCTTTTCACGACGGCGCCTTCGGGAGCCATCGTGCCGTGCAGGATCGTAATGCCGCCGGTTTTGTGGATGGGGTTGTCCATGGCCCGGAGGATCTTCCCATCCAGGTCCGGCGGGTTGATCTCGGCAAGGTTCTCCGCGACGGTCTTGCCCGTGACGGTAAGGCAGTCCCCATGGAGCAGGCCGGCATCGAGCAGCGCGCGCATGATGACCGGCACACCACCGATCTTGTCGACGTCGGTCATCACGTAGCGGCCGAACGGCTTCAGGTCACCCAGGTGCGGGATCCTGTCGCCGATGCGGTTGAAGTCCTCCAGCGAGAGCTCCACTTCGGCCTCGCGGGCGATCGCGAGCAGGTGCAGCACGGCGTTGGTGGATCCGCCGAAGGCCATGGTGACGGCAATGGCGTTCTCGAAAGCCTTTTTGGTCAAGATGTCCCGCGCGGTGATGCCCAGCCGGAGGAGCTCGACGACGGCCTCGCCGGACTTGCGTGCAAAGGCGTCGCGGCGGCGGTCGGCCGAGGGCGGTGCTGCCGAGCCGGGCAGGGACATGCCCAGCGCTTCGCCGATGCAGGCCATGGTGTTGGCGGTGTACATTCCGCCGCAGGCACCTTCGCCCGGGCAGATGGCCTTTTCGATGCGGGTCAGGTCTTCCATGCTCATCTTGCCGGCGGCGCAGGCGCCGACGGCTTCGAACGCGTCGATCAGGGTGACTTCCTTTTCGGAGCCGTCCTCCAGCTTGACCCAGCCAGGCATGATGGAGCCTGCGTAGAGGAAGACGGCGGCGAGGTCCAGGCGGGCGGCAGCCATCAGCATGCCGGGCAGGGACTTGTCGCAGCCTGCCAGCAGGACTGAGCCGTCGATTCGTTCGGCCTGCATCACGGTTTCCACGGAGTCGGCGATGACTTCGCGGGACACCAGCGAGAAGTGCATCCCCTCGTGCCCCATCGAGATGCCGTCCGAGACGGAGATGGTGCCGAACTGCATCGGGAATCCGCCACCGGCGTGAACACCCTCCTTAACGGCTGAGGCGAGCCTGTTCAGCGACAGGTTGCAGGGAGTGATTTCGTTCCAGGAGCTCGCGACGCCGATCTGGGGCTTGGCGAAGTCGTCGTCGCCCATCCCGACCGCGCGGAACATACCGCGCGCAGGGGCGGCGTGAATCCCGTCGGTGACGACCCGGCTGCGGGGTTTGATATCCGGCTTGGTGGCTGTTGCTGTTTGGGTGTCCTCACTCATGGGTCAAAGTCTAGGGCTCAGCCGCCGCGCCCAACGACCCGAAAGAGCGCATTAAGCCTAAAAACAGGAATATTGCGACCAAATAATGGACCGCTGTCTCATTATGCGGATACTCGGGACATGGCGCATCAGTTGAGGTGAGCGGCGTCACGCAGCTCCGGGGCCGCGGCGACTGACTGCGCCTCGGCCTGGAGCATGGTGAGCACCTGCCGGATGGTGGTCCGGACAGCAACGTCGGGACGCGCGAGGGCAACGATGCTGCGGCTGGCTTTGACCCCCTCCAGCGGACGCAGAACGAAGCCCCTGCCCTGGTTCTTCAGCGCCGTGTAACGCGGCAGCAGGCTCAGCCCGTGCCCGGCGCTGACCAGGGCCTCAAGGACCCGCAGGTCGGGGAAGAGCTGGGCGCGGTCGGCGGGGGAATCGGCCTGCACTTCGATCTGGCGGAGGACAGTATCAAAAGGGAACCCCTCCGGCACTCCCATCCAGGGGAAGCCGATAACGTCTTCCGCCCGCAGCGTCGCCTTGCCTGCGAGCGCATGGCCCTCGGGGATGGCAACGTCGAGGGGTTCCTCCAGCAGCGGCACCACTGTCAGGCCCAGCCGGGCAAAAACATCCGGACCATCGACGCTGTGCGCCAGCACAATGTCATAGTCGGCTGTCAGCCCCGCAAACCCGGCCACGTTGGGATCCTCGAAATGGGCTTGGAAGCGGAGCCCGTCGATGGCTTTTACCCGGTGCAGGAGACCCGGGAGGAACATCTCGGCGGCGCTTGGAAAGAATGCTGCCTTGACGTGCGTTTGCCAGCCGCGCCGGTAGGTGTCGATGGTGGCTTCGGCCCGGGCGAGGGCCGTTGATACCTCTGCAGCTGCCCCCGCCATCGCGAGGCCGGCCTCCGTGAGGCGCACTCCCCGGCCCGACTTCTCGACCAGGACCACGCCCAGCTCCTCCTGCAGGGTCTTGAGCTGCTGCGAGACGGCAGAGGGTGTCACCTTCATCGCCTCGGCCGTGGCTCCGACAGTGCCGCGGTCGGCGAGCTCACGGAGAATACGCAGTCTCTTGAAATCCATGAAAAGAGGCTACAGGCCGGCGGCTTGGCGGGTGGACAGCCGCCTCAGGGCCGACGTACCGTCAAGCAACGGCAACCTTGCCTTATGGATAGAAAGGCTCTGCTATGGATTGGATTATCTGGCTTGTTGTCATTGTAGTTATTGTCGCGATCGTCTGGTGGCTGCTTGGCCGCAACAGCTCGCGCGGCAAGTCCGGCGCCACCGTCAATGCGCCCGCCACCGCAACGCCCGCCACCGCAGCGCCGGCTGCAGCCTCCAACGAGGGCGACGCAGCCGCCGGGTCGAAAGCAGCGGAGCCCGCTCCGGCTTCCCCCAAGCCGGCGCTGCCGGACCTGCCCGCAGCTGCCGCCGAAACAGTCCCGGCCGAGCAGGGCGCGGATTGGGAAACCCAATGGTCAGAGACACCGCCGGCCGAGCCGCACAGCATGGTGCACCCGGACGCAGCCGGAGGTGCCAGGTCCGAGCACCTGGCCGCGCAGGCTTCGGCTGTCGCCGAGAGCCTGCCCGTGCACCACCCTGAATACACCCAACCCCACGCGCCTACCCTCCCCGGCGCCGAGTCGGCCGCGGCGGAAGCAACTGAATCGGCGGAGGCAACTGAGGCAAGCGTCGAGGCAGCTGAGGCAACTGAGGCAAGCGTCGAGGCAGCTGAGGCAACTGAGGCAACTGAGGCAAGCGTCGAGGCAGCCGAGGCACACACCGTGCCGGCGCCAGCGGCAGTGCCGCCTGCGCAGTCAACGGCCGGTTCCCCTGCTGCCGAGGCCAGCACCCTAACTGCCGCGGCCGGCACCGGCATTTCTGCGGCCGACACCCGCCAGTCGGCAGCATCTTCGGCCGCCTCGGAAACCGCTGCCGGCCATGGCGCCGAACCAGCCGGCCATCTCGCTGTCGATCAGCCCTATGGCGAGGGATCGGCAGCGCCGGCTCCGGACGGCAGCGGCCCGGAGGGCTTCACGGTTAAGGGCAACGCCTCGTCGATGGTCTATCACGACGAGACCAGCCCGTCCTTCGAGGAGACCGTCGCCGAGGTCTGGTTCCTGTCCCCGGCGCACGCCGAAGCGGCCGGTTTCCGAGCTCCGCGACGGACTCGGCACTAGCGAGCTCCGGGCACGTGAGAAGCAGGGAACCGGCCCAGGGGCACAGATGACGGCGATCGGCGTGTGGCGGGAAGCACTCCTGTACGCTCACCCCGCTCCGCCGGCCGCCCGCCCACGGCATGGATGGCATCGGGCGGCCTTGGCTGCGGGCGTCGCGGTCCTGCTGAGCGGCTGCACGCCCGGCCACAGTGGTCCTACCGCTCCCGCGGGCACGGTTCCCCTGTCCAGCTCCAGCCTGCCGGCCGGCAGCGGCCCGGCAGGGCCCCTGCCCACAACGGACCAGCCGACGGTTGCCGGACAGCTCAACGCCGAGCTCCGGCTGCCGTGGTCCACGGTCTTCCTGCCGGACGGAACCGCCGTCATTTCCGAACGGGACACTGCCCTGCTGCGGACCATCGCGCCCGGGGCCGGAAACGGGCCGGCCGGCACGCTGGGTAAAGTGCCCGACGTCGTACCCGGCGGCGAAGGCGGGCTGCTGGGCCTGGCTGTGTCACCGGACTTCGCGAGGGACCGGTACCTCTACGCCTACTTCACCGCCGAAAGTGACAACCGGATCGCCAGGCTGCGAATTGAGGGCAACACCGGAGCCCTGCGGCTGGGTGTCCCGGAAGTCATTTTCACCGGAATTCCCAAGGCCAGCACACACAACGGTGGCCGGATCCGGTTCGGACCGGACGGCCAGCTGTACGTCGGCACCGGCGATTCGCAGCGCCGCGGCCAGCCGCAGGACCCGAAGGCCCTCGGAGGCAAGATTCTGCGCATCACACCCGCCGGACGACCGGCCCCGGGCAATCCCTTCGACGGCAACCCGGTGTACAGCCTCGGCCACCGCAACGTCCAGGGACTCGACTGGGACAGCTCCGGCCGGCTATGGGCGAGCGAATTCGGCCCGGATGTCGACGACGAACTTAACCTGATTGTGCCCGGCGGCAACTACGGCTGGCCGGAGGTCACCGGCTCCCCGCACCGTGCCGGCTTCCTGGACGCGAAAGTGGTGTGGCCCTCGACGGCGGATTCGTCTCCCAGCGGGCTCGAAATCGTCGGCGAGACGGCTTATCTGGGCGCGTTGCGGGGGCAACGGGTGTGGGCGGTGCCGCTGAACGGTGAGTTCGCCGGCGACCCTGTGAGCTATTTCACCGGGATGTACGGGAGGATCAGGGACGTCGCCCTGGCTCCGGACGGCCGCCTCTGGGTGCTCAGCAACAATAAAAACCCCGACTTTGTGCTGGTTTTGGCGCTGCCAGTTTAGCCCCGGGACGCACCACACCAGCCGATTTCACACCCTGCCCAAAGTCGTGTAGAGTTTCATGTCGTTGCGGAGAACAACGCGGGAACAAAAACCCCGCAATGAACACCAACAACAGCTGCACCTCTAGCTCAACTGGCAGAGCAATTGACTCTTAATCAATGGGTTCCGGGTTCGAGTCCCGGGGGGTGCACCACCGAGAAAACCCCGTTCTAACTGGCCAAAAGCCGTTAGGGCGGGGTTTTCTTTTGCCCGACTTGGCCCCCGGGGATCAGCTCAGGGGCAAAACCCGGCAATACTGGGAACCTGGCCCTAACCGTTGTCCCAACGACGCCGTTTCCGGCCCGCACAGACCGCCGCGATGTTCGTCCGACCCGCCCGGGCCGGGACGATCACGGGGCGTCCGTCCCTGGTCCCGACCGAAAGCAGTCCCGTGCAGAACTTCCGCCCGCTCGCAGTGACCCTGGCCGGCATCGCCTTTGCCGTCTCCGGCTGTTCAACCGCGGCTCCCCCGCCCGGAACTGCGGTATCCACTACCGGCGAGGCAGCCACACCGGGGTCCCCCGCCGCCGCGGCAGCAGCCACCGGCTGGGAGCTGGAGAGAAAGGGCAGCGCCGATCGGATCAACGCATCGGGCTTGGAAGTGCTGAACGCCGAAGGTGCGGCCGAGCATTTCCACGCCCACCTGGATATTTATGTGGACGGCAAGCCCGTTACGATCCCCGCGGACATCGGTTTCAGCTTCGGCGCTGACGGCAAACCGGACGGCATCTCGTCCCTGCACACCCATGACGAGTCCGGCATCATCCACATTGAGGCACCGGTCGCCGGCGAAACCTACCGGCTCAGCCAGCTGCTTGCCGAATGGGGCGTCTTGGACGGCACCGACCAGACCCCGGGGTCCGCCCATTCGGCTATCGCCGACTGGTCAGTCACCGTAAACGGCACCAAGCAGGAAGCCCCCGTCCAAGCCGTCGTCCTGAAAGCCCACGACGAAATCGTCCTCCACTACGGTGTGGCGCCGTCACCTATGCCGGCGGCGTTCACCTTCCCGGACGGGGTCTAAAGCAGGCTGCCCGGCGGACCGCTACCAGCCAGCCGCCCGCATTTGTGGATTTGACCGCTCTTGGCGGCGTTCCGGGATCGTGTGGTGTCGCCTTAGCCGCGTTCGGCGATCGCCTTCACGGCCCGCACGAGGCTATCCCACATGCCTTGGGAATGGGCTGCTGCTTCAGGACTGTCGTTGTTGTCCTGGGTGAGCGTGAGCCGGGTTGAGCCAGCGGCTCCCTCCAGCGTCCACGTGAGTGTGTGGTAGTTCGCCGGAACGTCGGCTTGGCCGGTCAGCGGGCTGAAATGCGTTGTGACCAAACTGCGGCCGGGCTTCAGTTCGAGAATCTCGCCCCTGTCTTCGTAGTCTTTGCCCTGCCAGGTTCCGCGCCAGCGGATCGGTCCGCCCACCGTCCAGCCGGTCACAACATCCGTGCCGAACATAAATTCTTTGATCGCCGCGGGATCTGTGATCACGGACCAGACCCGCTCCGGCGTGGCACCGATCGTGATCGTCGACGTGGCGACGTAGCTCTCGTCCATAACACGCAGTCTATGCGCGTGCCGCAGCGGCCCAGCGGACCAGCGGACCGAGCAGGCTCCCTTAACTGAAGGCGGCGGAACTTTCCCGCCGGATTGCGGGCATTTGAAAGTGGATTGGCAGCGTCAACTGGACCGGCGACGCGCCCACGGGCTCGTCAAGCAGCTCGTTGATCGAGGTCTGCCCGTCCAACTCCGCCATCGGGTGTGCATCCATCCCTTGAGCCTACGGCGGCGGGCACCAGCGCCGCCGAGGGACACGGCGCCATGGAGGCAGGGTCCCGCAAAAACACGGTCCCGTAAAACACGGTCCCGTAAAACACGGGCCCTGGTGAGCGGGCGGGTTCGCTCTTTGTGACCGGCGCGCCGGAGGGTTGGCGGGCGGACGTAGCCCCAAGGGGCACGTGCGGATCGCAGTCCTCGCAAAACACCGCTGCGGCAAAGTCACCGCAGCATTGGCAGCGATGTTCCAAGGACCTGGCTTCGAGGACGTAGCTTCTCATGGGCCCATGCTCCCCTAAAGCTGCCCGTTGGAAACCAGTAGTGTGTACTCGTTTCCAGTCTGGACTACCCGGTCGGCGGCACGGCGGTGCGGCCGCGAAGAGTGCCGCCTGGGCCCCGGTTCCCTAGTTGGCTTCGACCGGCAGGCTCGGGTCCGCTGCGGTGACGATTGCCTTCGCGTCGGTCGAGGAAATGTTGGTCGCCAGTTCGGTGACGACGGCCCGGAGCTCCTGGCGCAACACGTCGGGGTCGATGGAGGCGGAAGCGAGTACTGAACGTTCCATGTCCGCGGCCTCGAAAACGGCCTGGCGCCCGCGGTCCGTCAACGACACGACGTGGCTGCGGCGGTCTGAGGCACTGCGCTCCCGCGAGATGTGGCCGTGAGCTTCCAGCCGGCTGAGTGTCTTTCCCATGGTCTGCGCCTGGACACGCACCAATTGGGCAAGTTGGGCCTGCGTCATGGGTCCGTTGACAGCGAGCACTTCCATGGCGATGACCCCGGCGTGGGTCAAGCCAATGGCCCCCAGTTTCTCGTTCCAGGAGTGTTCGACAAGGCGTGCTGCCGTGGACAATAGGCGGCCCGTGGGCCAGCGATCCATATCAGGCATACCCAAGAGTATAGCGATCGCAGGATTCGGTGCCCGCACCAACGCTCACTAGGCTGGAATTTCGCCACCCGGCGACCACCTTGAGAAGGAGCACAACATGGCTGAACGACTCGTCCCCGGTGACCCGGCACCAAACTTCACTTTGACGAATTCGGCAGGGGTGGACGTCTCGCTTGCGGACTTCCGCGGCCGCAGCACCGTCGTCTACTTCTACCCGGCCGCCGCCACCCCCGGATGCACAAAGCAGGCGTGCGATTTCCGGGATTCCCTGGCTTCCCTGCAGCAGGCCGGCTACGAGGTGGTGGGTATTTCCCCGGACCCCGTGGCCAAGCTCGCCACGTTCGCAGCCGCGGAAGGACTGAGCTTCCCTTTGCTGTCTGACCCGGGCCACAGCGTTGCCGAGGCCTACGCGGCCTGGGGCGAGAAAAAGAACTACGGGAAGACGTACCAAGGACTTATCCGGTCCACGGTCGTCATCGATCCCGACGGAAAGGTCATTCTCGCCCAGTACAACGTCCGGGCCACCGGACATGTGGCAAAGCTCCGCCGGGACCTCAACGTCAACGACTAATCAGGCTTATAGGGCAGAAAGTGTGTCCGGCGGAAGCCCGGTCGCCGCACGGCACGGCGCGAAATGTACAATGGAGCCTGGCATCCGCCCCCGACTTGCCCCTGGCATGACGGCGACGGAGCCGAGCGCGAGTGGTGAAATTGGCAGACACGCAGGATTTAGGTTCCTGTGCCTTCGGGCGTGGGGGTTCAAATCCCCCCTTGCGCACACACTGAAGAAGAGCCCCGGTCCGCGGACCGGGGCTCTTTTTCTGTCATCCATCCCGGGCCCGCCGGTACCGCGGACGCCCGCCGGCCCCGCCCGAATCCGCTCAAACAGTGCCCTTCCGGCGAGCCAAAAAGAATTGTGATTCCGTACCCATCCACCTCCACCGACCCCGCGAATACCCATTGAGACACCAACCAAGGGGCGGTGCCCAAGACCTCGGAGCAGGACCAGCACGGCAAAGTCCGCCGCTGGCAAGGATCGGTACAACACAGGAGAATCCGAAATGCAGACCATCAAGCGCACAACACTTTCCGTGGCAGGCATCGCGGCTGCAGCCCTGCTCAGCCTCACTGCCTGCGGTGGCAGCACCACCGCCGCACCCAGCTCCTCGGCCCCGGAGTCCAGCCCGTCGAAATCGAGCATGGCACCGTCGCCATCCGCCAGCTCGGCAGCAGCCATGGATCCGGCAGCCAACCTCGTCGGAAGCGGCTGTGCCGCCTACGCCGCCCAGGTTCCCGACGGCGCCGGCTCCGTGTCCGGAATGGCCCTGGACCCGGTAGCGGTCGCAGCGTCGAACAACCCGATCCTGACCACCCTGACCGCTGCGGTGTCCGGCAAGCTCAACCCGAAGGTCGATCTGGTCGACACCCTCAATGGCGGCGAATTCACCGTCTTCGCGCCGACTGATGATGCCTTCAAGAAGATCGACGCCGCCACGATCGAAACCCTCAAGACGGACGATGCCTTGCTTAGCAAGATCCTGACCTACCACGTCGTCCAAGGCAAGATCAGCCCGGACAAGATCGTCGGCACGCACAAGACGGTCCAGGGCGGTTCCGTAACGGTCACCGGCGCCAAGGACGCCCTCAAGGTTGACGAGGCCAACGTCGTCTGCGGTGGCGTGATGACCGCCAACGCCACGGTCTACATGATCGACTCGGTCCTGATGCCCAAGTAGGCACCGCTGAACGCTCCTGCTGCGGCTCCAGCCTGACTCCCTGGACCAACCAGGAGAAATAGAGGCCCGCACCGACCGGTGCGGGTCTCTTTTTTGTGGCCCCAGTGCAGCCCGCGGGCCCCGCCTGCACGTTTCAGAGGGATCGTCCGGGCCGGTCAACTAGAATGGGCCTGTTCCGCAGCCGGCGGTCCATCCAGTCTCCAGAGGTGATCTCCGAGTGCCCAGAAGTACAGCGCCCCGCCGTACCCCGCGACCCAGCAATGCCAGCGGAACGCGGGCCGGTGACGCACGCACCAAAGCAGTGCGACGCCTTGCGGCAGGCGTCGGCGCCGTGCTCCTGATGCTGCCAGTGGCCGCCTGTACAGCGGTTCCCGGACCGGGACCGGGCACCGCCTCGGCGAGTTCGGCCGAGCCCGGCCCCAGTGCCGTCTTTACCTTCGGCACCGCCTCGCAGCCGCTTGGCCTTGACCCTGCCGTTGTATCCGACATTGAGTCGTACAGGATTACGCGCCAGGTCCTGGAGGGGCTCGTGGGAGTGGACCAGACCACTGGAGCGCCAACGCCGCTGCTCGCCACGGAATGGAAGACAAGCGATGACGGCCGAGCCTATACGTTCAAGCTGCGTGAGCAGGTGTCCTTCCAGGACGGGACCGCCTTCGACGCCGCAGCCGTGTGCAAGAACTTCGACCGCTGGTTCAACTTTTCCGCCCCGCTGCGCGCACTGGCCCCGGGGACGACGTTCAAGGGCGTCTTTAAAGCCCACGCCGACCAGGCATCACTCTCGATCTATAAGGGCTGCACCGCGCTGGCCCCGGACAACGTGCGGATCGATCTGACCCAAGCCTTCACCGGGTTCCTGCAGGCCCTCACGCTGCCCGCCTTCGCCATGTCCTCGCCGCAGGCGCTGACGGCCCAACAGGCCGATGAGCTGAACCGGAGCCAGGAGGGCCAGCCGGTTTCCGCCTACGGGCTCCATCCGGTGGGTACCGGCCCCTACGTTTTTAAGTCCTGGGACGAAAACAGCATCACCCTGGCCAGCAATAAGGACTACTGGGGGGACAAGGGCCAGATCGCCACCATCAACTTCGTCACCTACGACCACACCCAGGCCCGGATGCAGGCCCTGTTCGATGGCAAGATCGACGCCTATGACGCCGTCACCGTCGGCAACTTCGATCAGCTGGTGAAACGCGGCGAACAGATCATCCAGCGGGATCCTTTCTCCGTTATGTACCTGGGCATGAACCAGGAAGTGCCCATCCTGCAGAACCTGAAGGTCCGCCAGGCCATCGAAATGGCGCTGGACAAGGACACCCTGATCCGCCGGTTCTTTATTGACAACACCGCGCAGGCGACGCAGTTTGTCCCGCCGAAGCTCAGCGGCTTCAACAACAATGCTCCGGCGCTGGGCCACAATCCGGAAAAAGCCAAGGAGCTGCTTAAGGAGGCCGGCTACCAGGGCGAGGAACTGAAGTTCTACTATCCGCTGAACGTCACCCGGCCCTACCTGCCGACGCCGGAGAAGGTCTACGCCGAAATCAGCAAGCAGCTGACCGCCGTCGGGCTGAACATCAAGCCGGTGCCGGTCGAGTGGTCGGAGGGATACCTGCAGAAGGTCACCTCACCCGGCGATCATGCCCTGCACCTGCTGGGCTGGAACGGCTCCTACTCCGATCCGGACAACTTCGTGGGGCCGCTCTTTGGCGAAAACACCGGCGAGTTCGGCTACCAGGACCCGCAGGTCTTTTCCAAGATTGCCCGGGCGCGCGGCCTGCCCGACGGCAAGGAACGGACCGAGCAATACCAGACCATCAACGCGCAGATCGCCGCTACGGTCCCAGCAGTACCGATTGCCTTCCCGATCTCTGCGCTGGCCCTTTCCGACCGTGTGCTGAAGTACCCGGCGTCTCCGGTCCTCAATGAAGTTTTCACAAAGGTGGAGCTAAAGCCTTGACGGGTGGGTCCAATTTCAGTATGAGCCGGGTGCGGGGATATTCTGTGACAGCCAGACCCGCTGCTATCGGAGACTGATTGTGACTTTCATTTCCAAGACCCAACATGCCGACGTCGTCCTGATTGGCGGCGGCATCATGAGCGCCACGCTCGGTGCTTTCCTGAAGCAGCTCGAGCCGAACTGGACCATATCCCTGTTCGAGAAGCTGGACGAGCCGGGCCTGGAAAGCTCCGACCCGTGGAACAACGCCGGCACCGGACACGCCGCGCTGTGTGAGCTCAACTACTCACCGGCAGCCAAAGACGGCTCGGTGAACCCGGCAAAGGCCCTGCTTATCAACGAGCAGTTCCAGCTGTCCCGCCAGTTCTGGTCCCACCTCGTCACAGAGGGCTTGATCGGTTCCCCCAAAGGGTTCATCAACACCGTTCCGCATATGAGCTTTGTGATCGGTGAGGAGAACACGAAGTTTCTGCGCACCCGCTATGAGGCCCTCAAACCGAACCCGCTGTTCCGCTCCATGGAGTACTCCGAGGACCACGCCCAGATCGCCAAATGGGCGCCGCTTATCGTCAAGGGCCGCGACCCGCAGCAGCGGATCGCCGCGACCCGCGCCGCGGAAGGGACCGACGTCGACTTCGGTGCCCTGACCCGGGAGCTGACGGGCTACCTCGGGAACAACGGCGTCGAGGTCAACTACGGCCACAACGTCACCGGCATCCAGCGCGCCTCCGGCGGCGGCTGGGACCTCGCGCTTAAGCACCCCAAGTCCGGCGAACACGGTTCCATCCACGCCAAGTTCGTCTTCGTGGGCGCCGGCGGCGGGGCCCTGCATCTGCTGCAGGCCTCCGGCATCCCGGAGAGCAAGGGGTACGGCGGCTTCCCGGTTTCCGGACAGTTCTTCCGCTGCACCGACGAGACGCTGGCAGCCCAGCACAGTGCCAAGGTCTACGGCCAGGCATCGGTCGGTGCTCCGCCCATGTCCGTTCCACACCTGGATACCCGCTACGTTGCCGGCAAGCGCTCCCTGCTCTTCGGCCCCTACGCCGGGTTCTCCACGAACTTCCTGAAGAACGGCTCGTACCTGGATTTGCCGCTGTCGATCCGGCCTTCGAACATCATTCCGATGCTGGCCGTGGCCAAGGACAACATGGACCTCACCGCTTACCTGGTCAAGGAAGTCGCCAAGCGCCACGGCGCCAAGGTCGAGGCCCTGCGTGAGTACTACCCTGCCGCGCAGGACGGTGACTGGGAACTGATTACCGCCGGCCAGCGTGTACAGATCATCAAGAAGGACCCGAAGAAGGGCGGGGTGCTGCAGTTCGGCACCGAAGTCATCGCGGGCCGCGACGGTTCCATCGGGGCCCTCCTCGGCGCCTCCCCGGGCGCGTCGACGGCGGTCCCGATCATGATCGAGCTGCTGCAGAGGTCCTTCCCGAAGCAGTTCAAGGGCTGGCAGCCCAGGTTCAAGGAGATGATGCCCGGCTATGGCGTCAAGCTCAACGAGAACCCGGACCTCGCCGCCCAGCTCGAGGCAGCTACGGCCAAAACACTGCAGCTGGAACAGGTCGACGCGCGCAACTGACACCCGCTCCGGGTTGCGGCAGCTTTGATCACCGTGAAGTACGTCCGTCGACCCACCAGGAGACCATAAGATGTTTCGGCTTGCAAAGCTGTCGCTTGCCAACCGGGCCCTGATCGCGCTGATCACCGTGTTCGCGTCCGTCTTCGGCGTGATCACGATGTCCTCGCTCAAGCAGGAACTCATCCCGTCCATCGAGTTCCCGCAGATCACGGTGATCACCTCGATGCCGGGCGCCTCGCCCGAAGTCGTGGACAAACAGGTCAGCAGCCCGCTGGAGACGGCGCTGAACGGCGTCGAAGGGCTGGAGTCGACGTCGTCCACCTCGCGCAACGGCTTCTCCCAGATCAGCATGGTTTTCACTTATGGTTCGAACCTGGACCGGGCCCGGAACCAGATCGACCGTGCGATCTCCAACGCCAAGCGGGCGCTGCCTGCCGACGTTCAGCCGCAGGCAATCGCCGGCAGCATCAGCGATTTCCCGATTGTGTTCCTGGCGGTTTCCTCCGACAAGCCGCTCAGCGAGCTGAACTCCGATCTGGCCCGGCTCACCGTCCCGCGGCTGCAGAAGCTCGACGGCGTCCGCGGCGCCGAAGTGACCGGCGGCGCCACGGAGCACATTAAGATCCTCCCCCGCCCGGAAGCCATGGCGGCCTCCGGGGCAAGCATCCAATCCATCAGTGCGGCACTGAAGAACAACGGGGCCCTTGTCCCCGCCGGGAGTATCGAGGAACAAGGGAAAACCCTGGCCCTGCAGATCGGCAGCCCCGTCGACTCGATTGAGGCAATCAAGGCACTGCCCCTGGGCGGCACCAAGAACGCCGCGACCATCGGCAGCGTCGCGGACGTCAGCATCGCTGAGGACGCCCGCACCTCGATCACGCGGACCAACGGCAAGGAGACTCTTGCGCTGTCGGTCACCAAAACACCAGAAGGCGACACCGTCGCAATCTCGCATGCGGTGAAGGACGCGATCCCCCAGCTCGAGGCCGAGCTCGGCTCCAGCGCCCGGTTCACCCCGATCTTCGACCAGGCGCCGTTTATCGAAAAGTCGATCAAGGACCTGACCACGGAGGGCCTGCTGGGCTTGGGCTTCGCCGTTGCGGTGATCCTGCTGTTCCTGATGTCCGTCCGGGCAACCCTGGTCACGGCCGTATCCATCCCGCTGTCCCTGCTGATCACCTTCATCGGGCTGTCGGCCACCGGGTACTCGCTGAACATCCTGACCCTTGGTGCGCTCACCATCGCGATCGGCCGTGTTGTGGACGACTCCATTGTGGTGATCGAGAACATCAAACGACACCTCAGCTACGGCGAAGCGAAGATCACGGCAATCCAGACCTCCATCCGTGAAGTGGCCGGCGCCATTACGGCGTCAACGCTCACCACAGTGGCCGTCTTTTTGCCGATTGCCTTTGTGGCCGGCCTGGCCGGCGAGCTGTTCCGGCCCTTCGCGCTGACGGTGACCATCGCACTGCTGTCCTCCCTGCTGGTCTCGTTGACGATCGTTCCGGTGCTGGCCTACTGGTTCCTGCGTAATCCCGCGAACAGCCCGGGCGGCGCCCGGGACGCCAGCGCCCGTGAGATCGCGGCGAAAGCCCAACAAGCGGAACAGCGGTCCGTACTGCAGCGCGGCTACCTCCCGGTCCTGGGCAAAACTCAAAAGCACCCGGTGGTGACCGTGATCGCGGCGCTGCTGGTCCTCGGCGGCACCGCTGCCATGACCCCGCTGCTGGCAACCGACCTGCTGGGAAACTCGGGCGAAAACAGCATGACCGTCCGGCAGGCGCTGCCTGCCGGCACCAGCCTGTCCGAGGCCAACGCCGCGGCCGTCAAGGTCGAGGAAGTGCTGCGCGGAATCGACGGGGTCAAGGATGTCCAGGTGACCACCGGCAACGCCCAAACGGGTTTCTCCGCGCTGCTCTCCGCCGGCGCCTCGAACTCCAGCTTCACCGTGGTGACCGAGGACAAGGCCAACCAGGGCAAGCTCCAGGAAACCGTCCGCAACGATCTGGCCGGGATTCCGAATTCCGGCAAGATCACCGTGGGCTCACAGCAAGGCGGTTTTGGTACGTCCTCCACCGTCGACATCACGCTGAAGGCGGCGACGACCGCCGACCTTCGGACCGCGAGCCAGGCCATGGTCACGGCGATGGAAGGCGTTCCGGGCTCCTCCGAGGTGGCCACCAACCTGGCCGCCAGCCAGCCGGTCGTCCAGGTGAAGGTGGACCGTGCCAAAACCGTCGCCGCAGGGTTGACCGAAGAACAGGTAGCCGGGGTCCTGGCCTCCACGATCAGCCCTATTCCGGCCGGAACCGTCCGCATCGATACCAACGACTTCCCAGTCCGCATCGGTGAAGGCACTCGCTTCACCAGCATCGAGGCCGTCCGGCAAACCCTGCTCCCGACGGCGGCAGGTCCCGTACCGCTGGCCAGCATCGCCAACGTGGAGCAGGTGGACGTCCCCGTCTCCATTACCGCCAGCAACGGCCAGCGGACCGCGCGCGTGTCCGTCACGCCGTCGGGCGCCAACCTCGGAGCTGTCAGCACGGAGGTGCAGGTGCGGCTCAAGACCGTGCAGCTGCCGCCCGGCGTCACAGCGGAGATCGGCGGAGCCACGACCCAGCAGGCGGAGTCCTTCGGTCAGCTTGGCCTCGCCCTGCTGGCGGCCATCGCCATTGTCTACGTCATTATGGTCGCCGCGTTCAAGTCGCTGATCCAGCCGCTGATCCTGCTCGTCTCCGTCCCCTTCGCAGCCACCGGAGCCATCGGCCTGCTGCTCATCACCGGCGTGCCGCTGGGCCTGCCGGCGCTGATCGGTATGTTGATGCTGGTCGGAATCGTCGTGACGAACGCGATTGTGCTGATCGACCTCATCAACCAGTACCGCGAGCCAAAAAACGGTGAGCCGGGGATGAGCGTGGCGGAAGCCATCACACACGGCGCCCGCCAGCGCCTGCGTCCGATCCTGATGACCGCCCTCGCCACCGTGTTCGCGTTGACGCCGATGGCTTTGGGCCTGACCGGCGGCGGCGGCTTTATCTCGCAGCCGCTCGCCATTGTGGTGATCGGCGGCCTGGTCTCCTCCACCGCCCTGACCCTGGTCCTGGTACCGGTGCTGTACCGCCTCGTGGAGGGCCGGCGTGAGCGCAAGGCCCTGGCCCGGACTACCCCCGGCTCGGACGCCGGCACGGACGCCGGCACGGACGCCGGCCCGGCACATGGCCGCCGGGCCGCTCCCGGGGCCGGCCCCGACGAGTCCCCGGCTGACACAGCCGGCGGCCCGCGGCTCCCCTCCACCGCCCATTAGCTGGTCCTCGGCCGCCTGCTGCTAGCTGCGTGCCGGGTCCGAGAACGCCAGCCTCGGCACCAGGACCAGGGCCGCGGCCGCGGCCAGTCCCGTTACGCCGCAGACCGTCCACACCGTGAGATAGCCGGCCAGGGGTGCCGCCGTTGCTGCCGCGGCGGCCCCGGTCTCGCCCAGGACGTGGCTGAGCAGGGCGATGCCAAAGACCGCCGAGGCGAAGGCACCGCCAATTGTTTTGGTGGTGTTGGTCAAACCGGTCGCCATGGCGGTGCGATTGAGCGGAGCGGCGGCGGCCGCGGCCGAAGGCAGCGCCGCCACAAGCGCTCCGGACCCGACGCCGGCAATGGCCATGTTGACCAGGGTCTCGGCCAGGCTGGCATGAAACGGCAGGAACAGCAGATATCCCCCGCCGACCAGGGCAGCCGCCCAGACAAGCGTCCAGCGCGGAGTCAGGCGGCGGGTCACCAGCGGATAGAGCAGCGCACCGACCAGCAGGGCGAGGACATAGACGCCGATGATGATGGAGACCTGGCCCGCCCGCAGCCCCAGCCCGTAGCCGTGGACGGCCGGGTCGGTCCGGGCGAAGGTGGACAACGGCGCTTGCGCACCCAGCACCGAGACGCCGAACAGGCCCGCGGTCAGCTGGACCGGCCACATGGACTTGGCACGCAGCATCCGAATGTCCACCAGCGGGTCCTCCCGGCCCAGCTCGAAGCGCGTGAACGGGATAAAAACGAAAATCCCGGCCGCGACGAGCGCCCACGGCCACCACGCGCCGGGGCCGTTCAGGCGCATAAAGGTCAGCCCGGACATGATCAGCAGGAGCCCGACGGCCAGAAAGGCGAAGCCGTGCGTGTCTACGCTGCCACCGCTGCGTGCAGCCGACTCGGGTACACCGAAGCGGATAGCGAACCAGCATGCGGACACCGCCACAGCTGGCAACATCAGCACAAGTTGCAGCTGGCCGGCGAAGGCCTCCACCAGCGCACCAGCGGCGAGGGCGCCGGCGATCACACCGAATTCCAGCGCGCCGACCAGGAGCCCGGCCGCGCGCCGGGTGCGGGCGGCGCCGTCGGGCAGCCGGTGCACCCGGCTGAAGATCAACGCGATCTCCAGCGGCAGCCACACTACGTAGAAGCCCTGCAGGGACCAGGCCGCCAGGAAGGTCCAGAAGTCCGGGGCGAACGCCACACCCCAGGACGCCGCGGCCGTCAGCACTGTGGCGACGAGCAGGACTTTCCGGTGCCCGGCCAGGTCACCAAGTTTGGCCAGCACCGGGACCGCCAGCGCGCTGACGATCAGCTGCGCGGCCTCGAACCAGTTGACGTCTCCGTCGCGGATGTTCAGGTGCCGGGCGATGTCGGTGAGGATGGGGGTGTAGTAGCCCTGCAGGATTCCGCTGGTGAGCTCCACCAGGCACAGAAACGCAATGACACGGCGCATGGCTGCCTTCCGTCCGGGCTGAACCCCTGTTGCCCAGCTGGTTGCTTGCATCCTAGGCCCGTGGTGTGGCCGCGGGCGGCAAACCCGGCGGGCGCCGGCGGGGAATATTCGGACACGGCGGGTGTTGTACCCTGCGATAGATGCAAATGCATGTAAATCGGCTATAGTGGAACCAGCTCCCGGAAGACCCCGGCCAAGGAAAGGCACATCATGCAGATCGGCGTATTCAGCGTTAGCGATATCACCACCGACCCCACCACGGGGCGCACCCCCACGGAGCACGAACGCATCAAAGCGTCCGTAGCGATCGCCCGCAAGGTCGAGGAAATCGGCATGGATGTCTTCGCCCTGGGCGAGCACCACAACCGGCCCTTCTTCTCCTCCTCCCCCACCACGACCCTGGCCTACATCGCCGCCCAGACGGAGCGCATTATCCTCTCGACGGCCACCACGCTGATCACCACCAACGATCCGGTGAAGATTGCCGAGGACTTCGCGATGCTCCAGCACCTCGCCGACGGCCGGGTGGACCTGGTCCTGGGCCGGGGCAACACCGCCCCCGTTTATCCCTGGTTCGGCAAGAACATCCAGGACGGCGTCGAACTCGCCATCGAGAACTACAGCCTGCTGCGCCGGCTGTGGGACGAGGACACCGTCAACTGGTCCGGCAAGCACCGCACTCCGCTGCAGAACTTCACTTCCACCCCCCGGCCGCTCGACGGCGTCGCCCCCTTCGTCTGGCATGGATCGATCCGCACACCGCAGATCGCCGAGGTGGCTGCGTACTACGGCGACGGCTTCTTTGCTAACAACATTTTCTGGCCCAAAGAGCACTACCAGCAGCTGATCGGCCTCTACCGCGAACGCTACGAGCACTACGGCCACGGCGCGGCGGACCAGGCGATCGTGGGACTGGGCGGCCAGTTCTTTATGCGCAAGAACTCGCAGGACGCCGTCAAGGAGTTCCGGCCCTACTTCGACAACGCCCCGGTCTACGGACACGGGCCTTCGCTGGAGGACTTCACCTCGCAAACGCCCCTCACGGTCGGCAGCCCGCAGGAAGTCATCGAGAAGACCCTGACCTTCCGTGAGTACTTCGGCGACTACCAGCGCCAGCTCTTCCTGATCGATCACGCGGGCCTGCCGCTGAAGACTGTTCTGGAGCAGCTGGACCTGTTCGGCGAAGAGGTCCTGCCGGTCCTGCGCAAGGAATACGCCGCGAAGACCCCGGCCCACGTGCCCGAACCGCCCACCCATGCCGGTCGCGTCGCGGCCTCCGTGGCCGCAGCCGGAGAAGCCGCCGGCGAGACTGCCGGCGAGACTGCCAGCCCCGCCGGCAGCCGGACCGTATAGTGTCCGCAACAACAGGCATGTCGCCGGTGCGCCTGGCCGCGGAGACCTGGGAATCCCTGTTCCGCGCCCAGGTGGCGGTGATGCGCCGGCTGCAGGCCGGACCCGCTTTCAAGGCCCTGGCCCTGAACGAGTACGACGTGCTGTTTACGCTCTCCCGCTGTCCGTCCGGATGGCTCCGCCAGAACGAGCTCAACGACCACGTGCTGCTAAGCCAGTCCAGCCTCAGCAGGCTCGTGGAGCGCCTCGAAAAGCGCGGCCTCGTCGAGCGGATGCCGGCCCCTGACGACGGCCGCGGTGTCCTGGTCAAGCTCAGCACCGCCGGCTGGGAGCTGCAGAAGCAGATCGGCCGGGAACACGTCCGTGACATCGCCGCGCTGGTGGTCCCGGCACTGACCGCGGCCGAGCAACACGAGCTGCTGCGTCTGACCGAAAAGCTGCGGGGCTCGGTAACCGCCCGATGAGTGTGGCGGCCGGGTTGCGGTCCCTAGTGAAGGGTGACGAGCTTCGCCGGGTCCTCGGCCGGGAGGTCGCCGTCGACGACGGCGGTGACGCTGAGCTGCGTCAGGGACAGGCTGCCTCCGACTGTGGAGAGGAATGCCGTATCCGAGGAATCCCGGCCGGCCGTGATCCGCAGCATGCTCTCCCGGGGAGCCAGCCCCGTGGGGTCGATGACGCGCCAGGCGCCGTCTAGATGGGCCTCGGCCACCGCATGGAAGTCCATCGGGCTCAGGCCCGGGGCATACACAGCGGCGAGCCGGGCCGGGACATCCTTGGCGCGCAGCAGCGCGACCGCCAGATGGGCAAAATCCCGGCAGACCCCGCGGCGGTGCAACAGCGTCTCGACGGCGCCGTCGGTCCCCCGTGAGGATCCGCTGATGTAGCGCAGCTCGCTGAAGACCCAATTGCGCACCGCATGGACCAGTTCGGCCCCCTGCTGGCCGCCGAATTCGGCGTAGGCGGTCGGCAGTAGCCGATCGGACTCCGCGTAACGGCTGGGCCTGACGTAGCGGATGAGTTCCATCAGCCGGGGTTCTTCCGGCAGCGCAAAGCCGGTCACCGTAGCCGAATACTCCACCAGCACCTCGGCGGGCTGCGCAAATTCCATGTAGTGGAAGCGCCCGCCGTGGTGGTCCGGGACTTCGGTGAGCGGAACTTCAGCGCCGGCGGAGGTCACGGACAGCGACTCCTCAAAGCCCTCGAAGCCGGCATTGCGTGCCACGGCGACCGCTAGGGCGACCTTGGTGCCGGCCACTGTGTTGAAGGCCATGCGGGTGGCTACAGAGCGTTTCATCGATCTCCGGGGTGTGAGGTTACGGCGCGGGAAGTGGCCGCTCCCGGCCCGGGTGGCGTGCGGGCTGCGGGACTAATTTTTGATCTTCAGAGACATTAGCATCCGCTGGACGTTCGCGTATTCGGAGCCTTCGTTGACGTAGTTGGCGGCCTGGCCGAGCGTGTCGAACGCCTTGGCCGGAGCCACCTTCTGGTCCGGGGTGAACGCCTTCAGCTCCGTCAGGTCACCGAACGAGTAGTCCCCCTTCCCTGCCGGGCCGCGGACCACGTTCTGCAGCACACAGGACTTTCCGTCGAGGCCACCAACCAGGTTGGTGATGCCGTAGGAGCCAAAATACTTGTAGCCCTGGATCACCCGGAACACCACTCGAGGGTCGATGGTGCCGTCCCCGCCGCGGTGCGGAAGCTCCACCGGGACGCTGTTGACAACAACATACGGCCTCGAGGCGTCGGCGGCACAGGACGCGGCAGGCAGTGGCTGGAGTCCGGTCTGCAGGGTGGCGAGGTAGCCGCCGGCTGCGTCTTTCACCTCGATTTTGAGGGCTCCCGGCATTGCGCCCTGCTCCGGTGCCACAGATTGGGCGATCCAGTCCTGCGGCAGCTCGAAGCTGACGGTCTTCGCCGGGTCGGTGAAGACCTTCCAAGCCGGCGCCGTTGCGCCGGGTTCCGCCGCACCGGAGCCGGTGGGCCCGGGCGAGGTGGCCGGCGGGGGGCTGCCCGCAGGGGGCCCGGACGGCGAAGCCGCCGCGGCGGTGCCGGCGTCGCCGCCTGCCGTCCACGCCGGGGTGCCCTTGCCTTCGCTGCTGCACCCGGAGAGCGCAGCGGCGGAGAGCGCCAAGGCAGCGGCGATCCGGAGGCCGCGGGCCGGCGCCCGCCGGAAGGTGTCCGTCCCAGTCATGGTGCCAGCCTAACCGGACATGGCGCCGCTCAGAGTTCCCGGATCAGGGTTTCGTAGAAGCCAACCCCGCGCTCCAGCGTCTCCAGCGTGATCTTCTCGTCGACGGCGTGGATGGATCCCCGGGCCGCGGCATCCATGGAAAACGGCGCAAAGCGGTACACGGCGTCGCAGATCCCGGTGAAGCGGCGGGAATCCGTGCCGCCCATCAGGATGTACGGGGTAACAAGCGCCTCCGGGAATGCCCGCGCAATGCACCCGGCCAGCAGCTCCCACTGCTCCCCGGTATGGGCCGAGACCGGGGACGGGTCGTTGCCTGCCACAATACGCAGCTCAACTTTCGGGTCCCGGATGATCTTCCGCAGCCGCGCCATGGTCCCCGCCACGGTTTCCCCCACGGCCACCCTGATGTTGGCGTTTGCCCGGGCCGTTGGGGCCAGGACATTGGCCGCGGGACTGCCCTGCAGGGTGGTGATGGCGACGGTGGTTCGGGTCATCGCATTGGTTTCATTTCCCATCCGCCCAAAAATCAGGGTCAGCGGCGCCCGGAACAAGGACAGCCTGGCGAACACGGCCCGCAGGGGTGCCGGGGCATAGGGTCCGAAGCGCCGGAGCATCTCCGCGGTAACATCCGGCAGCGACTGCGGGAACGGGCTTCTTTCGATCCGGGTGATGGCCCGGGCCAGCCTCGCCGTCGCACCCATCCGGGGCGGGGTGGAGGCGTGCCCGCCGGAATCCCGGGTCACCAGCTCAACGTCGAGGATCCCCTTTTCGGCCACTCCGACGACGGCGGCCGGCCGGGTCACGCCGGGGAACACCCCGGCGGCGACAGCGCCGCCCTCATCGAGCACCAGCCAAGGTCTAACGCCCCGGCCGGCCAGCAGCTTGGCTGCGGCCGCGGCACTGTCCCCGGCGGTCTCCTCATTATTGCCGAAGGAGAAGTAGAGGTCATGGACAGGTCCGAAGCCTGCTTCGAGCAGGGATTCCGCAGCTTCCATCACAGCGACCAGCTGACCCTTGTCATCGAGGGTTCCGCGGCCCCACAAGTAGGTCCCGTCGTTGTGCCCGGAAAACGGCGGCCGGGTCCAGGCCTCCGGGTCGCCGGCCGGGACGACGTCGTAGTGGGCCATCAGGACGGCCGGACGCTCAGCGGCCTCCGCGCCCGTGCCGGGCCAGCGGTACAGCAGCGCGTGGCCGTTAACACGTTCGTGCTCCAGCGCGGTGTGGACGCCGGGATACAACCGGGCCAGTGCGGCGATAAAGCCGTCGAACTCGGCAGTGTCCACTTGCTGGCCCGGCACGGCGGAGACAGTGCGAAACCGGACGAGTTCGGCCAAGGCTGCGGCGGCACGGCTGACGGGAGGAGCGGAGGTCGTCTGCATTCGCGAAAGTCTACGGCCCCGGAAGCGCCCGTGCCCGCTGCCGGGGCTGGGATGTGCGGCCGGGAAAGCGGGATACGCTGGGAACATGGCGGATCACGATTTTGGCTCCCGCGAGTTCGGAGCCCAGGACGGAGTGGCGGACATCTCCGCCGTCGACATTGCGGACTGGAGGCTCCGGACCTTTGCGTTGTACGCCAGCGTGCGGAAAATCGCGGCGCAGGATCCGGCCGAGGCGCATTCGTACTGGCGCCAGGAGCGGGACCGGATGTTCGGCACGCACCCTGCCTCGCCGCTGACGGCGGCCGCAAAGTCCACCTTCGGCGGCCTGAAAACGGCGGACTACGACCCGATCTACCGCTTCCATATCCCGCTGACGGGCGAGGGCGCCGGGCGGGAAATGAATGTTGAGACCGGAACCGACGGCCAGGTCCGTTTTGTCCGGCTGGGGACCTTCGATCTGCCGGAACTGGGCCAGCTCGCCGTGTGGAAGATCCACGGCTACGGCGGCGGCATCTTTGTGCCGTTCCGCGACGCCACGGCCGGCCAGCCCGGCGGAAGTTACGGTGCGGGCCGGTACCTGCTGGACACCATCAAGGGTGCCTTCCACGGTGTGCAGGGTTCGGGTCCGGGAGCGGAATTTGTTGTTGATTTCAACTTTGCCTACAACCCCTCCTGCGCCTACAACGAGGCCTGGGCATGCCCGCTCGCCGGGCCATCGAACCGACTGGCGGTAGAGATCCCGGCCGGCGAGTTGCACTGAGCCGATGGATTCCCAGCTTGAGCAGCACTCCGCCGCGCCTGCACCCGCCGGAGTCCGTCCGGCGGACCGCCGGCGGCACCGCGGGATTCTTCGGTACCCCCTGGTCCGGCAGTTGCTGCGATTCACCGCCGTCGGAATTGTCTGTACCGTCACGTCGCTGGCGCTCTATGCCTTCCTCCGCCCGTATCTCGGCCCGCAACCGGCCAACGCGACGGCTCTTATCCTCACCTCGCTGATGAACACGGCGCTGAACCGGCGGCTGACGTTCAAAATCACCGAACGCCACCGGATGAAGCGCGACCACCTCAACGGCCTGATCGTCATCCTCGTGGCGCTTCTGATTACCGGCGGCAGCCTCGGCGTGCTGCACTGGATCAACCCCGACGCCACAGTTTCTGCCGAGCTGTGGACCACAACACTCTCCGGCTTTGCCGCCACGGCCGTCCGCTTCACCATGCTGCGGCACTGGATCTTCCGCCGGGCCCGGCACCGTTAGGCCACCCACCGCCCCGCCCAGTCCCGCCCAACTCAGTCCCACCCAGTCCCACCCAGTCCTGCCCCGCCCAGTCCTGCCCCGCCCAACTGACTCGCAGCAGGTGTCGTTTTGGGCGGTCAAAACGACCCGTGCTGCTAGCTAGTTGGGTCGAGGGACTGGACGCTGACGACGGCGGTGCGGACCGCGGCCGCCGCCTCCCGCAGTTCCGCCGCCGTGATGGTGGCGTCAAAGCTGAAACGGACAGCGGTCTGGGCGGTTGTGGCGTCGAAGCCCATCGCCAGCAGCACCGGGGAGGGCTCATCGGACCCCGCGGCGCAGGCCGAACCGCTGGAGCAGATGACTCCATGGCGTTCGAGCTCCAGCAGCACGGATTCACCGCTGGTCCCCGGGAAACAGAACGAGGCCACGGAGGGCAGCCGCTCGGCCGGGTCGCCGGTCAGGACCGCGCCCGGAACCCCCGCCCTTACCGCGCCGATGAAGTCATCACGGAGTTCCGCCACCAGGGCCGCACGGGCCTGCTGACCGTCCTGTGAGAGGGTGAGCGCCGTCGCGAGGGCTACCGCTCCGGCCACGTTTTCGGTCCCCGACCGGCGCCCGCGTTCCTGCCCGCCGCCATGGATCAAGGGTTCCAGCCGGATCCTGCCGCGGACGAACAGAGCGCCCTGTCCTTTCGGCGCCCCCAATTTGTGGCCGGAGATACTCAGGGCATCAACGCCGAGTGCTGCCGTGTCGAGCGGCAACCAGCCGGCAGCCTGGACCGCGTCGGTGTGGAACGGAATTCGCTGTGCGCGGGCCAGTGCGGCCAGCCGGGCAATCGGCTGCACCGTTCCCACTTCGTTGTTGGCGTACATAATGCTGACCAGGGCCGTTTCCGGCCGGAGCACGGCGGCGAGGGCAGCTTCGGTGACCCGGCCGAGGGAATCCACCGGAACAACGTCGACGCTGAAGCCGTGGACGCGCTCCAGGAAGCGGGCGGATTCTTCCACCGCAGGATGCTCGACGGCACTGATCACCACCCGGTCCAGCCGGGGGTCTGCGGTGCGGCGGGCAAGGGCGATGCCTTGGACGGCCAGGTTGTCCGCCTCCGTGCCACCGGAGGTGAAGACGATCTCACCCGGGCGGCAGCCCAGCGCCCTGGCCGTCACTGCGCGCGCATCGGCGAGCGCCTGAGCTGCGGAGTCTCCGAAGGAATGCCGGCTCGAGGGGTTGCCGAACTCCCCCGTGAGGTACGGCCACATGGCGTCCAGTACCTCGCGGCGGACCGGTGTGGTGGCCGCGGCGTCGAGGAAGATCATGGCCTCCCCTGATCCGCCGTCCGCCGGCTGCCAGGTTCCATACCGGGGCCACGGTCCAGGTCGACGCCGAGTTCAATATCCAGTCCCAGGTCCAGGGCGGCGACGCTGTGGGTGAGCCCGCCGATCGAGATCACATCCACCCCGGCAGCGGCGATCCCTGCCACGGTGGCCAGGTTGACGTTGCCACTGGCCTCGACCCGGGCCCGGCCGGCCACCAGGGCCACTCCCGCGGCAAGATCCGCCAGGGTGAAATTGTCCAGCATGATGGTGTCCACCCCGGCGGCCAGCACGGGTTCGATCTGGTCCATCCTGTCCACCTCCACTTCGAAGTGTGTGGTGTGCCCCAGGCGCGCTTTGGCCGCCCGCAGCACTTCCGTAAGCCTCCACGGGTCTCCCCCGGTCAGGACGGCCAGGTGGTTGTCCTTGGCCAGCACCGCGTCCGAGAGGCCAAAGCGGTGGTTGGCTCCGCCGCCGCAACGGACGGCGTACCGCTCCAGCACCCGCAAGCCCGGCGTCGTTTTGCGGGTGTCCGTGATGCGCGCCCCGGTACCGTCGACACGGGCGACAAATTCCGCTGTTTTGCTGGCAATGGCGCTCATCCGCTGGACCAGGTTCAGGGCGACACGTTCGGCGAGCAGCACGGCGCGGGCGTTCCCGCTGACCCTTGCGAGCGCCGTGCCGGCGGCAAAGGCGGTTCCGTCAGCGACCAGGAGTTCAACGTCGGCCCCGGAATCTGTGAGCTTCATCGCGGCGGCAAAGACCTCACCGCCGCTGAACACACCGGACACGCGGGCGGACAGGACCGCCGTCGCCCGCGTGTCCGCGGGGATCAGCGTCTGGGAGGTGATGTCGCCATAGGGCGCATCCTCAAGCAGGGCGGCGCGCAGCACGGCGTCGACGGCGGCCGCGGGCAGGGTTTCGGCGAGCGCTGGCACCGGGACGGCGGCCTGGCGGGGTGCGGCGGGTGCTGTCATAACGAAATCCTTTGTTTCGGGCGGGGTGCGGCTGGCTGCCGGCGGCCGGGTGCGGTGGCCACCGGGATGGAGCAGGTGGGGGCAGCGGGCACCGGGGCGGGTCCGGAGGGTCCGGCGCCGGCGTCGGCGTCCGCCATAAAGTGGGCGCCCGCCGGGGCCGTTCGCTGCCGGGCGGCTGCCACCAGCAGCCCGGCGGCCAGCAGCAGGTTCCGGTCCTCGTGCGCCGCCGGGCCGGAGCCGGGTCCCTGTTGCGGGAGCCCGTCGGCCGCGCCGGCAACGGCAGACCACTGCGACAGCCGCGCGGCGGCGTCCTCGAGTCCGGCTCGGGTGCGCAGCACTCCGGCGGCACCGGTCATCAGGCGACGCAGGGCGTCCCGGCTGAAAGGCTCACCGCCCGGGCCGGGCTCCGGGGCGGGCTCCGGGGCGGGGCGTTCAGCACCGGCACGGGCGGGCCAAACTGCCGGAGCAGGGTCCGTGCCGGCTCGGCCCAGGAAAGCCTCCACGGCCCGGCGGCCGAAGACGAGACCCTCCAGCAGCGAATTGCTGGCCAGCCGGTTGGCTCCGTGTGCGCCCGTGCAGGCGACTTCCCCGGCCGCGTAGAGTCCCGGCACGGACGTGCGGCCCCACAGGTCGGTGGCTACCCCGCCCATCCAGTAGTGCGCTGCCGGGGACACCGGAAGCACTTCGGTGGCCCAGTCGTAGCCCGCGGCGCGGGTGGCGGCGGTGATGGTGGGGAACCGCCGGGCCAGGAACCCGGGACCGCGGGACGCCTCCAGCCCCCGGGCGTCCAGGTACACGGGGCTGTCCGCGGGCGCGCCTGTCGCGGCCAGGTGCAGGGCAATGCTGCGGGAGACAACGTCGCGCGGGGCCAGTTCGGCGTCGGGGTGGTAGTCCGGCATAAAGCGGTAGCCGGCGGCGTCGAGCAGCACGGCGCCTTCCCCGCGGACCGCCTCGGAAATGAGCAGCGCCGGCGGGCCCCCGGGGACCTCCTCGGCCGCCAGGGTGGTGGGGTGGAACTGGAAGAACTCCAGGTCCCGGACGGCAGCCCCCGCCCGCCAGGCGAGGGCCAGGCCGTCGGCCGTGGCGACGGAGGGGTTGCTGGTCCGGCTGAAAAGCCGTCCGGCGCCGCCAGTGGCCAGGAGGACCGCGCCGGTGTCCAGCTGCCGCGGCTGGCCACCGGACAAGTACTCGACGCCGGTAATCCGGGCGCTGCCCGCCGCCGGTCCGGTTTCGGCGTGTTCGGTGCGCAGCCCGGTGACGAAGGCGCCGGTCTCGATCCGCAGCCGTCCCCGGAGGGCACGCTCGAGGACAGCTGCGACGAGGGCGCGGGCGATGCGGGAACCCGTCGCGTCGCCGCCGGCGTGCAGGATGCGGGCCGCGGAATGTGCCGCTTCGAGGCCGAGGGCCGGGCCGCCGCCGGGTCCGGCGTCGAAGTGAACACCAAAGCGCCGCAACCCCGCGATGTCCCGCGCTGCCTCGGTACACAACACCCGGACGGCCTCTGGGTCATTGAGCCCGGCTCCGGCGGCGAGGGTGTCGGCAATGTGGGCCGCCACGGAGTCTCCGGGCGCTGATTCCCCCGGCACAAGCACTGCCGAAATGCCGCCCTGGGCGTAGAAGGTGTTGCTCTGCTCCAGCGTTCCCTTGCTCAGGAGCACCACCTCACATGCCGGCACGGCGTCGGAGGCCAGCAGTGCTGCGTACAGACCCGCGATGCCGCTGCCCACCACCACCAGGCGCCTGGTCACGGCCGGGCCGCCAGCATCCGCTCAAGGGCGATCCGTGCCGGGGCGGCGACGTCGCCCGCCACCGTGATGCGGTTGACGACCTCGCCCCGGACCAGCGCTTCCAGGACCCAGGCGAGGTAGCCGGGGTGGATGCGGTACATCGTGGAGCAGGGGCAGATCACCGGATCCAGGCAGAAGATGGTGTGCTGCGGGTTTTCCGCCGCCAGCCGGTTGACAAGGTTGATCTCGGTGCCGACGGCGAAGGTCGCCGGCTCCGTCGCAGCCGCAATGGCCTTGCGGATGAAGTCCGTGGAACCGGCCGAATCGGCGGCGTCGACCACTTCCATCGGGCACTCCGGGTGCACAATCACCTGCACGCCCGGGAACTCGGCGCGGGCTTTCTCGATCTGGCCGACATTAAAGCGCTTGTGCACCGAACAGAAGCCGTGCCAGAGGATCACCCGGGAGTCCTGCAGGGCCTGTTCGACGTTGCCGCCGAGCTCCTTGCGCGGATTCCACATCGGCATCTGCCCCAGCGGCACCCCCATGGCCTTGGCGGTGTTGCGGCCCAGGTGCTGGTCCGGGAAGAACAGCACCCGCTGGCCGCGCTCAAACGCCCATTCCAGCACCGTGGCGGCGTTCGAGGAGGTGCACACGATCCCGCCGCGCTCGCCGCAGAATCCCTTCAGCGCCGCGGAGGAGTTCATGTACGTGACCGGGATGACCGGAACCCGGCCGTCGGCGTCGGGCTCGGTGCCGAACAGTTCCTCGAGCTGTTCCCAGCATTCGGTCACCGAATCGATGTCCGCCATATCCGCCATGGAGCAGCCGGCGGCCAGGTTGGGCAAGATGACTGCCTGGTCCGGGCGGGAGAGGATATCCGCGGTTTCGGCCATAAAGTGCACCCCGCAGAAGATGATCGCCTCGGCGTCGGGCCGGGTCAGTGCGGCGTTGGCCAGCTGGAACGAGTCGCCCACGAAGTCGGCGTAGGCCACCACCTCGTCGCGCTGGTAAAAGTGGCCCAGGACCACGGCGCGGTCCCCGAGCGTTGCCTTGGCGGCCCGGATCCGGGCGTCGAGTTCGGCGTCGCTGGCCCGCTTGTACTCCTCCGGCAGCTGCCCTTGCCGGGGGGTCGCCGCCGGGGCCACATCCGCGGCGGAGGCGCCGGGGCCGTAGGCGGGCACACCGGCGAGGGCCTCGGCGACGTCGAAGTCCCAGGGCCCGCGGGCGAGCGCCGGACTGCACGTGGCGGCCGTTGCCATGCCCTGGGCGTTGCTGGTGGCCTGTTCGCGGGTGATCAGCTGGATGGCCGTATTGACGCTGCTCATGGTGTGCTCCTGTTGTCTGGTTCAAGGCCCGGGCTGCCGGTAAAGCGGTAGAGGCGGGGCGGACGGTGTTTGCCGCCCTGCAGGTACTTGTCGGTTTCTTCGATTTCGGGTGTGGACTTGACCTGCCGGCGGAAATTGGCCGGGTCCAGTTCGCGGTCCAGGACAGCCTCGTAGACCTCCCGGACCTGGGCCAGGGTGAAGTATTCGCCCAGCAGGTGGTAGGCGATGGAGCCGTAAGCCATCTTGTTGCGCAGCCGCCAGAGCCCGTAGTCGATGATCGCGTGGTGATCGAAGGCCAGTTCGCCGAGCCGGTCCGCACGGAACCACTTGACGTTCTCGGACTCGTCGGCGAGCGCAGCCTCGGTGGGCTGGACCAGCGCCCAGTAGACGATGGAGACCACGCGCTGGGTGGGTGAGCGGTGCAGGCCGCCGAAGGCGTAGAGCTGCTCAAGGTAGCGGGGTGCCAGCCCGGTGGTTTCCCGCAGGTTCCGCGAGGCTGCGTCCGGCAGCGACTCTGAATGGGTGAGCGGGCCGCCGGGCAACGCCCACATCCCCTTAAACGGTTCGCGGATCCGGCGCACCAGCGGGATCCACAGGGTTGGCCGGCCGGAGCGCTCGCTGGGGCGAAGGGCGAAGATCACAGTGGAGATGGCCAGCGTAGGCGGCGCCAGCTGGCGCTCGGAGACGTTGGCAGCTGTTGTGTAGATGGTGGTTCACCCCGCGTCCTGGCCTTCCGGCCGGTCCCGGGACCGCCCGGACGGATCCGGTCCGACCGCCGGAGGAGTTATAGTCAGATTGACTAGAACTAATTCTACGACGCCACCCGCCGGATGCAAAATGTTTCGGCCCGCCCGCGGGCTGCCGGGCAGGGACGGAGGGGCGCGGCTTAGCGCCCCGCGGCGGCCGCCTCCAGCAGCGGAAGTGTGCGGCCCTGGAAATGAGTGTTGAGCACGATGACCGAGGATGAGCGCAGCACGCTCCGGGTCGCGATCATGGCGTCCAGCACACGCTGCAGGTCCGGGTTGGAGCGTGCCGCGATCCGGGCCATCAGGTCGGAACTGCCGGACACGGTGTGGATCTCGATCAGCTCCGGAATCGCCGCGAGGGCCTCGACCACCGCATCGTGCCCCAGGTCCTGGTTGATGGTCAGGGAGCAGAAGGCCACCACCGGAAACCCGAAGCGGGCCGGATCCGGCTGCGGCACCCACGAGCCGATGACACCACTGTCCTGCATCCGGTCCAGCCGGGACTGCACGGTGGCGCGGGCAACCTTGAGCACACGGGAGGCTTCCAGCACCGAGGCCCTGGGCGAATCGGTGAAGAATCGAACAATCTTGGCGTCCAGGGGATCAACATCCATCGAACATTCCTCCAGAATGAGTCTTTTGAAGCACAAATCGTTGCAGTAAATCCGATTCAGGCGAGCAAACTGTCACTATGCTCTCACGGCTGGCGGACTCCGGCCCTGGCCCGCCGCGGTAAATTCAATAGGTCCCATAAGGACGTTTAGATCCACACCACACAAAGGTTCGCCAGCATGACAATGAAGTCCACCGCAGAGCGCCCCGGCCTGAAACTCGGCCACAGCATGAAGCCACGCCAACTGACCATGATGGGACTCGGCAGCGCCATTGGCGCCGGCCTTTTCCTTGGCTCGGGAGCCGGCGTCCAGGCCGCCGGACCCGCCGTCCTGATTTCCTACCTGGTCGCTGGAACCCTGATCATCCTGGTGATGTGGGCCCTCGGGGAAATGGCCGCCGCCAACCCCAACAGCGGTGCTTTTTCGGTCTACGCCGCCAAGGCCATGGGCCGGACCGCCGGAGCCACCGTGGGTTGGCTCTGGTGGCTGCAACTGGTGGTCGTCATCGCCGCCGAGGCCCTCGGCGCCGCCGCCCTGCTGTTCACGGTATGGCCGGTAATCCCGGTCTGGGCCCTGTCGCTGGTCTTTATGGTGATGTTCACGGCGATCAATCTGGCCGGGGTGAAGAACTTCGGCGAATTTGAGTTCTGGTTCGCCATTCTCAAGGTGACCGCCATCCTGCTGTTCCTCGGCATTGGCGCCGCCCTGCTGCTGGGCCTGCTGCCCGACGTCCCCTCCCCCGGACTGACCAACTTCACCGCCAATTTCGCCCCCACGGGCTTCGGCGGCATTGCCACCGCGCTCTTTGTTGTGATCTTCGCTTTCGGCGGTACCGAGATTGTCAGCGTGGCCGCCGCCGAGACCGAGAACCCGCGGCACAGCGTGGCCCAGGCAATCCGCACCGTCGTCTGGCGGATCCTGGTTTTTTACATCGGCTCCGTGTTCGTTATCGCGGCGGTCCTGCCCTACACCTCGGATGCCCTGGCGTCGCCGTTCGCCGGCGTCCTGGACACCGCGGGGATTCCCGGCGCCGGCACCGCGATTACCCTGGTGGCCGTCGTCGCCCTGCTATCGGCGCTGAACGCGAACCTCTATGGCGCCTCCCGGATGGTTTTCTCGCTCTCCGAACGCGGCGAGGCTCCCCGGTTCCTGTCGAAGGTCAATAAGGCGCGGGTGCCCGTGCTCGCCGTCGGCGTCTCCGTGGCTTTCGGCTTCCTGGCCACCGTGCTGGAGCTGCTCTTTCCGGAGCAGATCCTGCCGGCGCTCTTCCAGCTGGTCGGCTCGACCTGCCTGATGGTCTGGGGCTCCGCTCTGGTGTCCCAGCTGATCCTGCGCCGCCGGGCCGACCGCGAGGGCACCGAGCTGCCGCTGCGGATGAGGGGCTTCCCGGGGCTGACCATCTTCGGCCTGGTGCTGCTGGCCCTGATCTTCGCCGTCGGCTTCAGCAGCCCGGAGAGCAGCAGGCAACTCGTCAGCACCATCGCGCTGGTCGCCGGCATTGCCGCGGCCTGCTGGATCGGCGCCCGGCTGACCCGCAACCGTCCGAACGTGTCCAAGTAGCTCGCAGCTGAGGCCGTTTTGGCGGCTCAGAACGACCTCAGCTGCGAGTCAGTTGGGCTGGGAGTCCGGCGCCGTGATATGTACAAACTGACAGGCTCGACGGCGGTTTAGCCGGCATCCCTGTGCAGTCTGGCTACTGATTCGGCGGCTGATTGCCTAGTGACGACGCGGTGACTAGGGTCACAGCCATGGACACTCTTCCCGTGGCTGCCGGCGATGCCGCCGACCCGCTCACTCCCGCCCAGCTCCGCGAGCTCTATTCGCTGATGGTGGCCGTCCGCCACCTCGACGCATCGGCGATCGCCTGGCAGCGCCAGGGCATCATCCCCGGCTACGCGCCCGAGCTCGGCCAGGAGGCCGCCCAGGTTGGCAGCGGCTACGCCGTTGACACCACCCGGGACTTCGTGTTCCCCACCTACCGCGAGATGGGGGTGGCCCGCACCCTGGGCGTGGACATGGTGGCGTATATGGCGACCCACAAAGCCAGCTGGCACGGTGGTCTTTACGACCCCGTCAAGTCCCGGCTCGCACCGATCCAGGCTGTCGTGGCCGGCTCGGTGCTGCACGCGGTGGGCTGGGCCCACGGCCAGACGCTGACCGGCACCGCCGACGGCAAGCTCGGCGTCGCCCTGACGTACTTCGGTGACGGCGCATCCTCCCAGGGCGACGTCCATGAGGCCCTGAACTTCGCCGCAGTGATGAAGGCCCCAGTGGTGTTCTTCGTCCAGAACAATGGCTGGGCGATCTCGGTCCCCACCGAACGCCAGGTGGCCGGCGGCTCCGTCGCCGCCCGCGCCGCCGGCTACGGAATGCCGGCGCTGCAGATCGACGGCGATGATGTGGTCGCCGTCGTCGAGGCAACCCGGCGCGCGTTCGCGCACGCCCGGGCCGGCAATGGTCCGGTGCTCATCGAGGCAATGACCTACCGGCGCGGACCGCACTCGACCTCCGACGATCCGGGACGCTACCGCTCCCTCGACGAGGAGCGCGACGGCGCCGGCGCCGATCCGCTGGAGCGTTTCCGGCAGCGGCTGCTCGCCGAGGGCATCGCCGACGAAGCCTTCTTCGCCGCGGCCCTCGCGGCAGCCAAAGCCGAAGAGGAACTCATCCGCACCGGAATCCAGGGACTCGACTCCCGCCCCGGCACCGAAATGTTTGACCTGGTTTTCCAGGAAACCACCCCTGTCCTGCAGGGTCAGGCCACCAACTGGCGCG
The DNA here is from genome assembly GCF_030063265.1 of Pseudarthrobacter sp. PH31-O2. NCBI lineage: Bacteria > Bacillati > Actinomycetota > Actinomycetes > Micrococcales > Micrococcaceae > Pseudarthrobacter > Pseudarthrobacter sp. PH31-O2. The sequence goes on along the minus strand of NZ_JASIST010000001.1, from coordinate 233,381 downwards.
AGGAGTCCGAACATGTCTAACTCGATGCTCACAACCGAAGCTGCCGTGAATGGTCCGGTTGCCACCACGGTGATGTCCATGCAGCAGGCCCTGAACCGCGCCCTCGATGAGGTTCTCGCGGAAAACCCGAAGGCCCTGATCTTCGGCGAGGACTGCGGCCGGCTCGGCGGCGTCTTCCGGATCACGGACGGACTGCAGGCCAAACACGGCGAGCAGCGCGTTTTTGACACCCCGCTGGCGGAATCCGGCATTCTTGGTATGTCCGTGGGCTTGGCGATGGCCGGGTTCCATCCCATCCCCGAAGTCCAGTTCGACGGCTTTGCCTACCCTGCGATCAACCAGATCGTCTGCCAGATGGCCAGGATGAACTACCGCAGCCGCGGCACCCTGCCGATGCCCATTACCCTGCGGGTTCCCAGCTTCGGCGGCATCCGGGCCCCCGAACACCACGGCGAAAGCCTGGAGGCGCTTTTCGCCCATGTGCCGGGCCTGAAAGTGGTCTCGCCCTCAAACCCACACGAGGCCTACCACCTGCTCAAATACGCCGCCACGCGGCCGGACCCGGTGATCTTTATGGAACCGAAGTCCCGCTACTGGCAAAAGGGCGAGGTGGACACCGCCAGCCACGATCCGGCCGGGGGCTCCCCCACCGGGGCCAAGGTGATGCGTGAGGGCCGCCACCTCACCCTCGTCGCCTGGGGCGCCATGGTGGCCCGCTGCCTGCAGGTGGCCGAACTTGCCGCCGAGGACGGGATCGACGTCGAAGTCCTGGATCTTCGCTGGCTCAAACCGATCGACGCCGCCGCGCTGGCCGTCTCAGTGCGCAAGACCCGCCGCGCCGTCGTCGTCCACGAAGCGCCGCTGACCTCCGGGCTGGGTGCCGAGGTGGCGCAGCTGATCACACAGGGCTGCTTCGACACGCTGAAGGCGCCGGTGGAGCGTGTCACCGGCTTTGATGTCCCTTACCCCTCCGGCGACCTGGAGGATGAATACATCCCGAACATTGACCGGATCCTCTTTGGGATCCAGCGAGTATTGGAGTACAAACGTGGCTGAAATTTCCTTCCCGCTGCCTGATCTCGGCGAAGGCCTGATCGAGGCCACCGTGCTGGAATGGCTCGTCTCCCCGGGCGATCAGGTGGAGCGGAACCAGCCCCTCGTGGAGGTCGAAACCACTAAGTCGGCCGTTGAATTGCCCAGCCCGCAGGCGGGTAAGGTAGTGCGTATCCACGGCGGGCCGGGCGACAAAATCAACGTCGGCGAGCCGCTGATCGTATTCGAGGTGCCGGACAACACCGCCGGCATCGTGGGCACGGTTCCGAAGGACGAGGCACCGAAGCGCCGGGTACGCCTGAGCGCCGTACTTGATGAGGACTGAGACCATGAGCGGCAGGCACACCGGCGAGCAGCATTCCCACACCGTGGAGGGCACCGACCCCCAGCTCTATGTTGGGGTGCACGAGCCGGACTCCGACGCCGGGCTGCGGCCGGTGCTGCTGCTGCACGGCTTCTCCTCCTCGGGCAAGCTCAACTGGGAGGACACCGGCTGGCTGACCGCATTGCTGGCGGCCGGCCGCCGCGTGATCGTTGTGGACCTGCCCGGTCACGGCCGCAGCGGCGCCCCCGAGGACAGGGACTCGTATGCGCCCAGCAGGATCCGGGCGGACCTGTTGCAGATCGCGTTCGACGCCGGCGCCCGGCCGCTGCGCGACGGGGACCCGAGCAGCGGACTGGACGTGATTGGCTACTCCCTCGGCTCCCGGCTCGCCTGGGAATTCGGCGCCACCCAGCACGAACTGGTGCACCGGCTGGTCCTGGGCGGACCCAATGTTTCTGATCCGCTGGCCGACTTTGACCTGGCAGCCGCCCAGCGCTACCTGGCCGACGGCACTCCGATCGCCGATCCGTCCACCGCCGGGCTGCTGAAGATGGCCCAGATGCTCCCGGGCAACAACATCTTTTCGTTGCTGTCCCTGGTGGAAGCCATCAAGGCCGAGCCGTTCAATCCCGCCGAGGCGGTCCCGCACATGCCGATGCTGCTGGTGGCCGGGGAAAAGGACGAGCGCGCCGCCTCCATGCCGGAACTCGCCACCCTCGGCGCGGCGGCCGGCGCCATGGTCGAACAGCTGGTCCTGCCGGGCCGGAACCACACCAACGCCATCACCAGCCGCGCCTTCAAGCAAGGCGCCGTGAGCTTCCTGGGCGTCTGAGTGCACGGCGGGGTCACATCCGGGCCCGCCGAACGCCCGGGACGGGCGCGAACCGACTCCGCGGTGGCTCCGGCCGCTTTTTGGCGGACCAGCCGGCCTTAATCTGCCGCGGCAGGGCCGCGCCGTCGGCATCCGCGCTGGGCACAACATCCATCCTGCCGGGCCAGGATTAACCTCCGGTACCGCAGTCAAAGAAGGCTGGGGACGTCTAGGTCTGCTTCGTCGTCGGCATGGCTGGCTGGGGACCTCCGACATCGGCTCCGCCTGCCCGCTTTGGGCGGATTTTTTCGCGGTCGCAAGGTCCATGCTGGAACCCGGGGTTGCGGCGGCCAGGCGGTTCGCTTTGATCCGGGCCGGAACGGGCAGCGCGTCAGCGTTGGCCAAAAGCTCGCGCTGCAGCCTTTCCAGCAGCCGGCCGGCACGGCGCACGGACCACGGAGCGCGAATCGACGCTCTCCCGCCGGGTCACGTCCGCACCCTAAAAAGCTCCGGCCACAGGATCCCCCCGTCCGTCCCCCCGCGTACACCGCGCAGCCTGCCCGCCCCTCGGCCCGGCTGCAGCGGTTTGACCATCAAGGGATGGATGGAACTGCCGCCGGAGCAGATGGGCGCCGGTCATCCGTCTTCTCCGGACGTGGCCGGGCTTTCCCGATGGGCACTGAGTGAACGCGCCCTGGGTTAAAGTCAAGGGACACGGGACCGTGAACTGCCCCTGGCCGTCGGAACCGACGCCTCGGTCCAACGTTCAGGAGCAGCGCACAGGCGGCCCGTGTCCCTCCGGTGCTGCGTTGCCTGCTAGTGCCGGACCGATTCTGCCGGCACATGGGGGGCGACACCGAGCGGACGGCCCTTCGTCTCCCCGGCAAGAATGACGCCTACCGCGGAAATCACGCAGAGAACCATGATGTAGATACCGATGGAACCGGTCCACTTGGTGCCCTGCAACAGCGCCTCCGCGATGGTGGCCGCAAATGCACCGCCCAGGATGGCACCGAAGGCGTAACCGATCGAGATACCCGAGTAGCGCACGTTCGCCGGGAACATCTCGGCGTACATGGCCGACATCGGACCGTAGGACAGACCCAGGCCGATGGTCAGGACAAACAGCGCCACGCCGTAGAGCACGATGTTCCTGGTGTCGATGAGCGCAAACATCGGGATCATCCAGGCGAAGACGATTGCGTAGCCGGTCAGGAAGGTCTTGACCCTGCCGATCTTGTCCGACAGCCAGCCGCCAACCAGGGTGAAAATCAGCCAGCCAAAGGAAGCCAGCGTGGTGGCAAGCAGAATCTGCGGGGTGGGCATCTTCAGGGACTTGGTGGCGTAGGAGATAAAGAATGCGATCAGCAGGTAGCCGGCGGCATTGTTGCCAATGAAGATCATCGTCGAGTAGAGGACGGCCTTTTTATGCTTACGGATAAGCTCTCCCAGCGGGGCCTTGCTCTCTTCCTTGCGGGCCGACATTTCCTTGAATACGGGGCTCTCGGCGACGGCGCGACGGATCAGGTAGCCGACCACGATCAGGACGATGGAGAGCAGGAACGGAACACGCCAACCCCAGGACGCGAAATCCTCCTTGGACATGGACGTATTGAGGAAGTACAGCAGGCCGGTGGCCAGGATCATGCCGACCGGGACGCCGATCTGCGGGTAGGCGCCAAAGAGGCCGCGCTTGCTCATCGGTGCATGCTCGACGGCCATCAGTGCGGCACCGCCCCATTCGCCGCCGGCGGAGAAGCCCTGGATGACGCGCAACAGGATCAGCAGGATCGGAGCCCAGACGCCGATCTGGGCGTAGGTGGGAAGCATGCCGATCAGCGCCGTCGCCGCACCCATCATCACGAGCGTGAAGACCAGCATGGCCTTGCGGCCGAGCCGGTCTCCCAGATGACCGGCGACAATGGCGCCGAGCGGTCGGAACAGAAAACTGATGCCAATGAGGGCAAAGGACAGGATCTGGGCCAGTCCCGGGTTCGAGGCGTTCAACGGTGCCAGGAACAGCGGCGACAGCAGCGTTGCTGTCAGCTGGGCGAAGATGAAAAAGTCATACCACTCGATGGTGGTCCCGACCAGCGTGCCCGCGAGGACTTTGCGTTCCTCATGCTTGCTGCTGGGACCCGCCTCTGAATCGACACTTGAAGTTGCGGTCATTGAAACTCCGTAGTTGGGGGCAGGGATGCTGCCCGGGTGGGTGCGATGAAAACAAGTCAATGCCTCAAGATTTACTGATCGAACGGTCAGTAAGTATTTAGATCTTACTATGAAATATGTGACAGAGCGCACGTTTATGCAAAAAAGCTTTGCCGGCCCCAACATTGACGTCTGGCTGGTGCCGGTGTGGTGCAGCATAGTGCGCCGTGATCCTGATTCCACCTAGGTTGTTCTATAATGGAACTCGATATTCACATATCGAACGCTAGACTACCGTGATTCAGAGCACAAGGGCCACACGTCGCTTCCCTGCTTCACCCGCGCCCGCGCCTAGGATGGATGTATGACCCCGACCGCCGGCAGCGCCCAGGCATCCCCGTCCCAAACGCTGTCCCGCGGCATCCGCGCCCTGGAAATCCTGGCTGATGCCCAGCACCCGCTGACCATCGCCGAACTCGCCGGCGAGTTGGGAGTGCACCGCTCCGTCGCGTACCGCATCCTGCGCACCCTGGAGGACCACTCGCTGCTGGTGCGCGACGACGGCGGACGGGTCCAGCCGGGACCGGGCCTCGCCGTTCTGGCCCGGGGCGTGTCCCGGAACCTGCAGACGGCGGCCTTGCCCGAGCTGACCCAGCTCGCGAATGCGCTGACGATGAGCGCTTTCGTCGCCGTCTGGGACCGCGAGGAATGCGTCACCCTGGTCACCGTCGATCCCCGGCATACCGGGGCAACCGTCGTGCAGCATCCGGGCACCCGGCATCCGATCAGCGCCGGGGCCCCCGGAATCGCAATCCAGTCGGCCTTATCGGAAGAGGAGTGGGCCGCCGCCGCGCCCGGCATCCCGTACCGGGCCGAAGCGGCCGAGGCGCGCGGCCGCGGCTATTCTGCCAGTCACGACGAGGTCCTCGCCGGCGTCTCCTCCATGGCCGTCCCCGTTCGGGTTCCGGGCGGCCGGCCCGCGGCTCTCGCCGTCGTCTACATCCGAGCGGCCCAGGACCCTGCGGAAGTCGCCGCGGCCCTGGCCGCCAGCGCCGGGCGCATCGAGGCCCAGCTTGGCGGGTGAGGATCGTCCACCCGCCGTTGCGCTAGCACCAATGGTTCTTCGGGAGTGTTAGGGGTGCCCGGAGCGGGGACCGGCGCCAGTGTAACTTCAGGGAGCCGGCGTGCTTGGCTTCCGGCGTTGCAGCACAACGGCGCCTGCCGCTCCCAGCAGGAACAGCGCCGCGGCCGCGCAGACGGGCACCACAAATGCTGTGGCGTAGCCCTGGTGCTGCGCCAACTGCCCGGCGATGGACGAACCGATCGCGGTGCCGGCAACAATACCGCTGGCCAGGGCGGTCATGACCGTTCCCAGCTTTCCGGCCGGGGCGACGATTCCGCCGATCGCGAAGACTGTGACCATCAGCGGGCCCACCGGCAGCCCCAGGACCAGCAGCACCACGATCATGGGAAAAATGGCCGCAGGCAGCAACAGAAGCAGCGCCAGTGAAGCCATCAGGGCTGCGCAGACCAGCCACCGGGCGTTGGCTGTGAACCGCTGGGACCAGTACGCCACCGACAACGCCGCCGCTGCCGAACTCAGACCCATCACCGCATACAGCAGGCCCGCCAGCTCTGCGGTGGCGAAGCTGGCGGAGAACGAACTCAGCGCCGTCTGGGTGGATCCGAAGAACGTGCCCATACAGACCATGGCCAGCACGGGGAGCGCGACGGCGCCAACGGCGCCTGCCCGCTCGCCGGCGCTAAGCGACGCCCGCAACTGCTTTGCAAGGGCGGTCGATGCCGTGGTGCGCGCCGGTGTCCGGACCACCGCACGGTGCGTATCGTGGACCGCAAAGGCCGGGACGAGGGTAATGGTCAGGGCAGCGGCCAGGGCCAGCGGCAGCCAGGGTGCGATCAGGCTCGCCAGGATACCCACAAGCGCCGGGCCCAGGACAAATGTAAGTTCGTCAGCGGTGCCTTCGTAGGACAGCGCGGTGTCCAGATCCGCCGGATTGGCGTCGCGTCCGCCGCGGGAGGTCAATGCCATCCATCGGACCCGGGCCAGCGGCCCCACTTGGGGGCTGCTGATGCCGGCCACAAATGCGGCCGCCAGGACGGGGACGGCGGCACCCAGGTCCTGTCCGCCGGGGATCAGGTAGGCGGAAATGATCAAGGCGATAACCGCGACGGTGTTGAAGACCGCGGCGAAGAGCAACACCGGCCGTTGGCCCCGCCGGTCCGCCAGCGCGCCGAGGACCGGGGCCCCGAGAGCCGAGCCGATGCCTACAGCGCCGGCCGACACGCCGCCGACGGCGTAGGAGCCGGTGACGGCGGTGACCAGGGTGAGGGTTCCGACAGTGAGCATCGCAAGCGGGAGCCTGGCGAAGAGTCCGACCGGGATGAAGCTCCGCCCTGCCAACAGCGGCAACCGGGCGTATCGTCCGGCGGTGCGCGGTGCAGGCGCCGAGGAGCCCGGCCCCGGCGGGGCGGGCGGGCGGGAAGGTGCGGCCGGGCCCGAGAGGGAGGCCGCCGTGGTGTCAGGGAGCTGCGGCGCCGTCGAAGCGGGCGCTTGGGAGGGAGGGAAGTGGGTCATGATTCCGGGTTCGTTCAATGGTGCGCATCGTCCCTCCTCCCGATGCGCGCGACCCGGTAACAGTACGATTCTAGCCGCATCGTTCGACGCCTGCACAGGGCCGGCAGCCGCGGCGGCTCCAGGGTGTCAGATGCGTGTCAGGGCTGGCCGTCATCGGAGATGTGCACGGTGGAACCGCTGCGCCCCTTGACTACCTGCAGCTGGGTGCTGATGCGCTGCTTCATTTCGGCCACGTGGCTCACCAGACCGACCACCCGGCCGCCGTCCCGGAGCCCCTCCAGCGCGTCCATAACCTGCTCGAGAGCTTGTTCGTCGAGGCTGCCGAAGCCTTCGTCCACAAAAAGCGTCTCGATGTCGACACCGCCGGATTCCTGCTGTACCACGTCCGCGAGGCCGAGGGCCAGGGCCAGCGAGGCCATAAAGGATTCCCCTCCCGAGAGCGTTGCCGTGTCGCGGCGCTGCCCGGTCCACTGGTCCACCACTTCCAGGCCGAGCCCGGATTTCTGCCCCCGGGCCGCCTTCGCGTCGGTGTGCTGCAGGGTGTAGCGGCCATCGCTCATTGCGACGAGTCGTTCTGAGGCGGCGAGAGCCACCTGTTCGAGCCGGGCCGCGAGGACATAGCTGTTCAGGCTCATCCGGTAGGTGTTGTCTCCCCCGCCGCGTGCCGCGTCCGCGACCGCCGTCAGCAGTGCTGCCCGTTCCCGCGGTTCCTGACCTGCCGCCGCGAGTTGCACATAGGTGTCGGCGATAGTGTCGAGGGTGCGTACGGATTTTTCCGCGAGGCCGGCCTCAAGTTCCGCGTCCCTGGCGGCGCGCTCAGCCGTGGTGGCTTCTGCGCTGAGCCGTTCCACCAGCTCCGCGGCAAGCGGGCCCTCCGTTGCCAGCTCGTGCGCCGCCAGCACCAGGTCCTCGCTGGCAAAAAGTTCCTCAATCCGGACAGCTTCATCTAGTCCGGCACGGACGTCCGCTTCCAGGGCTGCCGCAGCCGCGGCCGGCAGCAGGGCGCCGCGGGCCGCCTCAGCGGATGCGAAACCGGTGCCGGGAAGGGCCAGCTCCAACTGCCGACGGGCCTCCGCGGACCGGCCGCTGGCCTGTTCCAGCAGGTTCCGCGCTTCCTCGGCGCGTTCCAGCACGGCCGTTGCACCGTCCACGGCTGTGATGCGGGCTGCCAGGACCGGGTGTCCTGCCCTGAGTTTGTCGAGCGCCAGTTCCAGGGCATCGGACTGTTCCTGGACTTCGGCCAGGGTGGAGCCGATCCGGGCAATGCTGGAGTCCACAGCCGTTCGGGCCTGCTGGCCTGCGGCGCTCTCCTCCTCGAGTTCGGCGTGCCGGGTGCGGTTGGCGGCAAGCTCCGCCGCAGCGCGCTGCGCTTCCGCGGCACGTTCCCTGGCCAGGGCGGCGTCGAGGGCGGCGACGTCAGGGGCGGTATTGCCGCCCTGCGCCGCCAGCACGGCAACGTCCTGCTGGGCCTCCGCGAGTTCGCGTTCGAGGCTCGCGAGTGCGCCTTCCGCGGCCTCGCAGGCGCGCTGGGCGGTCTCTTCGGCCTCGGCCACCGTCAGGGCCGAAGCCGCTGCCGGGGCGGGCGCCGGGTGCTCGGGGCTGCCGCACACCAGGCACGGGAGACCGGGCAGCAGCTGGGAGGCCAGTTCCGCGGCAGCATTGGCCAGCCGTTCCTCACGCAGATCGAGCCAGCCCTGGCGCAGGTCCTGGTAGCTTTCCCGGGCCACGCCGTGGCGTTGCGCGACGGCTTCGCAGCTGGTCTCCGCCCGGGCGTACCGCCGGACCAGGACCAGCAGTTCTTCGGCCGCCGCTGCTTCTTTGGACCGCAACTGCACCTCGGCGGCGAGTTCTTCGAGCGGATGCATTGAAGCGAGAAGGGCAATGGACTCCGCCTCCAGGGCGGCCAGGGCAGCATCACCTGATGCCCGCTTGTCTTCCTGCCCGGCCAACTCCAGGCCAAGCCGCGCGGCGCGGCTCCGGAGCCCGGCGAGGCTCGATTCCTCGGGCAGCCGCTCCTCGAGCACGGCGCGCAGGGTACGCAATCCGGCCAGGGCAGGCCGCAGCGCAGCGCCATCGAAGGCAGCGCTGTCGAAGGCGGAACTGTCAGCATTAGCGGCGCTGTCCGCGGCCGCAGTCTCTAACGCGGCAAGTTCGTCGTCGGTAAGCGCCGCGGTCCGCAGATCGTGTCCTGCCGCCGCCATCGCTGCCCTTGCATCTTCCTCGGCCCTGGCGGCACCGTCGACCGCCTGCAGTTGCCCGCCGAGTACTTCGGCCAGCCGATGCAGGTCCAGCTGTCTGCTCTTGGCTGCGATGGCGGGGGCCGCGGCCTCAGCCGCGGATTGCCGGCGGCGGGCAACGGCCAGCCTGGACTGGCGGGCATCCCGTGTTGCCGCGGCGTCCCTGGCGGCCAGTCGCTCAGCACGCTGCCGGTCGGCCGCCAGGGCTGCCGCACGGTGTTGTTCCGCGGCACCGGCTGCACGAGCCTGGAGCCAGGGCAGGAACGAGTCCGTGTCAGCGCGGTCCGGAGCGGCCTCCCCGTCGCGTTCCAGCGTTGCCGTTTCAGCCTCCGCCTGCGCGAGCAGGAGCTCAAGCCGGCCATTGAGACCGGCGACCTCGCTGCGGGCTGCCTGCGCGTTCCGGCCCAGCTCCTGTTCAACAGCCTCAAAACGCTGGGTACCAAAGAGGCTCTGCAGCAGCTCCAGGCGGTCGGCAGCCTTGGACCGCAGGAAGGCCGCGAAGTCGCCCTGCGGCAGCATTACAACACGGGTGAACTGCTCCCGGTTCATGCCGAGGACCGCTGCGATCTCGGCGCCGGCTTCGTCGTTCCGGCCGGATTTTTCAAGCCATCCACCGTCAACGCGTTCCCGGAGCAGCGTATTGGCCTGCTGCACCGTGAAGCCGCTCCTACCCCGGGCGCTGGGCTTCTGCCAGGCCGGCGAGCGGGAGACCTCGAAGTGCCTGCCGCTGGCGGAGAACTCACAGGTGACCCGGGGCTCCGCGGTGGCCTCGGCATGGTCGCTCCGCAGCCGCTTGCCGTCCTGCCGCGCCCCGGGCACTGACCCATAAAGGGCGAAGCAGATGGCGTCCAGAACGCTTGTCTTCCCCGCTCCGGTGGGACCGTTGAGCAGGAACAGGCCATGGGCGCTCAGGCGGTCAAAATCGATGTGTTCGGTGCCGGCGAAGGGTCCGAAGGCGGAGATCTCAAGGCGATGGATTCTCACCGTGAAATTCCTTCCAGGCGCACGGCTTCCAGGGCTTGGGCCAGGACAGCTGCCTCGCCGTCGTCGGCGCCGCGGCCCCGGACGTGCTCCAGGAAACTGCAGCAGACGGCAAGGTCGTCGGTAGCGCCGGCGAGCCGGCTGCTGTAACTGCTCTTCGCGGCGGCACCGGCACCCTCCGGGTCGAACCCCAGCACCAGTGTGTCCGGGAAGCGCGTGCGCAGCCTTTCCATGGCCTGCGCCGGGCGCTGTGCGTCGGTCAGGGTGATCTGGCAATAGGCAGACTCGGCCCAGGCGTGTTCCTCCGACACGAGCAGCTCCGCCAATTTCCCGCGCAGCACGGCCAGCGTACGCGGAGCTGTCCAGAGCACCTCCCGGACCGCGCCGATGCCGTCAGCGTCGACGTCCACGAGCCAGCTGCCTTTGCGGTGCTTTGCTTCGGAGAACGAATAGGCGAGCGGGGAGCCGGAGTAGCGGACGGTGGGCGAGAGCTCCTGCCGCCCGTGCAGGTGGCCGAGCGCTGTGTAGCCAAAACCGTCGAAGAGGTCCAGCGGCACAGCACCCACACCACCAATGCTCAGGTCCCGTTCACTCTCGGAACTGATCCCGCCGCTGGCGAAGGTATGCGCCAGCACCACGGAGTGGACCGTTCGGCCGGCGCTCCGGGCCGCGAGATCGGCACGGATCAGGTCCGTGGCCGCCCGGGTTACCTCGAAGTGGCTCGCGGTCCCGACGCCGAGCTGTTCGGCCACCAGCCGTGGCTCCAGCCAGGGGATACCGTAGATGGCGAGCACGGCTCCGGTGCCGTCAACGGCATCGGCTTCGTCGTCGAGCGGGAACAGCACTGGCTGCTCCAACTCGGAGAGCCTGGTGCGCAGGTGCACTCCCCCGCGTTCCAGCAGCCGGGACGCGAAGCCGAGCCGGATGGCCGAGTCGTGGTTGCCGCTGGTCAGGACCACCTGGGCACCGGCACCGGTCAGGGCCACCAGGGCGTCGTCGAGCAGGCGGACGACGTCGACCCCCGGCAGGGCACGGTCATAGACGTCGCCGGCGATGAGGACGACGTCGACCGCCTCATCACGGACGCAGCTGACCAGCTGATCGATGAACGCGCGCTGGGCATCCAGCATCCCGACGCCGTGGAATGACCGGCCCAAATGCCAGTCCGAGGTGTGCAATAACCGCATACTCCTACGGTATCGGCTCCCACCGACAGGATTGCGCCACCGCTCCGGCACCCGATTACTTGCCGCGTTCGCCGTCGAAGAAAGCACGCGCTTCGTCGCTGCCGGCGGCCGCGCCACCGGCAGCCAGCCGGACCTGTGCCTCAGCCGGGTCCGGTGCGCCCAAGTCGTCGGATTCGCCCAGGTCGTCGGCTTCCTCGGCTTCGTCGGCCTCGCCCAGGTCCTCAGCTTCGTCAGCTTCGTCGGCTTCCTCGGCCTCGCCAGCCGAAACCGGCAACGCGCCCAACGTCAGCTGCGCGAAGCCGCGGACCGCGAGCCCCGCCACGGCCGCACCTACCAGCGGGGCGACCCAGAACAGCCACAGCTGTCCGAGCGCATCCGGGCTGCTGAAGAGCGCGGAAGCGGTGGCACGTGCCGGGTTAAAGGGGGAGTTACCGGGCGCCTGGCCAAACTGCAGGAGCACCGCAGTGGTCAGGCCGACGGCGAAGGGCGCCGCCAGCCGGGAGGGGTTCCGCCGCGAGGTGGTGCCCAGGTAGACGGCGACCAGCAGCGCGGCGCCGATCACCTCAATGAGCAGCACTCCCGCCATCGGGACCTGGATGACGGACCGATCACCGAAGCCGGCGTTCACCGTGTCGAAAGCCGTTCTGGCGTCGGCGATGTTCGGGACGGTGCGCAGGAGGCCAAAGAGGGTCACCCCGGCCAGCAGTGCGCCCACCAATTGCGCGCCGATGTAGGCCGCCGCGTCAGCGGGCCGCAGCCGGCCGGCAAAGGCGTTCCCCGCCGTCACGGCAGGATTAAAATGACCGCCGGAGAGGTATCCGAACGCGAGCATCGCTGCTGTAACTGCCAGTCCCGCGGCGAGCGGAGCCGACAGCGGGTTCGACTGCGGGATCGTGAACAAGGGAACGCCCAGGCCGGCGATCACCACAAAAAACGTCCCGAGAGCCTCGCCGGACAGTCGGCCCAGCAACCGGGGCTGCGGCGAAGTGTCCGTCGTGGCGGCTGTCCGGTCAGTCGACTCGCGGGCTGGGGCAGGCGTGATCATGGTGGGGAATTCCTTTGTTTGGGGCCAGCGAGCAGTCTGTCAGCGGAGTCTGGATGTTCGCTGGACCCGGACCCGGCGCTGCCAAAGCCCGCGCCCCCAACCGGGAATGTGCAACGGGTTCAGACTTCAGTCGCTGGGATCAGGGGACCGCGGGTCCCTCTCGCCCAGGTCTGCTGCCCCCAGCGTGGCAGCGGCCGGACTACGCGAAGCGTCGTGCACGCGGGCGCTCACCTCCGGGTGGTGGAGGTCCAGGGCCGGTCGCTCGGAGCGGATCCGCGGCAACGAGGTGAAGTTGTGCCGCGGCGGCGGGCAGGAGGTGGCCCACTCCAGAGAGGCGCCAAAGCCCCACGGATCGTCCACTTCGACGCGTTCGTTGCTGCGCCAGGTGATGTAGACGTTCCAGAAGAACGGGATCAGCGACGCGCCAAGCAGGAACGAGGAGTAGGTGGAGAACTGGTTCATCCAGGTGAAGTTATCCTGCGGCATGTAGTCCGCATAGCGGCGCGGCATACCCTCCACGCCGAGCCAGTGCTGGATCAGGAAGGTGCCGTGGAAGCCCAGGAACAGCATCCAAAAATGGATCTTGCCGAGGCGTTCGTTGAGCATCTTCCCGGTGAACTTCGGCCACCAGAAATAGAACCCGGCGAACATCGCGAACACCACGGTGCCGAAGACCACGTAGTGGAAGTGAGCCACCACAAAGTAGGAATCGGAGACATGGAAGTCCAGCGGCGGCGAAGCCAGGATGATGCCGGTCAGGCCGCCGAACAGGAAGGTCGCCAGGAAGCCCAGGCTCCACAACATCGGCGTCTCAAAGGTAATCGATCCCCGCCACATGGTGCCGATCCAGTTGAAGAACTTCACCCCGGTCGGAACGGCAATCAACATGGTCATAAATGAGAAGAACGGCAGCAGCACCGAGCCGGTCACGTACATGTGGTGCGCCCACACGGTCACGGACAGCGCGGCAATGGAAATCGTTGCATAGACCAGGCCCTTGTAGCCGAAGATCGGCTTGCGGCTGAAGACCGGGAAAATCTCCGTGACGATGCCGAAGAACGGCAGGGCAATGATGTAAACCTCGGGGTGGCCGAAGAACCAGAACAGGTGCTGCCAGAGGACCGCGCCGCCGTTCTCCGGATCAAAAATATGCGCCCCGAAGCGGCGGTCAGCACCGAGCGCGAACAACGCCGCGGCCAGCGGCGGGAACGCCATCAGCACCAGGATCGCCGTCACCAGGATGTTCCAGGTGAAAATCGGCATCCGCCACATGGTCATACCCGGGGCACGCATGCAAATAACCGTGGTGATGAAGTTCACCGCGCCAAGGATGGTACCGAAACCGGACAGCGCCAGGCCAAAGACCCAGAGGTCACCGCCCACACCGGGGCTGAAGGTCGTGTTGGACAACGGCGCATAAGCAAACCAGCCAAACGACGCCGCACCCTGCGGAGTGATGAACCCGGACACGGCGATAGTGGAGCCGAAGAGGAAAAACCAGAAGGCCAGCGCGTTCAGCCGCGGGAAGGCGACGTCGGGGGCACCGATCTGCAGCGGCATAATCACGTTCGCGAAGCCCGCGAACAGCGGCGTCGCGAACATCAGCAGCATCACCGTGCCGTGCATCGTGAAGAGCTGGTTGTACTGCTCCTTGGTCTGCAGGATCTGCATACCCGGTTCGAACAGCTCGGCACGGATCAACAGCGCCATCACACCGCCGAAGCAAAAGAACACAAAAGAGGCAATCAGGTACATGTACCCGATGGTCTTATGGTCAGTCGAGGTGATCCAGTTGACGACAATGCGTCCCTTGCCGCTGGGCACCGGCGGCGTGCCAACCGCAACGGCGCTCATCTGGTCTAGAGCCATTTCGGCCTCCCGTAGCTGCAACCGTCCGTGCTGGCACGCCGGCACGGACACCGATAAAGCGTTTATCCCGACCGTAGCCACCCGCGGTTCTCCCCGCAAGGGCGCAGCCGCTCTGGTGGCGGCGAATCTATGGCAGCGCCGCGGCCCGGCCCCGCAACCGGGTAAAATTCTTGCTCATGAGTACCGAGCCCGCAACGACCCCAGCACCAGAACCCGCCCCGTCGCACGCATCCCGGATCCACGGCTGCCTGCTGGGCGGCGCGCTGGGTGATTCACTCGGGTACGCCGTCGAATCCGACGACATCTCCACCATCCGCGGAAAATTCGGGGCGGAGGGGCTGCGCGGGTTTGCGGCACTCGACGGGGTCAGCCACTTTTCCGACGACACGCAACTCACGCTGTACACCGTGGACGGGCTGCTGGAAGCGCTGGAGTGGGCCAACTCCGGTGTGGGCGCGGACACAAACGCCTGCCTGTGGCTCGCCTACCTGCGCTGGCTCGCCAGCCAGGGAGTGCCGGTTCCGGAAGCCGCCCCGTTCCAGCCGCCGCGATGGATCGATACCCACGCCGTCCTCAAACAGCGGCGCTCCCCCAACGATGCCTGCCTGAGCGGACTCGCGACGGGAGAAATGGGAACGTATTTCCGTCCCGTCAACCCGGAGTCCAAGGGTTGCGGCACGGTGATGCGCTCGGCCCCGTTCGGTTTGATCCCCTACATTGCCGCCGGCGACGTCTACAAGCTCAGCGCCGACGCAGCCTCGCTGACCCATGGGCACCCCGCGGCGCGGCAGAGCGCCGGCATCTTCAGCCTTGTTATCCATGCGCTGGTCTCCGGCCGGAGCCTGCGCGAGGCAGCCGAAGACGCCCTCGGACTCTTTGCGAACAGCCCGCTGCGCAAGGACGAACAGGTTGATCCCGACGTTATGGCCCGGCTTGGCACCGCACTGCGGCTTGGCACCGCCCGTGCACGGCTGGAGCCGGAGGAGCTGGTCCGGACTCTTGGTGCGGGCCGGGTGGCAGAGGAAGCACTTGCCATTGCGCTGTACGCGGTGCTCGCCACCGAACCGGATCCGACGTCGCCTGCCGGAAGCCCGGCGGAGCACTTCCGCACGGCAATCGCCGTCGCGGTTAACCACAGCGGGGACAGCGACTCCACCGCATCGATTGCCGGCAATATCCTGGGGGCGTTCTACGGCGAGGATTGCCTTCCCGCGCAGTGGCTTGAGGCACTGGAGGCTCCGGAGGTCATCCGCGGCATGGCGACCAGGCTGGCCGCTGTCACCGGCCCCTGACCGGGCCCCGGCTGCGGTCCGCACGGACCACCTGCGTTAGGCCCGGCGGAGCGAAATGTTGTTGCAGGCCTCGCACACGTCCTCGGGAATCAGGCCGCGGCGCTGCAGGAAGCCGAAAACGGCGCAGCCCAGGCAGTAACCGGCAAACGCTTCCAGGGACGCCGCAATAATCAGGAGCGCCAGCAGGATCCACGCCGCCGGTGCAAGTCCGGCGGCGAGCAGGAGTGCCGCAGCCGTGGACAGGACCGCACCGATGCCCTGGGCGAAACGCTTCGGCGGGCCGGGGACCAATCGGCTTTTCCCCAGCCGGGGCGTCAGGACCCGGACGGAAAGTTGGGCGAGCGGTGAAATCCGCGGACCGAAAAGGACACGCAGCCAGAACCCGGCGGCAATCACGGCCAGACCCCAGCCGAAGCCGGTCAGCAGGGTAACCAGCGAAAGCAACACCACCAGTGCGGCAGTGACCCGGGCTGCGTATTCATTCACCGGGTTCGGAAACGCAAAAACCGTGCGCCAGTCGACGGAGCCGCGCGACGCCCGGGCGGGTGCCGGCGGCGCGGCCGGTGCCGAGGTTAGTTTGCTCATCGTCCAAGGCTAGGAGCGCACCCGCTCCGGACGAAAAGTTTGTTGCGCAGTATGACCGCCAGGGCCCTGTCCCGGCGGGTCTCAGGCACTCGCGGCGGAGGCCACGTGCCCGCCCACCATCTGCAGGAATTCGCCCTCGGACAGGACCTCGATCCGTTGCCCGCGTGCGTGCAGCTCCAGCACCCGCCTGGCCTTTCCGGTCAGCCGGCCGGAGCGAAGGTCGGCGGCGACAAAACCGTCTCCGACCACCAGCAAGGTGGTGCGGGCAGTGACCCGGCTTTCGGGCCGGGCGCCCAGCTCGGCGGAACGGACCTTCGCCTCGGGCCGGGGAATGGCCAGTTCGCCGGTGAAGACCACGGTCTGGCCGAACAGCGGGTGGCCGGCCGCGGCGGATGCGTTCGGCGGTGGATTGGCGCCTTCCTCCGGCCAGCCAGGCTGGTAGGGCCGCGCGGGCGCCAGGGCTGCCGGTCCCGCGGCGAGGGCATCGAGGGCTGACTGGCTGGCCTTGGAGAGCGGATCGCACAGCGGGTCGAAAGCCTCCTGGCGGGACACCGCCAGGCCCAGGGACAGGTACAGCTCCGCGACACTGCCGGCCCCGTTGCGCGCGGCGATGTCAATCAGGATCCCGGCGCACGCCCGCGCGTCCTCAGCGGCGTCGTGGTGGTTGAGCAGCGGAACACCGGCCTCCTCGGCCGCGTACGGCAGCGAATTGGACACCAGGGAATAGCAGCGGCGGGAAAGCATCACGGTGCAGACGTAATCATAGGCGGGCCCCGCCAAGCCGGAGACCTCCAGGCCGGAGCGGATCACGCCCAGGTCAAACGCGGCATTGTGGGCGGCCAGGACGTCGCCGCCGATGAACGCGCCGATTTCCGGGAAGAGTTCACCGAAACGCGGCAACCCTGCGACCTGCTCAGGCCGGATGCCGTGGATCCGCACGTTGTGGTGGTCGAAGCGGTCATGGTTTTCCGGCGGCCGCATCAGCCACGAGGCCTCCTCGACCACTACACCGCCGCGGACCTTGCTCAGGCCAACAGCGCACGGTGAACCTCGGAAGCCGTTCGCGGTCTCAAAGTCGATCGCCGTAAAGTCCAAACCCACGCTCCCAACTTTACCGCCGCAAAACCAGCCGGTGGCCCAGCTGCGACGGCCGCGCCGCCGCCGGACCGCGGCCGGGCCAGCTGGCCGACCGTCCGTCGGCGCACGACGGCGGCGGTCAAGTATCCTTGACTGGTGAACCCTTTAGCTTTGAGTGACTTTGCCGTGTCCACGTTCGGCGGCGCGGGCCCGGTGCAGCCGCGGCTTGCCTCCTTCCTGCCCGACTGGCTGAACCCCCAGGTCTTCCTGGCCGACCCCGCCCTTGCGCCGTGGGTGGTCCTGCTGGTGTGTGGCATCATCTTCGCCGAAACCGGCCTGCTGATCGGCTTCTTCCTGCCGGGAGACTCGATGCTCTTCACGGCCGGGCTCCTGGTGGCCACCGGGACCATCAAGTTCAACATCGTTGCCTTCGCTGCGCTGATCATCGTTGCGGCGATCATCGGCAACCAGGCCGGTTACCTGATTGGCTCCAAGGCGGGCCCGGCGATTTTCAACCGGGAAAACTCGAAGCTCTTTAAGCGCGAGAATGTCGAAAGCGCACATGCCTTTTTCGAGAAGCACGGCGGCAAGGCCTTGATCCTGGCCCGATTTGTGCCGATCATCAGGACCTTCGTCCCCGTGATTGTTGGGGTGGCCCAGATGAACAAGCGCCAGTTCTTTGTCTTCAACGTCATCGGCGCCGTGCTGTGGGGCGGCGGCGTGACGCTCCTGGGTTACCTGCTGGGCGACACCGTCCCGTGGGTCCGGGAAAACCTGGACATCATCTTCATCGCGATTGTCCTTGTCTCCGTGATCCCGATCGGCATTGAGGTTATCCGCGGGCTCACCGCCAGGCGCCAGGCCGAAAAATACGGCACCGGCGTCGTTGCGGAGTTCATCGAAGAACACGAGCCCGAAGAGGAACGCAAGACCCCATAATTCCCGCTCGGCAGGCAGTTCGGAAAGCCGCCGTTCTGGAAACCCCGGCCGCAGAGGACGGCGCCCGGCGGTGCGGGGCGCCGTCCTCTATTTAAGTGCCGGTTTCCGCGGACCGCACTACCGCCCGGCCAGCGCCTCCACGATGGCCGGGAGCAGTGCCCTGAACGCGTGCCCCCGGTGGCTGATAGCGTTCTTCTCCTGCGAACTCAGTTCCGCACAGCTGCGGTCCAGGCCATGCGGCCGGAGCACCGGGTCGTAGCCGAAGCCGCCGGTTCCGCGGGGTTCACGCAGCAGCGTGCCCTCCAACTGCCCGAACTCCACGACTTCCCGGCCGTCCCCGGGGGCCAGGCCGGGAACGGCCAGTGCCGCCGCACAGACAAAAGCGGCACCGCGGTGTTCGTCGGGAACGTCGGCAAGCTGGCTGAGCAGCAGCCTCAGGTTCGCGGCGTCGTCGCCGTGCCGGCCGGCCCAGCGGGCCGAGAAGATCCCGGGAGCACCGCCGAGGACGTCGACGGCGAGGCCGGAGTCGTCGGCGATTGCCACCAGCCCGGTCGCCTGCGCCACCGCGCGTGCCTTGAGCAGCGAATTTTCCGCAAACGTTACGCCGGTCTCGGCGACGTCAGGGGCACCGACGGCACCCGCATCCACCACCTGGGTGTCGACGTCGAGCCCGGGCACCTGCCCGCGCAGGAGGTCACGCAGTTCCCGGAGCTTGCCCTGGTTATGTGTTGCGAGAACCAGCAACGGTGCGGCGTGATGTCCTTCCGGAGCCGCTGTCACGGGGCCTCCGCCAGGGTGTCACGCTGGATAGCGGCAAGCTGCTCGGTACCCATCAGGGCGAGGTCGAGCAGTTTGTTCAGCTCATCGCGGTCGAACGGGGCACCTTCGGCGGTGCCCTGGACTTCAACGAACTTTCCGGATCCGGTCACCACAACGTTCATGTCGGTCTCGGCTCGGACGTCCTCAACGTAAGGCAGATCCAGCATTGGAACGCCGTCAATGATCCCGACGGATACCGCTGCGATGGTGTCGATCAGCGGCTGGGCAGTGCGGGGGATCATTTTGTTCTCGCGGGCGAAGCGGATGGCCTCCGCCAGGGCCACGTAGGCGCCGGTGATGGCCGCGGTCCGGGTCCCGCCGTCGGCCTGCAGGACGTCACAGTCCAGCACGATCGTGATCTCCCCCAGCGCCTTGGTGTCGATGATGGAGCGCAGCGAGCGGCCGATCAGCCGGGAAATCTCGTGGGTGCGTCCGCCGATCTTGCCCTTGACGGACTCGCGGTCAGAGCGGGTGTTGGTGGCGCGCGGCAGCATGGCGTACTCCGCGGTGACCCAGCCGCGGCCTTCTCCCTTGAGCCAGCGCGGAACACCCTGGGTAAGGGAAGCAGTGCACAGCACCCTGGTGTTGCCGAACTCGATCAGGGCCGATCCCTCGGCCTGTTTGGACCAGCCGCGGGTGATGCTGATCGGTCGCAGCTGGTCGGGGGTTCGGCCATCGGCTCGGATAACGGGGGCAGTTAAGGCTTCGGAAGTCATGGTTCCAGCTTATCGACCTGCACGGGGCCTGCCGGGCACACCCGGCGCCCGCCACGGCGGGTCCCGCTCAGATGGTGTAGTGCACGCCCGCCACAGCAACGGCAACGTGCTGTCCGAAGACCTGCTTGGCTTCCGCCATCACTGTGGTCGGGGACGTCCAGACCGGGATATGGGTCAGCAGCAGCCGCCGGGCACCGGCGGCAACAGCGGCCTCCCCGGCGCGTCGGCCGGTCAGGTGCACGTCCTTAATGGCGTCGTCGCGCCCTTCCTCGAACGCCGCCTCGCACAGGAACAGATCGGCATCCCGGGCCGCGTCCTCGAGCCCGCTGCAGGCGTCGGTGTCACCGGAATAGCTGAGCACACGGGCAACCGGGTTGCCGTCCTTGTCCGGTTCCGTGACCTCGACGCGGAGGGCGTAGCCTTCATCGACCGGGTGGTTGACGGTGTACGGGGTAACGGTGAACGGCCCCATGGTCACCGGCTTGCGCTCGGCCCAGTGGCTAAAATCGAATTCCTCATGCATTCCGGGGTCAAGATCCAGGCCGTAGGCGGTGGCCATCCGGTCGGCGGTGGCGGCGGGCCCCCACACCGGAATCCTGCCGCGTCCCCAGCCGCCTGGCTTCCACCGCACCGCGACGTGCAGTCCGCACAGGTCCATACAGTGGTCCGGGTGCAGGTGGGTGAGGAAAATCCCGTCAATGTCCTCCAGGTCGGTGTACCGCTGGATGGCCCCGAGCGCGCCACTGCCGAGGTCCAAGACGATCTTCCAGCTCCGTTCGCCGTCGTTGGCGGTCAACAGGTAGCACGATGCCGGCGATCCCGGCCCCGGAAAGGAACCGGTACAGCCCACGATGGTCAGCTTCACAGCCCCGGCCCCCCAACGAAATTGGAGATCCGGCGACGGTTCGTGCCGGCCTGCGCCGCGGCAATCATCTCCGGTGTGATCCTGGCCAGGCTTCCTGTGGGGTATTGCGCAGCGACGTGGTCCACGTGGCGGACGCTGAGCACTTCGGGTCCGAGGAAGCGGCGGGCGAGGTGTTCGAACTGTGCGGCGTCCCCGGTCGCAATAAAGCTGTGCACCGGATCCGTGCTGTCGGTCCGTTCCAGTCCGCGGGAGGCCAGGGCCCGGTAGACGTCCTTGGCGGTCTCCTCGGCACTTGAGACGAGGGTGACGTCCTCCCCCATCACGTAGGAAATGACGCCGGTTAGCAGCGGGTAGTGCGTGCAGCCCAGCACAACTGTGTCCACGCCCGCGGTCCTGAGCGGTTCCAGATACTCGCGGGCTACGGCGAGCAGCTCCGGGCCGGTGGTGATTCCGGCTTCGACGTAGGACACAAAGGCCGGGCAGGCCACGGAGGTGATGTGCAGGTCCGGGGCGGCAGCGAAGGTGTCCTCATACGCGCGGGAGCCGATGGTTGCCGAAGTACCGATGACTCCGACGCGGCCGCTGCGGGTGGCGGCCACGGCACGGCGCACGGCCGGCTGGATGACCTCTATGACGGGGATCCCGTAACGGGCTGTGTAGCGTTCGCGGGCATCGCGCAACACCGCAGCCGACGCCGAGTTGCACGCGATGGTCAGCAGCTTCACACCGGAATCGACCAGCTCATCCATTACCCCCAGGGCGTTGGCCCGGACCTCGGCGATGGGAAGCGGCCCGTAGGGGCCGTTGGCGGTGTCGCCGACATAGAGAATGGATTCGTTGGGCAGTTGGTCGATGATGGACCGGGCCACGGTGAGTCCGCCGACGCCGGAATCGAACACCCCGATGGGGCGCGAACCGATCCGGCTGGCGGTCTGGCTGGCGGTGCTGTTGCCTGCTGGGGAGTCCGCAACAGCTGGCGCTGCCGGATCCATGCTCGATGCTGAAGTCATGATTATTCGAGGATAGGGCTTAGCCAAGGTCGCGGCCATCACATTGTGTCGTCCGACTCATGTCTAATTTGTCACACGCGGCGTCGGCACGCGCCGCGTGCCGATGCCCCGCGCCGCTGGTCAGCGGCGCGTCTCCAGCGACTGCAGCATGGCCTGGACCAGGGACTCCTGCAGCCAGGTGGTGAAGTTGTAGACCAGGGCCAGGTAGCTTTCGACGTCCTCGGCCTGGGACCAGTCCTGCATCAGGTGCACGTGCCCGGCGTCCTCGTCGTCGCGGATGTCCAGGCGTTCGGCGAGCACCAGACGGACATCGTTGAGCGCCATGGACCAGTGCCGTGCATCGGCGGGGGCCAGGACCAGTTCCTCCTTGTCCAGTCCCAGGGACGCGGCCTTCAGCGCGCCGATTTTGCTTTCGCGCAGCGACCGTTCGGTATACCGGCGGAACTCCAGCGAGGCGGCGTCGTCGTCCTTCGAAACGTTCGGGAGCAGCCGGCGCAGGGCGCGGTCGGACGGTTCGCGGGCCTCGGTGTCCAGTCCGACAAGGGCAGCAAGGGGGTCCTGGTCGGCACGTTCCCCCGGCTCCAGCATGGACACAACGTCGTCGAAGAGGCTGCGCAGAAGCTCCCGTTCGGCCGGTTCCAGATAGCCGGTGACGCCTTTGACGCCGAATTTAAATGCCTTAGCCACGTTTTCCCTTCCCCTTTCCTGATCCCCCGCCTGATCCGGAGCCGCCGGTGGCCTTTTCCACGGTGGCCCAGAGACCGTAGCCGTGCATCGCGACGGCGTGCTGCTCCACCTGCTCCTTGCTGCCGTGCGCCACGATGGAGCGTCCTTTTTTGTGGACTTCGAGCATCAGTTTGTTCGCTTTGGCCTCCGAATAGCCAAAGTAGCTGCGGAAGACATAGCTCACGTAGCTCATCAGGTTCACCGGATCATTCCAGATCACCAGATTCCACGGGATATCCGGGGCGGTAAGGACGTCCGTGGACGTCACTGTTCCGGTGTGGGTGCTCTCCTGGGTGTCAGGTCCAAGCGCAACGCTAAGGGTCATCTGTCCATTCTATGGGGAGCCGGTGGGTGGGCCCACGCCGGCGAGGGCCCCGCGGCAAAGCGAAGCGAGACGCGGGAGCCGGTGGGGACTAGAGTGAATTCGTGAGTTCATCAGCTGGCTGGGGCCGTCCCCGCACGTCCCTGTACACCGACCATTACGAACTGACCATGCTCCAGGCCGCTTTGCATTCCGGCGCCGCCCACCGCAGGTCAGTGTTCGAGGCCTTTGCCCGGCGGCTGCCGGACGGACGCCGCTACGGCATCGTGGGCGGCACCGGCAGGCTGTTGGAGGGCATCGCCGACTTCCGCTTCGGCGGCGCCGAGATCGACTTCCTGCGCCGGACGAAGGTGGTCAACGAGGAGACGCTGGACTACCTGGCGGGATTTTCGTTCTCGGGTGATATCTGGGGCTACGCGGAGGGTGACGCCTACTTCCCCAACTCCCCCATCCTGATTGTGGAATCCACGTTCGCCGAAGCCTGCATCCTGGAGACCTACATCCTCTCGATCCTCAACCACGACAGCGCGATCGCTTCGGCGGCCTCGCGGATGATCACCGCGGCCGGCGGCCGGCCCTGCGTGGAGATGGGCTCGCGCCGGACCCAGGAGGAATCCGCGGTTGCCGCCGCCCGCGCCGCGATTATCGCCGGCTTCGACAGCACCTCCAACCTGGCCGCGGGCCTGCGCTACGGGCTCAAGACCGTCGGCACCGCCGCGCATTCCTTCACCCTCCTGCACGACACCGAACGCGAGGCCTTTGAGGCGCAGATCGCCTCCATGGGCAAAGGCACTGCGCTCCTGGTGGACACCTACGATGTCGAGGCGGCCGTTCGCACCGCCGTCGAACTGGCCGGCGACGAACTCGGGGCGGTGCGTCTGGACTCCGGCGACCTCGTGGCGCAGGCCCAATGGGTGCGGCAGTTCCTGGACGATCTGGGCAATGAGCGGACCCGCATCATAGTCACCTCCGACCTGGACGAGTTCGCCATCGCTGCCCTGCAGTCCGCCCCGGTGGACTCCTATGGGGTCGGTACCTCACTCGTGACCGGGTCCGGTGCCCCGACAGCCAGCATGGTTTACAAGCTGGTGAGCCGCACGGACGACACCGGCAGCTTCGTCGCCGTCGCGAAGGCGGCAAAAAACAAAACCAGCAAGGGCGGGCGCAAGTACGCCCTGCGCAAGCTCAACGAGCGCGGCACCGCCACGCAGGAAATTATCGGGGTCGGCCACCGCCCGGACGACGACGGCAATGACCGGCCCCTGCTCCAACAGTTCATCAAAAACGGCGAACTTATGCCTGGCTGGACCGGCCCGGAAGGTGTGCTCCGTGCCCGCCAGCGCCACGCGGACACCATGAAGGAGCTTCCCGCTGTCGTCAACCGGCTGCAACGCGGCGAAGCGGCCATCCCGACCATTTACGAGGAGAACTGATGTCCCGCGCCCTGATCATCGTCGACGTCCAGAACGATTTTTGCGAAGGAGGCTCCCTTGCCGTTACCGGCGGGGCGGAGCTCGCCGGTGCCATCAGCGAATACGTTGACGCCCACCACGGACAGTTTGACCACATCCTGGCAACCCAGGACTGGCATGTGGACCCGGGTGAGCACTTCTCCGATGACCCGGACTTCGTTGACAGCTGGCCGAGGCACTGCGTGGCCGGAACCCGCGGTGCCGAACTGCATCCGGACCTGGATCCGGAATACATCCAGGCCTATTTCCGCAAGGGCCAGTTCACCGCCGCCTACTCGGGGTTCGAAGGACTCCTGGCCCCGGACGATGCCGTGCCCACCGGAGACCGGAAGCCCGGAGCCATGCCCCTTTCGGGGGACGCTGCCGGTGGTGCCGACGGCGCCGGGTCCTTTTCAGGCAGCGATTCCACCCCCGGCGAGGACGCGATCGGGCTGGACGACTGGCTGCAAAGCCACGACGTCGAAGATCTTGTTGTCGTCGGAATCGCCACCGACCATTGCGTTAAGGCGACTGCACTTGACGGCGTCCAGGCCGGATACTCAGTGACGGTCCTGCGGGGCCTGACCGTGGGCATTGCCGAGGATCTTGAGGACTCGTTCGCGGAAATGGAACTCGGCGGCGTGGACATCGCCTGAACCCTTGCGTCCCACCGGCCGGAGCGCTGACAGAAAATCCCATGCCCTCGAAGTAGACTCGAAATCCCTGCCAATATCGCCTGACCCGTAAAAAATCCGGAGTAGAACATGAAAAAGACCCTGACCGTCCTGATCGCTGCCGGTGCACTGCTCGGCGCTGCCGGCTGCTCGGCACCCCAAGACACCACCCAGGAGTCCTGCGCCCGGGTCCAGTCCGTCGGCGCCGGACCAACCTCCGCCGAGGACAAGGCAGGGATGATCCGCCTGGCCAACCGGCTCCGGCCCATCGAGGCCACCGCGGGCGGGGAGATCAAGGCTCCGCTGCAATCCATCGTCGAATACCTGGACGAGACAGCGAAGGAAAACCCGGATTCCGCCAAACTGCAGGACATGCAGGCCGGCTACACGGCTGCGGGTCAGACGCTCGGCGGGCTCTGCGCCGGCGGCGGCCAGTAGCGGCAGGACTGCGGCCGCCCAGGGCCACCAAAAAAGGACCGGGTCGCCCGGTCCTTTTTTATGCCGTCAGCGGCTACTTCCGGCCGACAAACCAGTCCTGGAGTTTCCGCAACCGGGTCTGCAGTTGCTCCTCGTTTGCCTGCGCCACGGCCGGGCCCCCGCACACCGTCCGGAGCTTGGTGTGGACGACGCCGTGCGGGGTGCCCGTGCGCGCGGACCAGGCCGCGACGTTCTTGGCCAGCTCGGTGCGCAGGTCCATCAGCATGCGGTGGTCCGGCATGGCGGGCACCGGTGCTGCGGACGCCGCACCCTGCGCAGACCGTGAGTTTTTGCGGTTGAGCTGATCGTGCTGGCGCTGGCGCAGCAGCGTGCCGACCTGCTCGGCGTCGAGCAGGCCCGGAATCCCCAGGAAGTCCAGTTCGTCCTCCGAGCCCACCTCGCCGCCGGTGCCGAACTCGCCGCCGTCGAACAGTACGCGGTCAAACGAGGCCTGCGAATCCAGCGCCTCAAACTTGCCCTTGGTCAACGAATCGGAGGCTTTCTCCTCGCGGTTCGCCTCGTCCATCAGCGAGTCCTCCGGGTTGAAGAGGCCGTCGCCGTCCTCCTTCTCCGGACGGTCCAGGGCGTGGTCCCGCTCCGCCTCCATGGAGTTCGCCAGTGCCATCAGTTGCGGCACGGAAGGCAGGAAGACCGACGCCGTCTCGCCGCGTTTCCGGGCGCGGACAAAACGTCCAACGGCCTGGGCGAAGAAGAGCGGGGTGGCGGTGGATGTGGCATAGACACCGACGGAGAGCCGCGGGACGTCCACACCTTCGGAGACCATCCGCACGGCCACCATCCAGCGCTTCTCGCTCGCCGTGAACTCCTCGATCTTGCTGGAGGCCTTGGTGTCGTCGGAGAGGATGACCGTGGGCGATTCGCCGGTGATCCTCTTCAGCTGCCCGGCGTAGGCGCGCGCGTCGTCGTGGTCGGTCGCGATTACCAGCCCGCCGGCGTCGGGAACGGTGCGGCGTACCTCACTGAGGCGTTTGTCCGCCCCGGCCAGCACCGCCGGAATCCATTCACCTGTTGGGTTCAGTGCCGTCCGCCAGGCCTGGGAGGTAACGTCCTTGGTGACTGCCGATTCGCCGAGGGAAGCCGCCATTTCCTCGCCGCCGCTTGTGCGCCAGCGCATCTGCCCGGAGTAGGCCATAAACATCACGGGACGGACCACGTGGTCCCGGAGCGCCTTGCCGTAGCCGTAGGTGTAGTCGGCTTTGGAGCGGCGGATCCCGTCGCGGTCCTCGGCGTATTCCACAAAGGGGATCGGCGAGGTGTCTGACCGGAACGGCGTACCCGTCAGGGAGAGCCGGCGTGCCGCGGGCTCGAAGGCTTCGCGGAGCCCGTCCCCCCACGACAACGCCTCGCCGCCGTGGTGGATTTCGTCCAGGATCACCAGCGTGCGTGCGGCCTCGGTCTTGGCGCGGTGCAGCATCGGCTTGCTCGCCACCTGGGCGTAGGTGACGGCCACGCCGATGAAGCCCCGGCCGTGCTGGCCGTCGGCGTTCTTAAAGTTCGGATCAATGGCGATGCCCACCTTGGCGGCGGCGTCCGCCCACTGCCGCTTCAAGTGGTCCGTGGGCGCAACGATCGTGACTCGGTTGACGATATTGGCCTCGATCAGCATGGATGCCACCCGCAGCGCGAAGGTCGTTTTGCCGGCGCCGGGCGTAGCAACCGCAAGGAAGTCCCTGGGTTGAGAGGTGAAGTAGCTGTCGAGGGCTTCCTGCTGCCAGGCGCGGAGCTTCGGCGCGGTTCCCCAGGCTGCCCGCTCAGGATACGCGGGGGGCAGCACTGGTCCGCCAAAGAGTGTCTCTGTCACCTGGGACCCGCCATTTCGCGCACTGCTGCCGCTGCCGGAAAAACCCAATAAAACACAAAAACACCAATCTTTTCGGATGAACCGTCAGTACTTACCGGCCAGCGGGGACCGGGCAGCATTCGCCGGACGGACAGGACCCCGACGCGCGGCCGGACTCCCGGACGCGGTACATGCTGCCGCGGTCCCGCGCTGCCCGGCCGGACTACTTGCCGCCGTCGCCCTTGCCGCCGCCGTCGCCGCCGGGACGGAGGCCTTCGTAGACCTCTTTGCATTCGGGGCAGACGGGGAACTTCTTCGGATCGCGGCCCGGTGTCCACACTTTGCCGCACAAGGCGATCACGGGGTCGCCGGACAGCGCGGACTCCATGATTTTTTCCTTGCGCACGTAGTGCGAAAATCGTTCCCGGTCCCCGGGCTCAACGTCCTGGCGCAGTTCCTCGCGCTCGATCGTGGCCGTCGACGTCCCGGTTCCGGAGAGCTCGCGCATCGGGTCGTTTTCGAGAGGATCGGTCATGCTGTTCATAACATCCATCTTAGCCGCTGGATGTGACGGCAGTGCGACGGGACGGCATCGGCACCGCTGTTCGGGTCCCGGCTGCGGCTCCCGCCTCACCGGTTGACGGCGAGCTGGGCCAGCAGTTCAGGCCCCCGCGCGTCGAGCCATTTGCCACCGAGCCGCACTCCTGCGGCGAACAACGCCGCGCCCAGGACCGGGCCCAGGACCAGGTTGATCCAGCCGGGAACTGTGCTGCCGGTGACTAATTGCGCCGCTACCAGGGCGACTTCGGGGAGCATCAGCACCAGGAGCACCCCCATGCCGCCGAACTGCACGGCCATCGCCTGCGCCATATTGCCCGGCGGCTTCTTGAACGGGCTGTCGCCGGGGAGCGGCACCGCGACGGTGTAGCGTGCCGACACCACCGAGGACAGGCCCAGCCCGCTGAACAGCACCCCGAGGGAGAGCCCGAGCACGCCGGGCAGCAGCGTCCAGTCGGCGCCGAAGAGGAAGGGCAGGGCGCTGAGCGCCAGCACCGTCGGCAGGGCGAAGACCAGGCATGCCAGGGCGCGGCCAAGCCGGTCGTGGCTCCCCCTGACTCCGGTCGAAAGGTGCAGGGCAAAGGCGGTGCTGTCATAGGAGACATCCGTTGAGATGGACCAGGCGAGCAAGAACGCAATCAGTGGGCCGATAAAGAGCAGCAGTCCGTAGGCCCCGGTCTGGGTCGCCTGGAACAGCAGCAGCACCGGCAGCAGCGGCACGACCACGAGAGTGCCGGCGTACCTTGGGTCGCGGAGCCAATAGCTCAGGCACCGCGCCGCGATTGCTCCCGTCGGGGTACCCGGGAACAGGGCGAAGAAGCCCAGCCCTGCGGCGCGCTGCTTGGCGGTGCCGGCATACGGGGGCGTCACGAGGGCCCGCTGCAGCAGGAGTTTCCAGCACAGCGCCAGTCCCGCGAGTGTGGTCAGCGCGATCAGGAACTTCAGCGCCGCGGCACCATAGCTCCCCGCGGCGAGTTCGCCGCCAAGGGACCACGCCGCACCTGCCGGGGTCCATGAGAGCGTTCCGGCGAGTCCGGTCAGGAATTGCCCGGAACCGGCGATGCCCCCGGCGACACTGGCCACAATCGGGCCCATCAGGACCAGCGGGATCAGGAAGACGACGGCGCTGGCGTCCTTGAACCGGCGGGAACCTGCCAGCCCGGCCGTGGCCGTGGTGGCCACCTTGGAGAGCACAATGCAGCTGAGTACGCCAAGCACCGCACCGATGAGGGCGCCCACCGCGCCGGGGAGGCTCCGGGACCAGGTCCCGACGGTGCCAAGCGCCAACAGTGTGGTCGCAATTCCCGGGATTCCGATCAGCCCGCCCAGGGCAAGCCCGGTCAGCAACGCCGGCATCGGCACGGCGAAGGTGGTGAATCGTGCCGGGTCCAGGGTCATGTCGGCGGCTGAGACGGCAACCGGGATGAGCGCCCAGCCCAGCAGCGCCGCGGAGCCGCCCAGCACAACAACAGTCTGCGCCAGGGGCACGTCCTCGCCGCGGAGCAGCAGCAGGGCAGTGACGCCCAAGGCCACCAGCCCCAGCGCATACAGGGCACCGATGCCAAGGCCCACCAGCTGCCAGGGACTGCGCCGGACGCTGTTGCGCAGCAGGGTCAGCTTGAGCCTTAGAAGGTGCGCAACCATTCCAGCCCCTCCGTGTGGTTGCGGCCGCCGACCAGTTGGACGAATCGGTCCTCGAGGGATCCGCCGCCGCGGACCGCGTCCACCGTCCCGGCCGCAAGGACCCGCCCGGCGGCGACAACGGCCACGTGGTCACACATCCGCTGGACCAGGTCCATCACGTGGCTGGAGATAATCACCGTGCCCCCGGACGCCACATACCGGTCCAGGATGTCGCGGATGTTGGCGGCCGACACCGGATCCACCGACTCAAACGGCTCGTCGAGGACCAGCAGCCGGGGCGCGTGGATCAGCGCGGAGGCGAGGGCGATCTTTTTGGTCATCCCGGCGGAGTAGTCAACCACCAGCGTTCCCGCGTCGGCCCCCAGATCCAGGGCAGCCAACAGTTCCTTGACCCGTGCGGACACCACATCCTTGGCCATGCCGCGCAGCAGCCCGGCATAGCTCACCAGCTGTTCGCCGGTCAGCCGGTCAAAGAGCCGGACACCGTCAGGGAGGATTCCCATGAGTTTTTTGGCCGTCAGCGGCCGTTGCCAGACATCCACTCCGTGCACCAGCGCCGTGCCGAAGTCCGGCCGCAGCAGCCCGGTAGCCATCGACAGCGTGGTGGTCTTACCGGCTCCGTTCGGGCCGACGATACCGTAAAAGGAGCCTGCCGGAATATCCAGGCTGATACCGTCGACGGCGATTTTATCGCCAAAGCGCTTGGCGAGCCCGCGCAGCGACAGCGCCGGAACCTCCTGCCCCGGCTGGTGTCCAGTGCCGTGCGGATGTGGTTCGGGAAGACTCATAACGCTAGGCTAGCTGCCCCGGTACCCGGAAGGGATCCTCCGAGAGGCGTAATCTTGGCCGCCAGCGGGTCCCTAGAAGGAATGACGGGGAATGGCACGTTCGTATTGCGGGGGCCACGCCAGGTTATCGCCAAGTTCGAACGCGGCCCGCAACCACCAGTGCGGATCACGCAATGCTGCCCGGGCGATGAACACGCCGTCAGCCTGTCCGGTCGCCACGGCATGTTCGGCTTGGCCGGCGGAGGTCAGCAGGCCAACGGTGCCGGTCCGGACTCCCGTTTCGCGCCGGATGCGCGCGGCGAAACCGGTCTGGTAGCCGGGCCCTGCCTTGATCTGCTGGTGTGCCACGGCGCCGCCGCTGGAAACATCCACGAGATCCACACCATGCTCCGCGGCTGCCTTGGCCAGACGGACCGAATCCGCAACGTCGATGCCGCCTTCGGCCCAATCGGAGGCAGAGATCCGGAGCAGTAGGGGCATGGAGTCGGGAATGACCGCGCGGACGGCATCTATCACCGCGAGGGTCAGCCGGTTTCGCCCAGCCTCGTCGCCGCCCCAGCGATCGGTGCGGTCGTTGATGAGCGGACTCTGGAACTGGTGCAGCAGATAACCGTGGGCGCCGTGTATTTCGATGGTGTCGAAGCCGGCTCCGACGGCCCGGACGGCGGCCGCGGCGAAGTCCGCGATGACGGCGTCGATCTCGGTCTCAGTCATCGCCGAAGGTGACTCGTAGCCATCAAAAGCCCCGGTGCCCGGTCCCACGGTGGGCCAGCCGCCGTCGTCCGCCGGGACCGTTCCCGTGTGGCCGGAGAACGGCCAGTAGGAGGATGCCTTGCGGCCGGCATGCGCAAGCTGGGTGCCGATTTTCGCCTCCGCGGTGCCGTGCCGGTGCACAAAGGAGGTGATCCGTTCCCAGGCCGCTGCCTGGTCGTCGTTGTAGAGGCCGGCGTCACGCGGGCTGATCCGGCCGGCGGCATTCACGGCCGCCGCTTCGGTGAGGATCAGGGCTGCCCCGCCGGTGGCGAACGCGCCCAGATGCATCAGGTGCCAGTCGTTGGGGACACCTTCCCCGGTTTCCGGCTCGCAGCTGTACTGGCACATCGGAGATACCCAGCCGCGGTGTTGCAGGGTCACGGAGCGGAGTTCCAGCGGAGTGAAAAGCGCCGACGCCATCAGAAAAGCACCCGAGCGAGGTTTTGGCGCGCCTTCGCCACGCGGTCGTCGGCCGGACCCACAACATCGAACAGTTCCAGCAGCCTGATCCGTGCAGTTTCCCGCTCCGGGCCGAAATTCCTGCCGATGAACGCCACGATCCTACCGAGGCCGTCCTCGATATGACCGCCTGCGACGTCCAGGTCCGCCACCTCAAGTTGGGCCTCGAGGTTATCCGGCCCGGCGGCGGCTTTCTGGCGCAGCGCCTCGGTGTCCGCGGACGAAAGCACCTGGAGCCGGTCCATCAGTCCCACCTGTGCCAGTCCGGTCTTGGCTTCGGAGTCTGCCGGCATCTCCAGCAGTGCCTGGCGGTACGCTTCGGCGGCCGCAGCGAAGTCCCCGGCTTCGATCGCGTCGAACGCCTTCTGGTGCAGCGGAGGCAGCGGCGCAGCTTCGGGTTCGGCAGCTCCTGCTCCCCCAGCGCCGACGCGTCCGGCCACGCCGTTGGCACCGGCGACCTTAAGCAGCTCATCCAGCAGGCTGCGGACCTGTGGTTCCTCTGCACCGCCTTGGAAAAGGGGCACCGGCTGGCCCTTGACCAGCGCCACGGCGGTCGGCACTGCCTGCACCTGGAACGCCTGGGCGAGCTGCGGGAATGCTTCGACGTCCGCGGCGCCGAGCACCAGCTGGCCCTCGTAGCTGTCCACGATCCGTTCCAGCGTGTCCACAACGTCAGCGGAACCGGGCGAATAGGAAGCCCAGAGTGCAACGACGACCGGGACCTGGGCCGAAAGCTCAACGAGTTCCTGGAAGTTTGCTTCGGTGATGTCCACCCGGAGCGGACGGGCCGGGGGCTCCGCCTCGCCGCCGGCGGCGGCCCCGGGCAACTGTGGTGATCCGGCGGCAGGCGGCGCGGGACGCTGTTTCAGTGCGGAAAGGTCGACGGCGCCCCGCAGGCTGAGCGGGTTGGCGGCAGCTGGCGGGACCGGGCGGGAAACTGGCGAAGTCATGGTTCCACTCTAGCCACATTGGCCCCGGACGGTGCGACGCGGGTCGCACCGTCCGGGCGAAAGGACCCGGCCCCGGCCAGGCACGGACTACTTGAAGGAGGCTCCCACAAGTCCACGGGTGGCGGCCACGAGTTTCATCGGGTCCTGGGATCCTGCCGGCGGAATGAAAACAGCCACAGACTCGGCAAAGTTCAACACCATTCCGGTGCTGGTCTCTTTGCCGCCCGCCAACGCCGCTGCGTCATCTCCGATTGTCAGTTTGTCCCCGGCGGCCTTGGGTGTGCCATCAAAAGCGAAGTTCAGCCGTCCCAGCGCCAAGGCACCGCCGTCGGCAGTCCGGAACACCACAACGCTTTCGGGCACCACTTTGTGGGTGAAAGCGAAAGTGCCGTTAACGCCGGAGTTCACTACGTCGCCCTGATATGCCAGCGTGTCAGCAATGTAGGGCGAGGAAGCACCCTCGGTGAGTTTGTCCTTGAACGAAGAATCGGCGGAGTTCAGCCGGTCGCCCAGCCCTGCCAGGGCTTCCTCACCGCTGTACAGCAGACCAGATTTATCCGTGGGCGCAAGCGTCTCGGTGCCCCCGCGGGCAATTCCCGGGAATGTCGTTCCCGGTTGCAGCGGCGTGCTTAGGACCAGCTTGTAGTTCTCCCGCGGAGAGGCCTGGGTCAGGGTGAGCAACTGCGGCACAACATTGCCCTCGCCCTGGGTAACGGCCATCACAGAGCGCGGCCAGGCGCGCTGCTCGGTGACGACAGTGGTCAGGAGCTTGGTCGCACGGACCGGCATCCGGGCCTCGTACGAACCAACCTGGGACCGGATCTTGTAGTTCTGGGTGCGCACCTCGAGCTCGGGTCCGGCCACCCGCGCCGCCAGCTGGCTGGCGTCCCGGGCTGCGTCTCCTGCGTCGACGGCACTGGAGACCTGTTCAAGGATGCGGCGGAACTGCACATCGAGCAGGACCGGCAGACCCGAAGCCTGCCCGCCGGCGGCCGAAGTGCTCGGCGACGGGGACGGCGTCTGGCTAGCCTGGGCGGCCGTGCCGCTGCCTGCGACAGCGGTGGCGGTCAGCAGCGCGACGGCGGCTGCGCTGCGCCTGAGCCGCTGCGCCACCGGGACCGGCCGGGCGGTGAACTGCTCGGCGCCGCCCTTCGGATCGGTGCGCTCCGGATCACCCGCGGACGGACCGATCACGGGGACGCCCCCGGTGGCACCGGCGGATTCCGCTGCATCTTTGCGTGCATTGGCTTTGCGTGCCGCGGCTTTGGCCATGGCGCCGCGGGGGCCCGTGCTGTCGCCGGCACCGTCGCTGCCGGTGCGCCCGCCGGTCCTGGGCCTGAGTGCCAGCAGCGCGGCGCCGGCCAGAATAAGCAGTCCCCCGAGAACCATAAAGGGAACGGCCCAGGGGGTGGACGTGTCATTCGGGAAGGTGATGGTGATCGAACCGGGGGCCGGTTTGGTGCCATCGGCCGCCAGCAGCAAGGACCAGTCACCGTCCGCCGGCGGGGTCCAGTTGTACTTCAGCTCGCCGCTGGCGTTTTCGGTGCTGGCCCACAGGTCCGAGCCAGCCGGCGACGGCGCGGTGGATTCTCCGTCGGCATGCGTCAACTGCAGGTCCTTGCCGTCCTCCGAAACGCCGGAGACGGTGTTGTGGGCAGTCTTGCCCACCCAGGCCGCGACATCGTCGGGCCGGCCGGCCGCGAGGATGAAGCTGCCTTCGCCCTTGACGTTAATAGTCACCGTGCCCGCGTGCAGGGTGCGAAGCTTTTCGTCAAAGACCGTCAGCGGCGCGGCGGTGGCACCGGCGGGTGCTGTGGCGGTCACGGTCTCGGCCGGAGCCCAGAAGGTCTTCTGCCCGATGCCGGCCAGTAGTGTCAGGAGGCCCAGCAGCACTAGTGCAACTGCAGTCTTGAAACGCAAAATATTACCCATCATCAGCGGACGCTTTGCCTCAATAGTAACCGTTTTGTTACCACGGAGTCAGATCGGACTGTTTGTCAACCCCCGGGGAGGCGCCGGCAGCGGCCGCCAGCGCACGCTTAACAAGCCTGCTGATAGTGTTTGCGGTGATCATCACACGGGGCCGGCACCGCCTCTCCGCCGGGAAAATACAGACAATAAAGGGCTTCAACGCAGTGACTGGACACACGGACTCGTCCCCCTCAGGACCGGAAGAAAAACAGGAATCCGGCAGCACGGCGGGGCCCGCGCACGAACTGGTTTCCCCCCGCCGCAGCGCCCTCGCTGGGGTGCTGAATTCCTTGGCCCACCGCCTGCGCCAGCCCATTCCGGGAGCACAACCGCGGCTTCGTTTCGAGATGCCCCCGGAGCAGGACCAGATCCTGGCCGAGACAGAGGCGAGCACACGCTTCGGCGATCCCGGGCCGCGAATGTCCTCCCAGCACCCCCTGTACGTCGGCTTCCTGGGGACTGTCGGCGTCGGCATGGCACTGCTTGTGTACTGGATCGGTTCCAACACAACACAGCTGCTCCTGTGGATCGTGGCGGCGCTTTTTATCGCCTTGGGACTGGATCCGGTGGTGCGCTGGCTTGAGACGAAAAGGGTCCCCCGCGCCGCCGGGATCGTGATCGCCGTGGCCAGCCTGGCCCTTGCCATTGCGGGTTTTTTTGCCACGCTCATCCCGACCATCGTCCAGCAGGTCACCCAAATCGTCGAGGAAGCACCGCGCTGGGTCACGGACTTCATTAACTCCGACTTCTTCCGCAGCATCGACAACCAGTACGGGGTGCGGGAACGCATCACCCAGGAGCTGGAGAAGTTCGTCAACAACCCGGAGGCGATGGGTGGAATCTTTGGCGGCGTCGTCGGATTCGGCACCACTGTGGCAAACGGCCTCTTCGGGACGCTGATCGTCCTGGTACTCAGCCTCTACTTCCTCGCTGCCCTGCCGGCGATGAAAAAATGGGGCTATCGCCTGGCTCCACGGTCCCGCCGGGCCAGGGTGGAAGCCCTGTCTGAGGAAATCACCGGATCGGTGGGCAACTATGTGATCGGGCAGGCGGTCGTCGCCCTCCTGAACGCCGCCTACTCATTCATCGTGATGTCCATCGTTGGCGTCCCTTTCGCCGTGCTGCTGGCCTTTGTGGTGGCGCTGCTGGCGTTCATTCCCCTGGTCGGAGGCTTGATTGCCGGGGTGATCGTCACGCTGATTGCGCTCACCGCGGGCTGGCAGACTGCAGTGGTCTACGCCATCTGCTACTTCGCCTACCTGCAGTTCGAGGCCTACTTTATCTCCCCGCGTATTATGCAAAAGGCCGTGGCAGTGCCCGGTGCCGTGGCAGTCATCTCGGTGATCGCCGGCGGCAGCCTCCTCGGTGTGCTCGGTGCACTGATAGCGATCCCCACCGCCGCGGCCATCATGCTCCTGGTCAAGGAAATTTTTATCGTCCGTCAGGACAAGCACTAACCCAAGGGTGCGCGACCATCAACCTGCCCGGCGGGCTCCGGTGTGCACTTAGGCGTGCGCCGTGGCCAACGGGCCGTCCCATTCCTCCGGCAGCCGGGTGGCAGTTGCCCCCGGCAACACCTCGTCGACAATCTCGTTAAGCACCCGGCCGGCGTATTTTTCCCCCACCCACAGGTGCTTGGCACCGTCCACGCCGATAACGCGGGCCTGCGGCACCACTGCGAAACGCTCCGCGGCCTCGACCGGCTGGAGATAGTCGTCAAGTGCGGGGACCAGCACCTTAAGCGGTTTGCCGGCTGCCGCCCATTCCTTCAGGTGAACCTCCGTGGCCCGGTGCAGGGGCGGCGAGAGCAGGATGGCGCCGGCCACCCCGGAGGCCACCGGTTCGGATGCCCCGTACATCAGCGCGAGCTCCGTACCAAAGGACCAGCCCACGAGCCAGCGGTTCGGCAGGCCACGGTCCACGGCGAACTTCACGGCGGCTTCGACGTCCAGGCGTTCGCCGATGCCCTCCTCAAATTGGCCCTCGCTGGTTCCCCTCGGCGAGCCGGTGCCGCGGGTGTTGAACCGGAGCACTGCAATTCCGGCCAGGGCTGGAAGGCGGTAGGAGGCTTTCCGGTAGATGTGCGAGTCCATAAACCCGCCGTGCGTCGGCAACGGATGCAGGGTGATCAGGGTGGCCTTCACCGCACCGGACTCGGGGAGCGCGAGTTCGCCGACGAGCCGGTGTCCGTCGCCGGTGATGAGCTCCACGTTCTCCCGGTGGGCGGGAAGCACTGTGGAGGCACGGATCGCTGTCGGTTCGGAAGGCTGGCTGAAGACGTACGACGCCGGGTCAAAACTCATGCGTCCAGCTTAGCGACACCAACCGGGGGCCGCGTCAGCGGTAGCGGTAGCTGCGTGAGGTCCAGCAGTTGGTGTGCCAGTGCCGCCGCTCTGCGAGTCCCGCGGCCGCCCCGAAGAGGTGGTCCTCGGACCACACCACGAGGTGTGCCACACCGGGCAGCACCGCCGTGGAGCAGCCTGGACAATTGTAGGTCTTCTCGGCGCGGCCGGCGGTGATGGACCGGACCGACCACTCTCCGTCGGGTGCACTCTCCCGGCGCGCGACGCCGGTGCGCGCACGCTCCAGGTCCAGTTCCGGCACGGGACCGCCCTTCACACCGGGCTTGGTTGCTTTGCCGGTCCCTGCCTTGCCTGATCCGGATCGCCCGGAGACGGGCCGGCGGGGACGGTTGGAACGGGGCATGGTTCCATTCTGCCCCAGTCCGGGTGCCCCCTGTCGCCGCAGGCGGTAGTGTTGACCGGGTGCGTTTAGTCATAGCCCGTTGCTCCGTAGATTATGTCGGCCGGCTCAAAGCCCATCTCCCGCTGGCGACCCGGCTCCTGCTGGTCAAGGCCGACGGTTCCGTCCTGGTCCATTCCGATGGCGGGTCCTACAAGCCTTTGAACTGGATGAGTCCGCCGGCGTCGCTGCGGGTCTCCACCCCGGACGAAGTCGACGTCGAAATTGGTGTGATCGAACAATGGACCGTCCAGTCAGCCAAAACGGATGACCGGCTGATCATCAACATCCATGAGCAGCTGCACAACACCTCCCACGAGCTCGGACAGGATCCCGGCTTGATCAAGGACGGTGTCGAGGCTGACCTGCAGCGGCTTCTGGCTGACCAGATTGAACTCCTGGGCACCGGATTTACCCTTATCCGCCGCGAGTACTATACGGCTATCGGACCGGTGGACATCCTGGCCCGGGACGCCGGTGGCGCCACAGTGGCCATTGAGCTCAAGCGCCGCGGCGACATCGACGGCGTCGAGCAGCTGACCCGCTACCTCGAACTGCTCAACCGCGACCCGCTGCTGGCTCCGGTCCGCGGGATCTTTGCGGCCCAGCAGATCAAGCCGCAGGCCAAGGTGCTGGCGGCCGACCGCGGCATCGACTGTGTCACCCTCGACTACGATGCCATGCGCGGCGTCGACGACGTCGAATCCCGGCTTTTCTAAGCGGCCGGAATTCGGCGCTGGCTGCGTTCATCGATTCTTTGTACAAAATTTATGCCAATTGTGGGCCTCGCCCGTTGACCTGACGCAGCTCACATGAAATTCTTATGGGAGTCTTTGTGTAGGTATTTTTATGCTCGCAAGACATGTTGCGAGCGTGAAGCGCCTGCCGCCGAAGCCCGGGTATTCCGGTCCCACAGCCTCAAATGCTTCTCGCGGAGTGACCAAGCGCGGCACGAAGTGTGCCGGGTTTAAAACAAGATTCAGAACGAGGAGATTTACATGGCACAGGGAACTGTCAAGTGGTTCAACGCTGAAAAGGGCTTCGGCTTTATCACCCCGGACGACGCCGACGGCGATGTTTTTGTTCACTACTCGGAGATCCAGACCGGCGGCTTCAAAACCCTCGACGAGAACGCCCGCGTTCAGTTCGAAATCGGCCAGGGCGCCAAGGGCCCGCAGGCAACCGGCGTGACGCTGGTCTAGTACCCACAGCGGGGACTGCCTCCGGCGGTTCCGCGCAGAATGATCCCCGGCTTCCGAGCCGGGGATCATTTTTTGCCCCCACGGCCGGCAGGCAGCAAACCCCACTTGGACAGTCCGCCGACTCAGCGCACCAGGCTCCGTAGAAGCCGCGCACTTTGCCGCATCGACAGGCCTGGCAGATACGCCCGGCTGAGCGCCCTGCCCATGGCTGGCAGTTGCAGGGGATCCTGGTAATACAGGTACAGCGTCCGGTACTCCGGCTGAAAACGGGACTTAAAGGTTGCCAGCGACCTGAAGCCGTACACGGGTTCCAGCGCCTTCCCCACAACGTCCAGAATCCGTGCCAGCGACTCGGAGCCGGAATCATCTCCGGCAACGTCAGCCATGGCAGCCGTGTCCTTCGCCAACGGCGACCCGGACAGGGAGATCACCTCCACCGAGTCGCGGAATTCCCGGACCGCGGAGGCGATCAGAAATTCCATCACACCGGGGATGGAATCACGACGGCGGCGCATAAAGTCCAGGGTCCAGCTGACCAGGCGCCCGTCGCTGTGGACCGGAAGCCAGCTGGTGACGCCCTGCACCTGGCCCCCGGCGTCCATTGCCAGGCAGCACAGCACTTCCTCGTCTTCAAGCTCGTCGATGCCGCCGAGGGTAAATCCCATCTCGGGGATGAACTTCTGGGCGGCCCATTCCTCCGAGACTTCGCTGAGCTGGGCCCTTACTGCCGGCGCAAAGTCCGTGTAACGGCCCCATACCGCGTGCACCCCGGTCTTCGCGGCACGGTTTAGGGCAGTGCGGACGTTCTGCCAGTCCTTACCCTTAAACTCCAGCGAGCGGACGGCCAGCCGGGTTTCCTGCGCCACCGCCACCCGCCGGAAGCCACGGCCCGCCAGCAGTGGCCAGATCTCGTCAGTGCACGAATAGAAGCAGGGAATGAGGGCGTGTTCGGCGCAGTAACGGATAAAACCCGCTGCCGTCTCCGCACGGAAAGCCGCGGGGCCGAAGGGACCTGCCAGTGTCAGTGCGACATTGCCGTGCTGCTGGTAGGCCACTCCCCCGCGGCGCTCCGGGGCGAACCAATACTTGTTGGGCTCCCACAACGCCATCCAGGACAAGGAGTCTCCGCCTTGGCGGATGAGGCTGCGGGCCACGCCGCGGTCATCTGCCCCGGCGTCGGTGCGGTGCTGCCGGCGTTGCAGGACCAGCCACACAGCGGTGAGCGCAACGGCCCAGAAGATGATGCCGGACGTGGCGAAAAGGAAGGCCTCAACGGGATCACGGCCCTGGAAGAGGCGGCTGTATATTCCGGGGATGGGAATCGGCAGATACTGGCGGGACAGCTCGGCGGCCAGGCCGAGGAGCCCGCCGTCACGGTCCATGCCGCCGTCGGACAGCCAGACTGCGGTGTAGCCGGAGGCCAGCACCAGCAGCGTTCCGCCCACCACGGCGGCGAGGGCCGTACGTGCCCGAGGACTGGTTTCGACCCGGAACTGGCGCCGGTTGGCCACGAGCAGGAGAACCAGCATCAGGGGAACCACCACGAGGGGCAGCACGTGGACAATACTTGAGCCCATCACACCGGTTCGCGGCCGGCCGGCGTACGGCGGGATCCGGGCGAACAGCGAAAGGTAGACGGCCGCCAAGGCCGTCACCGCGAGCTGGACGGTGATCGCGATCCGGAGGGCCAGCCTTCGTCCGTGCCGCATGCCGTCAGCGCAGATCAGAAGCAGCACCACCGGGACCACCGCCAGCGCCAGGCCCAGCGGTCCGGCGAAACCGGCCCGCCCGGCCTCAAGGCAGCTCACGTCGATGGTGCCGCCGCAATACTGTTCCAGCTGGTTCAGGGTGGGCAACGGGTTCAGGACGACGTCCCGCAGCAGTGCCAGCGGCCCGGTGGGAGCCCTGACGGTGGCCGTGAGGATGGGCCCGACGGCGAAAATCGCCACGGTGAGCGCGAGCAGGTTCCGGGTTTCACGTCCGGTGGAACGGTGGCGTTGCAGCGTGCCCTTGTCGCCCTGGATCCACCAGCCGGCGGCCAGCCCGGACAGGGCACCGGCCAACCCCACAACCGTCTCCGCATGCCCGACATACAGCACAAGCATCAGTGAAACACCGACCACCGCCGTGCGCAGCCGGCGTTGCCAGAGTGTGGGCAGCAAGCCGCTTGACGCCAGCGCGACGGCCAGCACGGCAGCATACGGGCCCATAAGACGCGCATCCACCATTCGCCCGAGCCAGCCGTCGTCGGCATACCGGGCGAGTTGAGTCAGCAGCAGAAACAGCGTCACCGAAGCGAACTGTGCGGCAAAATAGAACACTGCCGTGCGTCGACTGCCAAGCTGCCGCTCGGTGAGGCCCAGCAGGAGCAGGATCATTAGAGCGGCTGCGGCATATGCCAGCAGGTTCGTGGCGAAGAACATCGAGGTAAACATCGACCACCAGGCCCCGGATTTCAGGCCCGGGGCGCTGACGGAAGCCAGATTCAGCAACGATTCCGGCGGCCCGGCGAGAAAGCTTCCGGTGGCCGCACCGACCAGGAGGAAAGCCGCGAGGACGGCGAGGGTGAAGGGTATGGCGCGCAGATGGCCGAGCGACTGCCGCAGGCCCGCCAGGACAAGACCAGCCAGGGAAGCGGCGTCGGAACCCCGCCGCGCCGGGTCTGCCGGGCTCACCGGGTGATCCCCCAACGGTCTCCCAGAAAGTCCAGCCCGGCGGGCAGGCCCCTGGACCCGGTCTCCCAGGAATGCCCGGCCTTGGGTATCCGGCGGGTCGCCACGGTAAAGCCGGCATCGCGTGCAGCCGTCGACAGGAGCTCCATGTAGCCGATGAACTCGGGATCACGCTCGCCGGCGCCAAAATAGATGGCGTGCCCGTCAAAGCGGCGGTCCGTCATCAGCCGCAGCGGCGTCAAACGGTCGAAGGCTTCGGCGTCGCCGCCAAAGGAGGCAGCAATCGTCTTGTCCCGCTCCTTCGCAAGCGCGGGCTCCTTTTCGCTTGAGAACGCCAGTGCTGAGCCATAGATGTCCGGATGGCGCGTCACCATCTGCATCGCGCAGGTCGCACCAAAGGAGAATCCGCCGGCGGCCCACTGTTTGTGGTCCGGATCCACATCCAGTGTCTGGTTGATCCAGTCCGGCACGTCCTCGGCCAGATACGTGTCCGCCCGGGCGATCCGGCTGTCCATGCAGAGTGTATTCGCTGCGGCGGAACCGTTCGGATCCGCTACCACCACCACCGGAGCAACACCATGGTGCGCTGCCGCATACTGGTCCATGCGGCTGCGCAGCGCCCCGCCCGTGAGCCAGTCTGCCGGTCCTCCGGGCTGGCCGGAGAAAAGCACCAGGACGGGAAGTGCCGGCCGGGGCGAGGTCCGGTACGCGGGCGGAAGATAGATGTACGCCTCGCGGCCTTGGAAGCCCGAACGGGTCCCGGGGATGGCGGCGCGCCGCATAACACCGGCGTCGGGCAGGTCCGCCGGCGGTTTCCACGCGGACAGGCTCACCCCGGGGGCAGCACCGGGAACGCGTTTCAGCCCGTCGTCCAGCGGTTGAATCCGTGCCACGGCTGTGCCGGCGAGGTCGCTCACCGTGTGGTTAAGTCCAAAATAGGCGTTGACCTGCACGGCCGAGAGCAGCACAACACCGAGCAGGGCGCCCGTGGACGCAGCCGTCGCGCGGGCTGGACGCCGGGTGCCGCCCGGCGCGGGGCTCCGGCGGCCCGCGGCCCGCCAGGTGATCCACAGGTGCATCATCCAGAGCAGCAGGGCCGTGACCGCAGGCAACGACCAGGCAAGGACCTCGGCGGGGAGTTCGTCAGGGAACACCGGAACGGCGTAAATCATCAGCCAGTGCGCAGCGGCAAGCAATGCCGCCGCAACAAGCACAACGGCGGCCCGCGGAAGCAGGAAAGCCAGCCACGGACGGGCTGCGGTGCTCCGGGCGCGTTTGCTCCCGGGCTGCCAGAACAGGTAGGCCAGGCCCGCGGTGCCGGCAAGCCAGGCGAACCACAGCACCGGCCCGTCCACTAGCCGGAGTTCTTCCAGAAAAGACATCGGCGCTAGCGCCAGGTCCCGACGCCGATGACCGGCCCGGCCTCAAGCCAGGATGACAGCCCGGTGTAGGCGTCGAACCGCATCGCGAGCAGGACGTCCTGCCCCTCGTACCGGAGCTCTACAATCACGGCCCCGGGCTGGACTTCGACGAGCTCGGATTCGCTGGGCTGGCGCCTGGCGATCAGCTCGAGCGAACTCCGGCGGAAAGTGTACTTGGGCCGCGTGCTCAGCGAGGCAAGGCGGAACCACTCCAGGTCGTTGTCCTGATAACGACAAACCCCCATCTGCCAGCCGTTTCCGGCCGTGCAAATGGAGGCGTCCACTGTGCCCAGGGTGCGCCGCAGGGTGATGCGGCGCACCCCCGAAAGGCACAGTGCAAATACCAGCAACGCAAAGACCGTTGCCAGGACGATGAACGGAAAAACGGTATCGTTCATCAAGGTCGTGCTAGCGGATCCCCGCAGTAACCGCGTCGCCCATTTGGGCGTTGTCAGCAACAATGACGACCCGGTTGTTGTCGACGGAGAAGAAGCCGCCGTCGACCACTACAGAAATGCGGTCACCGGAGACCGGCTGGATGGCCAGCTCACCTTCGGCCAGTATCGCCAGCAGGGGCGAGTGGCCGGGCAGGATTCCGATTTCACCATCGCTGGTGCGGGCCTTGACCATGGTGGCCGCTCCGGACCACACGAAGTGGTCCGCTGCGACAATCTCAACCTCAAGCTCAGCCATATTACTTGGTCTGTTCCTGGATCTTGGCCCACTGGCGCTCGACGTCATCCAGGCCGCCGACGTTGAAGAACGCCTGCTCTGCGATGTGGTCCAGCTCGCCGTCGCAGATTGCGGTGAAGCCTTCAACGGTGTCCTTGATGGACACGGTGGAGCCCTCGACGCCGGTGAACTGCTTGGCGGTGTAGGTGTTCTGCGAGAGGAACTGCTGGATGCGGCGGGCACGCGAGACAACAATCTTGTCTTCTTCAGAGAGTTCGTCAACACCGAGGATGGCGATGATGTCCTGAAGTTCCTTGTTCTTCTGCAGGATCTGCTTGACGCGGACGGCCGTGTTGTAGTGGTCGTTGCCGATGTACTGCGGATCCAGGATGCGGGACGTCGACGTCAGCGGGTCAACGGCCGGGTACAGACCACGGGAAGCGATTTCACGGGACAGTTCCGTGGTCGCGTCGAGGTGTGCGAAGGTCGTGGCCGGAGCCGGGTCGGTGTAGTCATCTGCGGGTACGTAGATGGCCTGCATCGAGGTGATCGAGTGGCCCTTGGTGGACGTGATGCGCTCCTGCAGGAGACCCATCTCGTCAGCCAGGTTGGGCTGGTAGCCCACGGCCGAAGGCATCCGGCCGAGGAGGGTGGAAACCTCGGAACCTGCCTGGGTGAAGCGGAAGATGTTATCGATGAAGAGCAGCACGTCCTGGTTCTGCACATCGCGGAAGTACTCCGCCATGGTCAGCGCGGACAGTGCAACGCGCAGGCGCGTTCCCGGCGGCTCATCCATTTGGCCGAAGACAAGGGCGGTGTCCTTAAGGACGCCCGCCTCTTCCATTTCAACCCAGAGGTCGTTACCTTCACGGGTACGCTCGCCGACACCGGCGAAGACCGAGGTGCCGCCGAAGTTGCGGGCAACACGGGTGATCATTTCCTGGATCAGTACCGTCTTGCCAACGCCGGCACCACCGAACAGACCGATTTTGCCAC
Organism: Pseudarthrobacter sp. PH31-O2; assembly: GCF_030063265.1. Taxonomy (NCBI): domain Bacteria; kingdom Bacillati; phylum Actinomycetota; class Actinomycetes; order Micrococcales; family Micrococcaceae; genus Pseudarthrobacter; species Pseudarthrobacter sp. PH31-O2. The sequence goes on along the minus strand of NZ_JASIST010000001.1, from coordinate 189,544 downwards.
CCTTGATGTACGGGGTGAGAAGGTCAATGACCTTAATGCCGGTTTCCATCATCTCGGTGGAACCCTCGAGCGTCGCGAAGGCCGGGGCCTTGCGGTGGATGGGCCAGCGCTCGGTGATTTCGAGTTCCGACTCAGGCACGTCCAGCGGCTGGCCGAGGACGTTGAAGATGTGTCCCTTGACGACGTCGCCGACAGGCACGGAAATGGGGGCACCCGAGTCCACTACAGCGGTACCGCGGACAAGTCCGTCGGTCGCCTGCAGCGAGATGGCGCGAATGACGTTATCGCCGAGGTGCAGAGCAACCTCAAACGTGATCGTCTTGGTCTCACCGTTGAGAGTAATCTCAGTGGTGAGTGCGTTGTAAATCGAGGGGATTGCGTCAGCCGGGAATTCGACGTCGACAACCGGGCCAATAACACGTGCAATACGGCCGGTAGCACCGGTCGTCGCGGCTACGTGTTCGGTAGCTGTGGCAGTCATCTCTCTCACTTCACTCAGTAGATGGCGTTGGGTTAAGTTTCTTTTGGTGCAGGTACAGCTGGATCCGGATTCGTGCGGCTAGGACGCGTTCAACGCGTCGGCACCGGCCACGATTTCGGAAAGCTCCTGCGTAATTTCAGCCTGGCGGGCGGTGTTGCGCAGACGCGTAAACTTCTTGATGAGATCCGTGGCATTGTCGCCGGCGGACTTCATTGCCCGCTGGCGGGCAGCAAGCTCTGAAGCTGCTGCCTGCAGCATCGCGGCGAAGATACGTGATTCGATGTAGCGCGGCAGCAGAGCGTCGAGAACCTGTTCCGTTTCCGGTTCGAATTCGTAGAGCGGCAGCAGATCCGATTCGGACGCCGCCTGCTCTTCGACAACCTCCAGCGGGAGAAGACGGACAACCGTCGGCTCCTGGGTCACCATGGACTTGAAGCGGGTGTAGACGACGTGGATTTCGTCGACGCCTCCCTCTGCGTAGTCCGTCGCAAAGTCGGCCAGCAATGCTTCGCCGATTTCCTGTGCCGTGGCAAACTCCGGTGCGTCCGTACCGCCGGTCCAGACACGCCCGTAAGGACGGTTCCGGAAGTCGAAGTACGCCTGCGCCTTGCGGCCGACCAGGTACATCTTGACTTCCTTGCCCTCCTCGACGAGCAGCTCGTGGAGGCCTTCCGCCTGCTTGAGCACACTCGCGGAGTACGACCCTGCAAGGCCACGGTCCGAGGTGATTACCAGGACGGCGGCCCGGCGGATCTGCTCCGGCTCGGTGGTCAGCGGGTGGTCGATTTCGCTCTGGCTTGCGACAGCAGAAACGGCACGCGTGATGGCGTTTGCGTAAGGCAGTGAAGCTGCTACGCGTGCTCGGGCCTTGCCGATGCGCGAGGTAGCGATCAGTTCCATCGCCTTGAAGATCTTGCGCATCGACGTCGTCGAGCTGATCTTCTGGCGGTAGACCCGAATCTGGGCTCCCATACTTATCCTTTCCTAAGATCCCGGTGGCCGGGACTGCCAGAACCCGGTGGGGTTCCGGCAGTCCCGGCCAGCGAAACTAGCGCTTCTGCTTGACGATTTTTTCCTGGTCGACCTGTGCCTCGTCGATGGCTGCATGCTCTTCGTGCCCTGCACCAACAAGGAGGCTGTCTCCCTCGCCGAAGAAGCCCTTTTTGAAGTCCACGATCGCGGCCTTCAGTGCTTCTGCGGTGTCATCGCTCATCACGTTGGTCTGGGCCAGCGTCGTCAGGATGGAGGACTTGTGCTTGAGGTGGTCCAAGAACTCGGTCTCGAAGCGGCTGATGTCCTCAACCGGAACGTCGTCGAGGTGCCCGTTGGTACCGGCCCAAATCGACACAACCTGGTTCTCGACCGGGAAGGGTGAGTACTGGCCCTGCTTGAGCAGTTCCATCAGGCGCGCACCGCGGGTCAGCTGCTGGCGCGATGCGGCGTCGAGGTCCGACGCGAACATTGCGAAAGCCTGCATATCGCGGTACTGGGCCAGTTCCAGCTTCAAGGTACCGGAGACCTTCTTCATGGACTTGACCTGGGCGGCGCCACCAACGCGGGAAACGGAGACACCCACGTCGACGGCCGGACGCTGGTTGGCGTTGAAGAGGTCCGACTGCAGGAAGATCTGGCCATCGGTAATGGAGATCACGTTGGTCGGGATGTAGGCGGAGACGTCGTTTGCCTTGGTTTCGATGAGCGGCAGGCCGGTCATCGACCCTGCACCGAGCTCGTCGGAGAGCTTGGCACAACGCTCCAGCAACCGGGAGTGCAAGTAGAAGACGTCGCCCGGGTAGGCTTCGCGTCCCGGCGGGCGGCGGAGCAGCAGGGATACAGCACGGTAAGCCTCGGCCTGCTTGGAGAGGTCATCAAACACGATAAGGACGTGCTTGCCGCCGTACATCCAGTGCTGGCCGATGGCCGAACCGGCGTACGGAGCCAGGTACTTGAAGCCTGCGGGGTCGGATGCGGGGGAAGCCACGATCGTCGTGTACTCCAGCGCACCGTTGTCCTCGAGGGTCTGGCGGACGGCCGCGATCGTCGATGCCTTCTGGCCGATGGCTACATAGATGCAGCGCACCTGCTTGTTGACATCCCCGGAAGCCCAGTTGGCCTTCTGGTTGATGATCGTGTCGATGGCAATGGCGGACTTGCCGGTCTGGCGGTCACCGATGATCAGCTGACGCTGGCCGCGGCCGATCGGGATCATGGCGTCGATCGCCTTGAGGCCGGTCTGCATCGGCTCGTGGACCGATTTGCGCTGGGTCACGCCGGGCGCCTGAAGTTCAAGCGCACGGGTGGTTTCGGCCTTGATCTCGCCAAGGTCATCGATGGGCTCGCCCAACGGGTCAACAACCCGGCCGAGGAAGGCGTCGCCCACCGGTACGGACAGAACCTGTCCGGTGCGGTGAACTTCCTGGCCTTCTTCGATTCCGGTGAAGTCGCCGAGGACGATAACGCCAATCTCGCGAACGTCGAGGTTCTGGGCCAGGCCCAGCGTGCCGTCTTCGAAGCGAAGCAGCTCATTCGCCATGACCGAGGGAAGGCCCTCAACACGGGCGATGCCGTCACCTGCGGTTGTTACACGGCCGACCTCTACGCGCTCAGCGTTTCCGGGTTCGTAGGACGCCGCGAACTCGTTCAACGCATTACGGACGTCGTCGGCGTTGATGGTCAATTCGGCCATCTGCAGTCCCTGCTCTCCTGTTTTCGTGATCATCGTTGCTCACGATGACCGGGGTTTCGTTTAGTTGTGCTGGTCCGGCTGGCTAAGCAAGCTGGCGGTGGAGCTGGCCCAGGCGGGCGAGGACGGAAGCGTCTACAACTTCATCCCCTACCTGGATCCGGATGCCACCGATCAGTGCCGGGTCAACGTTCATGTTGATCTTGAGCTCGCGTCCGTACAGGGCGTTCAGGCCCTCCTGCAGACGGCTGGTCTGTGTCTCCGCCAGCGGACGGGTGACGCTGACTGTTGCAATCCAGCGCTGCTGGCGCTTTGCTGCAAGCTCCGCGAAACGACGAACAAGCTTGGTCGCCTTGAGGCCGCGGGGCTGCGAAACTGCTTGTCCAATCAGGACTTTCGCTTCCTCGCTTGCACTGGGTACAAGCTTCTCAGCGAGGGCCACCTTGGCAGCCGCGCTGGCCTGCGGTTCGGACACAGCACGCTGGACCTCATGATTGGAATCGACGGCCTGGTTGAAAGAGAACAGGTCGTTCTCCAGCGCTTCCAGCCCGCTGATGCCTGAGGCAGCGGCAGCCGACTTGTTCTCAGCAACGGCAATGACCACCGAAGCGGCAAGAGTCTCGAGAGCATCGCCGATATCCCGGGCTGATGCCCAGCGTGAGCCGGCCAGTCCGCTCGCGATGTCCACAGCTTCCGCGGAGACGTTCCCGCCAAAGAGCTGCTTGACCAGCGCCGACTTGTCCGCGCCGCTGCGGGACGGGTCAGTCAGGGCGCGTCGCAAGCCAGCCGAGCTGTCTACCGTGCCCAGAATTCCGAAGAGTTCTTTAGCCAGCTGCAGCGAGGCGAAAGGAAGTTTGACTTCCAAATCCGCCAGGGCCGCGGTCAGCGATCCGCTCGATACACCTGCCATTACTTAGCTGCACCTGCGTTCTGGTTCTCCAGATCTGCCAGGAAACGGTCAACCACACGGGCCGAACGCGCGTCGTCCTCGAGGGACTCGCCGACGATGCGGCCAGCCAGCGTCGTGGCAAGCGTGCCGACCTCCGAGCGGAGCGACACAACGGCCGCCTGACGCTCGGACTGGATGGCTGCGTGTGCCTGCGCCGTGATACGAGCAGACTCGGCAGCCGCCTTCTCCTTCAGGTCCGCAAGAATCTGGGCGCCTTCGGCACGGGCTTCCTCGCGGATGCGGTTGGCCTCGGCACGGGCGTCCGTAAGCTGCTGCTTGTACTCTTCGAGCGCGGCAGAAGCCTCTGCCTGGGCCTTTTCAGCCTTGGCAATGCCACCTTCGATGGCCTCGGCACGCTCCGCGAAGGTCTTCTCGAACATCGGGACAACATACTTGACCACAATGAACATGAGGACAGCAAAGCCGGCCAAGACGACGCCCATTTCCCAAACATTGGGAAGCAAAGGCGACTGGCCTTCAACGGCGGCTGAGATGATCAGCTGATTCATAATTCACCCGTCCTTATCTACTCGGTTCTGGATGTTCGCTTAGCTCTAAGGTTCAGACTAGAGAACGAACGCGAAGACCAGGCCGAGGATGGCGAGGGCTTCGGTCAGCGCGAGGCCGAGGAAGGCGATCGGCTGGAGCACACGCTGTGCCTCCGGCTGGCGTGCAACACCGTTGATGTACGCGGCGAACACGAGACCAACACCGATACCACCGCCGATTGCGGACAGACCGTAACCTACGAGGTTGAGAGAGCCGTTCATTTTTCTTCCTTTCAAGATGCCGTCTGTGCGGCAGGTTGTTTGGGTTGCTTCATCCCGCAAGGGGAAGTTTGGGGTGCCTAGTGGCTGTCCGCGTGCAGCGCGCCTTCAATGTAGATGGCGGTCAGCAGCGTAAACACGTAAGCCTGCAGAACCATAATCAGCGCTTCGAGCATGTACATCGCAATGGCGCCGGCGAGAACGAGCACCGAGGTGCCCTTCAGCAGGAGGTTTTCATTCATCACGAGGTACTCGATGCCGGAACCGGCAATCATCACGATCAGGTGCCCCGCCAGCATCGTCGCAAACAAACGCAGGCTGTGCGTCACCGGGCGGACCAGGAAGTTGGAGATGATCTCGATCGGGATAACGATCGGAAGAATATAGCCCGGGACTCCGGAGGGAACGGTGGCCAGCTTGAAGTAGCGCAGTCCGTTTTTCCTGACGCCGATGACGATCCAGGTAATGTACACAATCGCGGCCATCACATATGCGCCGCCGACGTGCGAGAACGTCGGGAGCTGGATGACCGGAATGGCACCGTAGATGTTGTTCACCAGGATAAAGAAGAAGAGGCTGAACAACAGCGGGACGTACTTCATAAAATCTTTGCCGCCGATGATGTCCTTGGCAATGCCATTGCGGACGAAGCCGTAAGCGGCTTCACCCGCAAACTGCAGTTTGCCGGGGACAAGCTGGCCCTTGCGGGCAGCTAGCAGAAAGAATGTGGCGATAATAACGACCGAAAGGATTACCAGCAGCATCTGCTTGGAGAATCCGTCGGCCGCCCCCCACGGCAGGATTGCCGGCAGGTGCATTTCTTCAATTCCAGGAGGCGAAAAAGGTCCTGAATCTTGGGCCGGGAGCGCAAGCGCGATCAACGCGTTTCCTCTCTGCAGTGTCCATCATTGGGCGTTGGTCGGGGAAAGTCGGCGTTGCTGCCGGCCTCTCCCCCTGTGAAATTATTTGGCATTACTGATCCTCGTCCACGGACGGGCCACGTGCGGCATTGTCCCCGCCGGCGGAATGCTCCGGGCTGGTGAGGCCGTGCATGTGAGAAAGATAGAAACCTCCGGCGGCTCCAAGCAGGGCGCCTGCGAGCACAATCCAGCGGGTTCCCCACAGATTATCCAGACCCCACCCTATCAAACTCCAGACGATGATTCCGCCAACAATGTAGCTGAAGACGGCGATTCCGGCGTTGTATCCGCCGTCCCTGCCGTTCCCGGATACACCGGGGGCTCCGCCAGTGGTTTTGTGGGTTTTGGGCTTGCTTGCGCGTCCGTCTTTGCGGCTAGACATCGGTGCCGCCCTCGGAGGTCTTGGGGTCGTTGTAGATCTGCAGCCGGGCCGTGCTGAAACCGTAGATCTCGGCGGCCTGCCACAACACAACTGTCACGACGGCGCCGGCCAGGAACCAGCCCCGGGAAAGCCAGTCGGGGGTGCCGATGGCAAAAAGCACCACGGCAAAGCCAACGACCTTGATGAAGTATGTTGCGGCGAAAAGGCCAATCGCACCGGAGGGGTTGTTACGTCCGGCGAAGTGGCCGATCAGCAGGCTGATGGCGAAAAAGACGGCGACCAGGGCTCCGCCGAGAAGCCAGGAAAGGGCAGCTGCCGTCGAAGCCAGCAGCACTGCCGCCACAGCCACCAGCAGCAGGGCTCCGCCGCTGACTGCCGAACTTATTCCCAGCAAACGCAGCCACAGGGCTGGTGTGGGGCCGGAGGCACCAACAGATCCGTTGCCGGAGACGGGTCCGGGATCGGCGTTGGAGGTCATGGGATCCCAATCGTCGCGGGGCGGGTGCTGGTAGAAGTCGCGGCGTCAACCCGCCCCTAAATTCTACACGAGATAGAACATGGCGGCGTCCCGTGCCGCGCCGCGGGCGCCGGCCCGCTTAGGTTACCGGCGACCTGGTAACCTTCCGGCGCCTCCCGAAGTGTCGGATCAGGTCCGGTGACGCCAGGTAAAGCCCAAGGACGGCCAGGCTTCCGGCGACGCAGAGCACCACCACAGGCAGGGTAGCCGTGGCGGCGATGAAGCTGAAAACGATCACTGCCGCCGTGCACGCCGCGACGGTGCCTGCCGACTGAAGGTGCGAAAATCCGACGTCGGTCAACCGCTGGTAGACGTGCTCCCGGTGGGACGCGTACCAGCGTTCACCGGCATTAATCCGGCGCAGCAGGGTGTAGCCGGTGTCGGCAACATAGACGAGGATCGGCGACAGGACATATTCCACGTAGACACCGCTGAAGAACCCCGCCACGGCCAAGGCAGCCACCGAGGCACCCAGCAGGTAGCTGCCGACGTCGCCCAGGAAAACGGAGCCCCTGGACAAGTTCCACGGCAGGAAGCCCAGGAAGGACATGGCCAGCACCGCCCCACCAGCGGTAAGCCACGGCTGTTCCGCCAAGACCCCTGCCACCGCGTAGGCGCTGCCCGCCAGGACGCCGTGGAAACTCGAAATCCCGTTGACGCCGTCCATGAAGTTCGCGATGTTGATGTACGCAGCAATTGCCAGCGCCGCCAGCGGCAACCACCAGAAGGACTGGCCGGTGAGCAGGAGCAGAGCTGCGGAACCCGCGGCACCAATCCCCAGCTGGGCGGCCGCCCGGCCCCGAATGGAGAGACCACGGAGGTCTTCAATCCATCCCACCGCTGCGCTGGCAACGATGATGCACAGCACCACCAGGAAGACCGAACGGTCCACCGTCACCGCTCCCAGCAGGCCGGCGGCCCCGTAGCCGATGGCGGTGGCCACCGAAACGGCCACTCCCATGCCCCGGATGGTGGTTGCGCCGTGGGACGACCGGGCCGTGGGAACGTCAACGACGCCCATCTTCACCAGCCACGGCTTTACGGCAAACGGAAGCAGCACGCTCGCTAGCAGGGTGACGGCGGCAGTGAGGAAGATCAGCATCAGGATGCAACCCTTGTGTGCTCGCCCGGTTCGTCCGCTTCATCGTCCGGGATGGAAGCGATGTCCAGACCCTGCTCCGCCTCGCAGCGGGCCAGCCAGTCGTCGAGGTCCAGCCCGGACGGGTCCTGCTGGTGGGCCTGCGTGTGGGAGATCTTCGGATGCAGCGGGCGTTCGTCGAGCTCGCCGATTCCAACGAGTTCCTCGTGGAGTTTCTCGCCGGGCCGGAGCCCGGTGTAGACGATTTCAACCTTCTTGCCGGACATCGCGATCATGCGTTGGGCAACGTCCAGGATTTTCACCGGTTCCCCCATGTCAAGGATCATCACCTCTCCGCCGCGTCCGATCGCGCCGGCCTGGATGACCAGCTGGCACGCTTCCGGAATCGTCATAAAAAAGCGGGTGACCTCGGGGTCGGTGACAGTCACGGGACCGCCCACCCGGATCTGCTCCGTAAAGAGCGGCAGCATCGAGCCGCGGCTGCCCATAACGTTCCCGAACCTGACGGAGACAAATTTGCGGCCGGTCTGGCCCGCCATCCACGCGGCCAGCTTTTCGGCGACGCGCTTCGAGTGGCCCAGCGCCGTCGTCGGGTTTGCCGCCTTGTCCGTGGAGATATTCACGAAGTGCGATACCCCGGCGTGCTTTGCGGCACGCAGGACGTTGAGGGTGCCCAGGACGTTCGTCTTCCAGGCCTCGATCGGATACTGCTGCAGCAACGGCGCGTGTTTGAGGGCGGCAGCGTGGAACACCACCTCCGGGCGGCGGTCCTGGAAGATCTCCTGAAGCGCGTCCGCGTCGCGGATGCTCGCCAGGACGGTGTCACGGCCAGCAAGCAGTCCCCGTCCGGTAATGGTGATCTGGGTCTGCTGCAGCCCGGTTTCGTCGTGGTCAAGCATGATCAGCTCGGCCGGCGAGAACTGGACGATCTGCCGGCACAGTTCGGACCCGATGGATCCGCCGGCCCCGGTGACAAGGACGCGTTTGCTCTTGATGTAGCCGGCAATCTCGTCGACTTTGATATCGACCGGGCGCCGCCCGATCAGGTCCTCGACAGCCACTTCGCGGAAGTCGGAGAAGCCCTGGGGCGCCCCGCCGCCGAGCATGTCGCGCAAAGGCGGCAGGACCAGCACCCGAACATTCATTCCGGCTACTGCGTCGGAAATCCGCCGGACCACGGAAGCCTCCACATTGGCAAACGCCAGTACCAGCACTGTGGCGCGGGTGCGCCGGATGATGGCCGGCAGGTCGTCGCCGCGGCCCAGGACCTGCACGCCGGAGAGCCGCAGGTGCTTCTTCGTGGGATCGTCGTCAATCAGTCCAACAGGATAATACGGCGATTCGGCGTCCTGCAGCATCCGCGTCAGCAGCGAGTTGCCGAGGAAACCCGCGCCATAGATCAGGGTATTCTGGGCGCTGTCGCCGGGACGGTGTTTGCCCTCAACATAGAGCCTCTTGGCATAGCGGGCGGCCCCCATAAAGAGGCAGGCGAACGGGAAGGCGATGAGCCCCACGCTGCGGCCGATTCCGATGGCTTCATAGAGCACCAGCAGGCTCAGCGTGATGGAGGCCGCGACAATCACTGTGACAAAGACCAGCGCCTTGGCTTCCTGGAAACTTCCGAACGGATACCTGCCGCGGTACAGCGCCAGCGCATAGCCGGCAAGTGCCTGCACCACTATGGCGATGGCCATGATGATCAGGGCACTGACAAGCTGTTCTTCCCTGATGCCCATTTCATAGCGCAGCAGCAGGGCCAGGACGATCGCGACGACCCACGACATTGAGTCCAGGAAGAGCTGGATCCAGATCCAGAGCGGAGGCTTTGTCTCCTCCAGTGCTGCGGCGGGTTCGCGCGCTTCAGATTTCGTAGTCAACAGAGATTGCAACCGACTTCCACTACCACGGCGGCCATCCGCCTGTTTCAATAATTACCCGCCCTGCAATTGCCGGACAGTACCCGGTTCTTCCACGATACTAATCGCTCCCGGATGGGAACCCCGGGTCCTTAGGGGTCCGGCGGGACGGGTTCGTCCGGACCTGCACCTGCCTCAGCCCTCCTTATGGGGAGCTGGACCGGGCACCGGCGGCATCGGCTGCCAGTTGCGGTCGGCCAGGATGGCCCGCGATTCGCGCCAGCCGTTCCACAGCGCCCCGGCTCCCCTGATGCTGCGCTCCACCAGCACCAGCCGAGCAACTTCCTTCAAATATGTCAGTGCCGTTCCGGCACCAAAACCCAGCCTGTTGAACTTGCCGTAGGCACGAAGGTACTGCGCCACATGGCCCCGGTTGCGCATCACGTAGCGGCGGCTCAGGTCACTCGAATCATTGAGGTGGCGGACGCCCAGATCCACTTGGCGCTGGGCCCGCACCTTTTTGATAACAAAGGCGTTTACATAGACCACCGGGGTCTGCTGCGCCGCGAGCCAGCCGTAGATGAGGTCGTCCCAGGTGATAAAGAACCGCGGATCCGGCAGGCCGATGGTGCGGGCCAGCGAGGCCTTGATCAGCATGCCCTCGAAATTTCCCACGTTGGTCCGAAAGACCTCCGAGGTACCGAAAACATCGCCGGAGACGGGCAGGAAAACGCCGAGTGATTCAACAAAATGGTGCTGCCAGAAGAAAGGCTTGCCGGCGGCGTCGTAGCGGCGTCCTATCATGCACGAGTAGTCCGGCGTGAACTTGTCAAGCGCCTCGACCGCCCCGGGGAGTACCTCGACGTCGTCGTCCATCAGCCAGAGCCATTCGGCACCGGCCGCGAGGGCAAGCTCCACGCCGCGGGAGAAGCCGCCGGAGCCGCCGGCGTTCGCGGAGAGCCGTTCATACTGGATCGGCACTGCACCGGAGGCCGTTGCTCGGGCGATAACGTCAGGGGTGTGATCGCTGCTGGCGTTGTCCACCACCACGATCCGGTCCGGCCGGGTGCCCAGCCGGCTAAAGGACTCGAGCAGATTCTGCAGTAAGTCGGCACGGTTGTAGGTGACAACGACGGCGAACAGCTTCTCCACGCCGGCCTAGCTGTTGGTCGGCATAAGCTGTGCGGGCGAGCCGAAGCCCTGACCGCGGAAGCCGGTGGAGTAGGCCCGGAACCACCGCGCGAGACCTTTGAGGTCACCGGTTTTCAGGAAAAAGTAAGGGAACCCGACGATGTCGGCGCCGAACCAGCGCAGGTTCCGGTACTTCCGGGTGAGGTAGCCGCGGTTGCGGAAATAGCAGTACCGCTTAAACTCGCCCTCGGGAATAACGGGGGTAAGGAACCCGCCGAAGACGGGTTTCATCTCGGTCCAGGTAGCCGGGTGCTGGACGGCGACGGTGGCCAGGGTGCCGTATTTGAGGCCGGCCTTCTTGACCCGCGACAGGAAGTCGACCTCGTCGCCGCGGATAAAGAACTTCACGTCAGGGATGCCGATCTTGTAGAACACCTCCGTGCGGATCAGTGCACCGTTAAAAAAATGCACCATGTCCGGAAGGTAGCCCATCGACGCGAGCCTGGAGCGGTCGTTGGTCAGGAACCCGTTGATCCGGAAATTGAATGAGAGCCGGTTGGGATCGGACGTTGCGGCGACGAGGGGGCTCACAATATCGAGCTGGTGCTCTTCGGCGCACTTGAGCAGTTCGGCGAGGCAGCTCTTATCCTCGGGGTGCCCGTCATCATCCATCATCCAGATCCACTCCGCGCCGCTGGCCATCGCAGCAAGAATCGCATAAGCGAATCCTCCGGCACCGCCGAGGTTCGCCTCGGAGCGCAGGTAGTTGATGTTCTCCCCGCCCGCGTTGACGATCGCGGTCGCCGGGACGGTGCCGGAGTCCACGAGGGCGATCGAGTGGATGGGGGCCGTCTGATCGGCCAGGCCCTTGAGCAGGAGAGTGAGTTCCTCGTGGCGGTCGAAAGTTACTGCCGCGACGGCGACTTTGGGTTGCATGTCAGTTCCTCGGAGAATCGTCGTCGGCGGCGGGTGTAGCGCTGTCCTCAGCGGTGCTGTGTGACGGGGTGGCAGTGGTGGTGTCCGGGGCATCAACGGCGGCCGGCTCCTCGCCGGCACCGAGCAATTCCGGCACAACCTCCCGGAGCCGCTCCAGGCTGATGGCACCCTGGCGTACCACCCGCAGCGGCACAGAGGTGGCATCAACAATGGTGGACGGCAGCGCATCGGTCCCCTCGACCGGCCGCGCGCCGCCCTCCAGATAGACCTCCACGGATTCCGCCAGCTGGGCTTCGGCCTCCACAGCGGTCTGGGCCGCCGGCTGTCCCGTGCGGTTCGCCGAGGACACTGCCAGCGGACCGGTCAGCGTCAGGAGGTCCTGGGCGAGGTCATCGGCCGGGATCCGGAGTGCGACGGTGCCTCTGGTGTCGCCGAGGTCCCAGTCAAGGGACGGCTGGGCATGCAGGATCAGGGTGAGAGCGCCGGGCCAGAATGCCTCTGCCAGGCGCCGGGCCTCGGCCGGAACGTCCGTCGCGAGGCCGTCGAGGGCATTGAGCCTGGGGATGAGCACCGGCGGCGGCATTTTGCGGCTGCGACCTTTCGATGCCAGCAACAAGGTCACCGCGAGGGGTGAGAACGCGTCGGCGGCGATCCCGTACACGGTGTCCGTCGGGAAGACCACACACTTGTGCTCCCGGATGGCCCGCTGGGCGTGTTCAAGTCCTGCGGCGCGCTGCTCGGCCGCCGTGCAATCGTAGCTAGTCGTCACTGGCCCATTCTTTCATCACTGGGTGAGTTGCCCCGGCCACCAGGCGGAAGCCGGTCGGCAAGGACGGCACTCGTGGCCCGGTCCCTGCCGTTGAGGTCACGATGTGTGGTAACGCGGGACCAACGTCCGGAGCGCTCCAGCATCGCGGCGATCCAGCCGGCCTGGACTTCGGCGTGCTCCATCACAAAATATCCCCCGGGGAGCAGGAGCCTGGCGGCGGAAGCCGCTGCCGCCGCCGGAAGCTCCATACCGTCCGCTCCCCCGCCGTAGAGTGCCTCGGGCGGGTCGTGCATCGCTACTTCGGGTTCGTTGGGGATCGCGCCGGCAGGAATGTAGGGCGGGTTCGAGACCACAACGTCGAAGGTGCCGTTGTGCCCGGGCAGCGCATCACGCAGATCACCACGGGTCAAGTGAACGCCGAGCGGCAGCAGATTCCTCGCAGCCCACGCGTGCGCGAACTCGCTGAATTCGACGGCGTGGACCTCGGCGCCGGGAATCTCGTGCGCGATCGACCCGGCGATGGCTCCCGACCCGGTGCCCAGATCGACCACCTTAGGATGGGCCTGTCCCTGCAGTCTGTCGATGACAAGCTGCACCACGGTTTCGGTTTCCGGCCTGGGAATAAACACTCCCGGCCCGACTGCCAGCTCCAGGTACCGGAAATGCGCAACGCCCGTGATGTGCTGCAGCGGAATACGCCGGGCCCGCTCGGCGATGAGCTCCTGATAGCCAACCGGTGCCGGGCTGTCACCGAGCATCAGCGCACGGAGCCGGCCGAGGCCAACGCCCAGCAGATGATCTGCGAGCAGTTCCGCGTCGGCTCGCGGACTCGGGACCCCCGCGGCGGCCAGCGCTGCGGTGGCCTCGCGGACGGCGTCCGCAAGGCTCAGGCCGGCTCCTTCTGGTATCACCACGCCGGGCCCGGCTAGTCGCCGATAGCGTCGAGGCGGGCCTGTTCGTCCATCTCGATGGCCGACTGGATGACCGGTTCCAGGTCGCCGTTCATAACCTGGTCCAAGTTGTACGCCTTGTATCCGGTGCGGTGGTCCGCTATCCGGTTTTCCGGGTAGTTGTACGTGCGGATTCGCTCCGAGCGGTCCATGGTGCGGATCTGTGATTTGCGCTGGGCAGAGTTTTCGGCATCAATCTGCTCCTGCTGGTGCGCCAGGATGCGGGCACGCAGGACACGCATGCCGGCTTCACGGTTCTGCAGCTGCGACTTTTCGTTTTGCATGGCCACCACAATGCCGGTGGGAAGGTGGGTGATCCGGACAGCGGAGTCGGTGGTGTTCACGGACTGGCCGCCGGGGCCGGACGAACGGTAGACGTCGATCTTGAGGTCGTTCTGGTTGATCTCAAGTTCTTCGGGTTCGTCCACTTCGGGAAGTACCAGCACACCGGCAGCGGAGGTGTGGATGCGCCCCTGGGATTCCGTCACGGGAACGCGCTGCACCCGGTGCACGCCGCCTTCGAACTTGAGCCGCGCATAGACACCTTCTGCCGGGTCGCTCGAGTTGCCCTTGATCGCCACCTGGACGTCCTTGTAGCCGCCCAGGTCGGATTCGTTGGCAGAAATCATCTCGGTCTTCCACCCCCGGGTTTCCGCGTACCGGGTGTACATCCGCAGCAGGTCGGCGGCAAAAAGGGCAGCCTCGTCGCCGCCTTCACCACCCTTGACCTCAAGGATCACATTGCGGGAATCGTCGGGGTCCCGCGGAATCAGGAGCCGGCGAAGCTTGGCCGCCGCCGTCTCCAGCCCGGCCTCCAGGACCGGAACCTCGGCAGCAAACTCCGGGTCTTCGTCCGCCATCTCTTTGGCAGCGGCAAGGTCATCCTCGATACCGTGCCAGGCGTGGTACGCCTCGACAATGCCGTTCAGCTGGGCCGAGCGCCGCCCCAGCTTTCGGGCAAGCTTCTGGTCAGCGTAGACAGCAGGATCCCCAAGCTGCGCCTGGATGGCATCATGCTCATCCAACAGGCCCTGTACGGACTCAAACATTTCAAAACCTCTTTCGACTTCTACAAGTCTAGTAATGCCGTGCGTTGGGTGGAACGACAAAGGGGCGGGGCCCGCAAATATGCGACGGCCCCGCCCCTGACTCAGCTACTTGTCGTTATCGGACTTCGCACCAAGCGTCGTCTTCTGCACCTGCATCAGGAACTCGACGTTGCTCTGGGTCTCCCGGATCTTGTTGGTCAGCAGTTCAAGGCTCTGCTGCGTTTCAAGTCCGGACAGGACCCGGCGCAGCTTCCACATGATCTTGACTTCCTCGGGCGAGAGCAGGTTTTCCTCACGGCGCGTGCCTGAGGCGTTGACATCCACCGCCGGGAAGATGCGCTTGTCCGCGAGCTGGCGGGACAGCCGCAGTTCCATGTTGCCGGTGCCCTTGAACTCTTCGAAGATGACCTCGTCCATCTTGGAACCGGTCTCGACGAGCGCGGTTGCCAGGATGGTCAGCGAGCCGCCGTTTTCGATGTTGCGGGCGGCACCGAAGAACCGCTTCGGCGGGTACAGCGCGGCGGAGTCGACGCCACCTGAGAGGATACGGCCGGAAGCCGGTGCCGCCAGGTTGTAGGCACGGCCCAAACGGGTCATCGAGTCCAGGAGGACCACAACGTCCATGCCCATTTCCACGAGGCGCTTGGCGCGCTCGATGGAGAGTTCGGCCACCGTGGTGTGGTCGTCGGCGGGGCGGTCGAAGGTCGAGGCGATGACCTCGCCCTTCACGGTGCGCTGCATGTCCGTGACTTCTTCGGGGCGCTCGTCAACAAGCACCATCATGAGGTGGACCTCAGGATTGTTGGTGGTGATGGCGTTGGCAATTGACTGCAGGATGAGCGTCTTGCCGGCCTTCGGCGGCGAGACGATCAGGCCGCGCTGGCCCTTGCCGATCGGGGCGACCAGGTCGATGACGCGGGGGCCGATCTTCTTGGGGTCCGTCTCCAGGCGCAGGCGCTCGGAGGGGTACAACGGGACCAGCTTCGCGAACTCAACGCGGTCCTTGAGTTCCTCAGGCGTCTTGCCGTTGACCGAGGTGACGCGGACCAGCGCGTTGAACTTTTGGCGGGCGGTCTGCTGCTGGTTCGTTTGCTGGGACTCGCCTTCGCGCGGTGCACGGATGGCCCCGACGACTGCGTCGCCCTTGCGCAGGTTGTACTTCTTGACCTGGGCTAGGGAGACATATACGTCGTTCGGGCCCGGCAGGTAACCGGAGGTGCGGATA
Organism: Pseudarthrobacter sp. PH31-O2; assembly: GCF_030063265.1. Lineage (NCBI taxonomy): Bacteria > Bacillati > Actinomycetota > Actinomycetes > Micrococcales > Micrococcaceae > Pseudarthrobacter > Pseudarthrobacter sp. PH31-O2. The sequence goes on along the minus strand of NZ_JASIST010000001.1, from coordinate 173,830 downwards.
AACGCGTAGTTCTCCAGTACGTCCAGGATGCCGGCGACCGGCAGCAGGACGTCGTCCTCGGTGACCTCGACGTCGTCGACGTCCGGGCCCTGGGCGCGTCCCCGACGCCGGTCATTGCGGTCGCGGAAACGGTCATTGCGCGCGTTGTTATCGCGGCTGTCCTGTCCGCCGGAACGGTCATTGCGGTCGTTGCGGTCACGCCGGTTCCGGCGGTTCCGCCGGCTGCCGCCATCGCTGTCGTCGTTGTCCCGGTTGTTATCGCGGTTGGCTGCGTTGTCCCGGCTACCGGCGTTATCGCGGTTGGCTGCGTTGTCCCGGTTGTTATCGCGGTTGCCCCCGTTATCGCGGCTGGCAGCAACCTCGTCGCGGCCGCCGCGGCTGCGGGTGTTCTCCCGGCGCTGGCCGTCTTCACTGCCCTGGTCTGCCTGGCGCTGCTCGGCGGGGGCCTCGACGACGGGTGCGGACTGGGCTGCAGCCTGCTCGGGTGCCTGGGCAGCAGCTTCGCCGCGGCGGCGGTTGCGGGTCCGCGGCTGGCGGGCACGGTCGGCGCCTTCCGAGGCAGCAACCGAGCCGGACTCGACGGCGTTGGATTCGGCAGCTGCCGGAGCCTCCGCTGCGGGAGCGGTCTGGGCGGGGGCCTCGGTGGCAGTAGCAGTGATGACGCCGTCGCTGCCGGCGCGGCGGCTGCGGCCACGTCCCCGGGCACGCGGATTTTCCTGGACCGGAGCCTCGGATTCGACGGCGGCAGCCGGAGCAGCGACCGGCGCCGCTGCCTGTGGGGCGCTGCCGTTGCCGTTCACCGTTTCAGCGCCGCGGGCCGGCGCCTTGGACACCGGGGTACCGGCGCGGTGAGCCGAAATTGCAGAGACAAGATCGCCCTTCCGCATCCGGGAACCGCCGGAAATCCCCAGCTGGCTGGCGAGAGCCTGCAACTGGGCGAGCTTGAGGCCTGCAAGGCCACTGCTCTTGGCGGGTGCGGCCGTTGACGATCCGGCAGCAGAAGATGATGTTTCCACAGCTGAAGACAGCTCAGTGGTTTCGGTCACGAAGGATCCTTCCCCCTCGACGGCGGCCAGGCTAGGAGCTGGACGCGATGATTTGATCTGGGCTGCAGTTCAGATTTGCAGCCGGGATTTCGGCCTTGCCGGATGGAAATTGGCCAGCACGGCCAGATACTGCATCGCCTGGCGCGTTCCAAAGAAATGAGAAACGGCGGGCTGACTCTTCAGGGGTGCAGGGATATTTTCTGCGGATTCCTGCGTCAGACCAAAAGCAGGCGGCACCGGGCAATATTTCGCAGTGAAAGATGAGAGAGGCAACAAGGCCAACATCGCGGTCTTTTGAACAGTAACTGAATTACCGCCTGCGTGATTACCGCCGGTGCACTTCCACTTTAGCACCTTCGACGTCCACAGCCAGCTTCATCACGCGCCAGCCGACGTCCGGCGTGTTGCCGGCCGTAAAAGCGTTGATGAACGCGACGGCAGCCTCTGCCTGCCGCACCCCATTGGCCAGGACCAGCACCGTGGGCCCGGCCCCGGACACGGCGGCCGCAAAGCCAGCCCGCCGCAAAGCCGCGATCAAGTCGGCGCTGGGCCGCATGGCCTCGGCACGATAGCTCTGGTGCAGGTAGTCCTCGGTGCCGGCAAGGAGGAACTCCGGTTTTTGCGTCAGCGCGTGGATCAGCAGGGCCGCACGTCCGGAATTCATCGCCGCGGCGTGGTGGCCCACCGAGGCCGGCAGCAGGGCACGCGCCGTCTCGGTGGATAGTTCAAAGTCCGGCACGGCGACCACCGGAACAACCGCCGCAGCGACGGCCGCGCACGTGCTGCTGTACTGGTCACTGTCCTGCCATGAGAGCGCCAGTCCGCCGAAAATTGCGGGTGCGACGTTGTCCGGGTGGCCTTCCATCTCACTGGTGAGCTGCAGGACCCAGTCCTTGCCCCGGCGCGATGCTTCGGGAACCAGCGCATTGGCGGCGGTGACGGCGGCGACCACGGCTGACGCTGAGGAGCCCAAACCGCGGCCGTGCGGGTTGACATTGTCTGCCGTGATCCGAAGCCCGCCGTGCCGGAACCCCAGGCGGTGCAGGGCCTCCGTGATTGCCTTCACCACCAGATGGCTGGCATCACGGGGCAGGGATTCCGCCCCTTCTCCGCTGAGCTCAAATTCCAGCTCGCCGCTGTCCAGGGTTTCCACCGACAGGGTGTCGAACAGGGACAGCGCCAAACCCAGGCTGTCGAAGCCGGGGCCAAGGTTCGCACTGGTGGCCGGCACCCGGACCGTCACGAGCTGCCCGGCCGGTATCTCCGGGGCGTCGGCGGCGGACTCTGCCGGGACGGTGAGGGTGGTTTCCACGGCTATTTTTCTTCCAGTCCGAGGGCTGTGGCTACGGTGACGACGTCGTTGGCGACCTTGACGGGCTGCACTTCGCTGCCGTCCTCCGCGCGGAGCGCCCACTGCGGATCCTTGAGGCCGTGGCCGGTTACGGTGATGACAATTGTCTTGCCAACCGGCACCTCGCCGGCGGTGTGCTTCTTGATCAGCCCGGCGACGCCCGCAGCCGAGCCGGGTTCCACAAATACACCCTCACGGGCGGAGAGCCAGCGGTGGGCTGCCAGAATTTCCGCATCGGACACGGCTTCGATCACGCCGCCGGACTCGTCGCGCGCCGCAATTGCACTGTCCCAGGAGGCGGGGTTGCCGATCCGGATGGCTGTCGCAATCGTGTCGGGCTCGGTGATCGGATGGCCCGCGACAAAGGGTGCCGCGCCGGCTGCCTGGAAGCCCCACATCACCGGGGTCCTGGTGGACACGGCGGCAAGTGTGCCGGCGGTGGTGGATTCAAACGGCGCGCAGTACTCTTTATAGCCCTTCCAATACGCGGTGATGTTGCCGGCGTTGCCCACCGGGAGCACATGGAAGTCGGGAGCGTCCCCGAGCCAGTCAACCACCTCGAACGCGCCGGTTTTCTGGCCCTGGATCCGGGCCGGGTTGACCGAATTGACCAGGAAAACCGGGTAGGACTCCCCCAGTTTGCGGGCGATGTCGAGGCAGTTGTCGAAGTTTCCGTCGACCTGCAACAGGGTTGCGCCGTGGGCGATCGCCTGGCTGAGCTTGCCCATGGAGATCTTGCCTTCCGGCACCAGCACAACGCATTTCAGCCCGGCCGCGGTCGCATAAGCGGCGGCGGACGCGGAGGTGTTGCCTGTGGAGGCACACACAACGGCCTTGGCGCCGGCGGCCACCGCGGCCGTTATGGCCATCGTCATGCCGCGGTCCTTAAACGAACCGGTTGGGTTCATGCCTTCGACCTTGAGGTAGACCTCGCAGCCGGTGAGCGCAGAAAGCTGCTGGGCGTAAACGAGCGGAGTGCCGCCCTCCCCCAGGGTAATCACCTCGGTTGCCTCGGTGACCGGAAGACGTTCAGCGTACTCGCGGATAACGCCGCGCCATTGGTGAGCCACTTAGACTCCTTCTACCCGAAGGACGGATGTAACGGAATTGATAACGTCCAGGCCCTTGGCGGCCTCGACGGTGGCCGCCAATGCGGCCTCGCTTGCGCGGTGGGTGACGATCCGGAGTTCCGCCGACTCGATGTTGGAATCAGCATCGCGATGAGTGGTCTGCCGCATGATTTCAATGGAGACGCCGTGGTCGGCGAAAAGCCGGGCGATCTTGGCCAGCACACCGGGCTGGTCCGCGACGTCCAGGCCGATGTAGTAGCTGGTGGCAGCGGCAGTGATGGGAAGCGCCGATACCTTCCCCGTGGTGGTCTCGGCCCTGCCCGGGCCGCCCAGGACGATGCTGCGGGCTGCCGAGACAAGGTCCCCCATAACTGCGGAGGCCGTGGGCTTGCCGCCGGCACCTTGCCCGTAGAACATCAGCTCGCCGGCGTTTTCGGCCTCGATAAAAACGGCGTTGAATGCACCGCGTACTGCTGCCAGCGGGTGTTCGCGCGGCAGCAGCGTCGGGTGGACCCGAACCGAGACACCGGTGGTTCCTGCGGCGTCGGTTTCCGTGCCGGTTTCCCCGCCTGCGGCCGTCAACTTTTCGGCGATCGCGAGCAGCTTGATGACAAAACCGGCGTCCTTCGCCGCGGCGATGTCGGCGGCGGTGACGGAGCTGATGCCCTCGCAGTACACATCATCGAGGGAAAACCTCGTGTGGAAGGACAGCGAAGCCAGGATCGCGGCCTTGGAGGCGGCGTCGTGGCCTTCAACGTCGGCGGTGGGGTCGGCCTCCGCATAGCCCAGGCGCTGGGCCTCGGCCAGGGCATCGGCGAATTGCGCCCCGGTCGAATCCATCTGGTCCAGGATGAAGTTGGTGGTGCCGTTAACGATGCCGAGCACGCGGGTGATCCGGTCGCCGGAAAGGCTGTCCCGGATCGGACGCAGGATGGGAATGGCGCCGGCGACGGCGGCCTCATAGGACAGCTGGACGCCGGCCTTATCCGCTTCCTCGTGAAGCGTCGGGCCGTCCTTGGCAACGAGTGCCTTGTTGCCGGTGACGACGCAAGCGCCGTTCCGCATGGCAGCCAGGATCAGGCTGCGCGCCGGCTCGATGCCGCCCATCAGCTCGATCACCAGGTCGGCGTCCTTAACCAGAGCGCCGGCGTCGGTGGTAAAGAGTTCCCGGGGAAGTTCAACATCCCGTGGTGCGTCGGTGTTGCGCACGGCAATACCAACGAGTTCCAGGCGGGCACCGGAACGCGAGGCCAGCATGTCGGCGTCGTCAAGGAGAATCCGCGCAACCTGGGCCCCAACATTGCCACAGCCCAGGAGGGCTACTTTCAGGGTTCGCAATTCAGTCATTCAGACTCCCATGTCGCGGTTCAGCAGATCTTCTTCGGTTTCCCCGCGGACAATGAGCCGGGCAGATCCGTCGCACACTGCGACAACGCCCGGCCGGGCCAGATAGTTGTAGTTGCTGGACAGGGCCCAGCAGTAGGCGCCGGTCCCCGGTACAGCGAGCAGATCACCGGCTGCCACGTCCTCGGGCAGGTATACATCTCTAACAACTATGTCGCCACTCTCGCAATGTTTGCCCACCACGCGGGACAGTTGCGGAGCCGCGGCGGTGGCGCGCGAGGCCAGGATTGCCGAGTAATCCGCGTCGTAAAGCACCGGGCGGGGGTTGTCGCTCATCCCGCCGTCCACCGACACATACCGTCGCGGGTACGTAACGTTTTTCCCTGAGTTTTCGCCCGGTGCACCGGAAACGTCGGTGCGGGCGGCCGGCGCATCCACCCGGACCGTCTTTAGGGTGCCTACTTCATACAAGGTGAAGGTGGTGCTGCCAACGATCGCACGGCCCGGTTCGATCGAAATCCTCGGGGCCGTAATGCCCAGCTGCTCGCATTTGGAACGGACGACGGCGGCCATCGCCTGCGCGATCTCGGCGGCCGGCCGCGGCGTATCCACAGGCGTGTACGCGATACCGTAGCCGCCGCCAAGGTCGAGCTCGGGCAGCACTATCGAGTACTTTTCCTGCATCGCGGCAAGGAAGTCGAGCAGCTTCTCCGCGGCAAGGGCAAATCCGTCCGGCTCGAAGATCTGCGAACCAATGTGGCAGTGCAGGCCCAGAAGTTCAATGCCCGGGTAGCCCGAAGCCGCAGCCACGGCTTCCTCGGCCGCGGACAGCCCGGCCTGTTCGGTGGAATCCCCGGCCATGGAAAGACCGAACTTCTGGTCCTCGTGGGCGGTGGCGATGAATTCGTGGGTGTGGGCGTGCACGCCCGGGGTCAGCCGCAGCATCACCTTCGCCGTTTCGCCGCGGGCGTCTGCGATCTTCGCTACGCGGTCCAGCTCGGCCAGGCTGTCGATGACGATCCGGCCCAGTTTCATGTCCAGGGCACGGTGGATCTCGGCGTCGGACTTGTTGTTGCCGTGCAGCGCGACGTCCGCGCCGGGGATCCCGGCGCGGGCCGCGACGGCGAGTTCGCCGCCGGAGGCCGTGTCCAAGCGCAGCCCCTCCTCCTCCACCCAGCGGACCACCGCGGTGCACAGGAAGGACTTGCCCGCGTAGTAGACGTCCACTCCCCCGCAGATGTCGGCGAAAGCGTTATTAAAAGCATCGGAAAAAGCCCTGGCCCGGGCCCGGAAGTCGCTCTCGCTCAACACAAACAGCGGAGTACCGAACTCGCGCTGCAGTTCGCTGACGGCCAGCCCGTCTATGGTCAGCTCCCCGCTGTTATTGCGGGCCACCCCGCCGGCCCACAACGGCTTGTGCAGGGCGTTGAGGTCCGCGGGGACGGCCAGCCAGTCCGGCGCGAGCGGGGAGGCCGCACCGGAGGTGATGGAAGGGTTGGTGGTCATAACGGTTACATCCGTTCCGGCGCCGAGACGCCCAGCAGTTCCAGTCCGTTGGCCAGCACCTGGCTGGTGGCGTCGTTGAGCCACAGCCGGGTGCGGTTAAGGTCGGTGATCGGTTCGTCGCCCTGGGGCGCCACACGGCAGGCGTCATACCACCGGTGGTAGGCGCCGGCGATGACTTCCAGGTGGCGCGCCACGCGGTGCGGCTCGCGCAGTTCAGCGGCCCTGGCCACAATCGAAGGGTAACTGCCGAGGTAGGAGAGCAGCTCATTTTCGGTGGCGTGTTCCAGCAGGGACGCCTCGAAAGCGCTGCGGTCCACTCCGGCGGCGACGGCATTGCGGGCCGTACCGCAGGACCGGGCGTGCGCGTACTGGACATAGAACACCGGGTTCTCGTTGCTGTGTTTCTTCAGCAGTTCCGGGTCCAGGGTCAGTGGTGAGTCAGCAGGGAAGCGCGCCAGCGAGTAACGGACCGCGTCCTTGCCCAGCCAGGAGATGAGGTCCTTGAGCTCGATGATGTTCCCGGCGCGTTTGGAGAGCTTGGCGCCGTTGACCGAGACCAACTGGCCGATCAGGACCTCGATGTTGACCTCCGGATCGTCCCCGGCAGCGGCAGCAATGGCCTTGAGCCGGTTGATGTAGCCGTGGTGGTCGGCACCGAGCAGGTAGATCTTCTCGGTGTAGCCGCGGTCCTTTTTGGACAGGTAATAAGCGGCGTCGGCGGCGAAGTAGGTGGGTTCGCCGTTCGCGCGGATCATCACGCGGTCCTTGTCATCACCGAAGTCGGTGGTGCGCAGCCAGACCGCGCCGCCGTCGTCGTAGACGTGTCCTTGTTCCCGGAGCCGCGCTACGGCGTCCCCAATGGCGCCGGCGTCGTGGAGTTCCTGTTCGGAAAAGTAGACATCGAAGTCGACCCCAAAATCGGCCAGGGTCCGCTGAATGTCCTGCAGCTGGGCCTTGTACGCCGCGCCCCGGATCACCGGCAGGGCGGCGACGTCGGTCAGCTCGCGGATGTCCGGATGGCGGGTCAGTACCTCATGGCCCAGATCCGCGATGTACTCGCCCGGGTAGCCGCCTTCGGGCACTCCGCGGCCGCGAAGCCGGGAAAGCACTGAATCGGCAAAGACGTTCATCTGCGAGCCGGCATCGTTGACGTAGTACTCGGCCGTGACATCGGCGCCGGAGGCCCGGAGGACGCGGGCGATTGCATCGCCCAGCGCGGCCCACCGGGTATGGCCGATATGAAGCGGGCCGGTGGGGTTCGCGGAAACGAATTCCATGTTGATCGTGTGGCCGGCGAGCGCGGTATTGGTGCCGTAACCGGCTCCAGCTTCGACGATGGCCTTGGCCAGGGCGCCGGCAGCGCCGGCATCCACGGTGATGTTCAGGAACCCCGGCCCGGCGATCTCGACGGCGGACACCCCGGCAATGGACGTCAGCCGGGCACTGAGCAGGGAAGCAAACTCCCTCGGGTTGGTGCCCGCGGCCTTGGCCAGCTGTAGGGCAATGTTGGTGGCCCAGTCGCCGTGGTCCCGGTTCTTCGGACGCTCAACGCGCACCTCATCCGGGACGTCGGATGCGGAAAGTCCGATTTCACCGGCGGCGACGGCGTCTTTCAGGCAGGCGGATATGGCGAGGGAGAGTTCTTCAGGGGTCACGGTTCCAGCCTACCGGGGCGGTGGTGTGACGGGAATTTGGCGACTGTTGGACCGGCCCGGATCGCGGGATGAACCACTACGCTGAAATATACGTTGTCATGGGGTAACGGCGGCGGGCGCCGATCAATGCACGCAGCCGTCCGTCACCACCGCCTCCAATCGTCGCTACAGAAATGAGCCGCCGTATGACCACCTCGTTCCGGAAAAGCGTCTTCGTTGGCATCGCCGGACTCTCCCTGGTGGGCTCCGCGGCGGGCTGCGCACCCGGACAGGCCGCCGGAACCGCCGCGACCGGGACCGCACCGTCCGCCGCGGCAGGCACCGCCGCCTACAGGGACGGCACGTACAGCGCCGACGGCAGCTATGTCTCGCCCAACGGCACCGAGACCGTCGGCGTGACACTGACACTGGCCGCCGGTGCAGTATCCGATGTCCAGATCACCCCCCACCCATCCAACCCCAACACCAAGAAGTTCCAGGGCGAATTCGCCAGTGGCATCAAGGCCCAGATTTCCGGCAAAAGGCTCGACGAGATCAAGGTCAGCAAAGTGGCGGGCTCCTCGCTGACCAGCGGCGGCTTCAACCAGGCTGTCGAGAAGATCAAGGCCGAGGCCGCGTCATGACCAGCAAGTCATAGCCAGCAGCCGGCAGGAGGAAACGTGGCGCATCCGGGCTGGACCGGTTTCCGTTTCGAAGGAATCGGTACCCGTTGGGAGATCTCAACACCCGCACCGCTTCCGGACGCGCTCCGCCGCCGGCTGCTCGCCACCCTCTCGGACTACGACAGCGCCTGGTCCCGGTTCCGGCCGGACTCCCTGATCTCTGCCGCGGCGAGGCGGCCGGGCCGCTACGTCCTGCCGGCCGAGGCAGCCACCCTGGGGCCGCTCTATCAGACGCTGTATACGCTCACCGGCGGTGCCATGACACCGCTCATCGGCGCCAGCCTCGAACAGCTCGGCTATAACGCCGGGTACTCCCTGCGCCCGGTCGGGGTGCCCTTGCCTGCCCCGGTTTGGGACGAGGTGCTGAACTGGCAGGGAAGGGTGTTGACCATCAGCGCCCCGGTGGTGATCGACGTCGGGGCCGCCGGCAAAGGCCAGCTGGCGGACCTGATGTCCGCAGTACTTCGCGACGCCGGGATCGAGGAACATTTCATCGATGCCGGCGGTGATTTGCTCAATGCCGGCGCCCTGGGTGTGGATGTGGGCCTTGAGCATCCTTATGATCCTGACCGGGCCATCGGCATCGTGCGTCTGGGATCCGGCGCACTTTGCGGGTCCGCTGCAAACCGGCGGGCCTGGGGCGACGGACTGCACCACGTGCTGGACGGAACCACCGGGGTGCCGGTGCGCACCGTCGTTGCCAGCTGGGCCATGGCTGCGACGGCCATGGTCGCCGATGCACTGGCAACTGCGCTGTTTTTCGTCGAGGGATCCCGTTTGCAGGAGACATTCGACGTCGCCTGGCTGACGGTCCACTCGGACGGCCACGCCGAGTACTCAGCCGATTTTGAAGGGGTGCTGTTCCCATGACCACCACAATCCCGACACCTCTCAGCTCACGGCTGGACGCAGCCCTGGGCCGATTTACGATGTACCGGCTGGTCCTGTGGGTCCTGGCCGTGCTGGCCGGCTACAGCCTGTTGCTCGATGTGCTCGGCTGGCTGACGTTCGGGCTCCCGGAGATGACCGCCCACCTGGTCCTCTGCCTGGGCTTGAGCTATGCCTCCAACCGGGGCCTCGCAGCAGTGTTCCATGTGCGGCCGCACTCCGAGTCGGCGCTGATTACCGGGCTGCTGCTGTACTTCCTGTTCTGGCCGACGCAGTTCTCGGCCGGGCTGCAGTACCTGGATCTGGCCGGTGTCGCCCTCGCCTGCGTGCTGGCCTCGGTATCTAAATACGCGCTGGCCTGGCGCGGCCGCCACCTTTTCAACCCGGCGGCGGCGGGGGCGTTCCTCACCGGGCTGACCGGACTCAACATCGCCACCTGGTGGGCCGCCACCCCGGCAATGCTCTGGCTGATGCTGCCCGGGGTCCTGCTGGTGCTCTACCGGGTCCGGAAGCTGCTGATGGCGTCCGTGTTCACGCTGGTTGCAGTGTCAGTTGCAGCCGTGGAACTGCTGCGCACCGGGATGCTGCCGGGCGAGGCGCTGTGGCAGACCCTGGCACAGCGCCCGGTGCTGTTCTTCGTCGGTTTTATGCTCACCGAGCCGCTCACCCTGCCGCCGCGGCGGTGGCAGCAGCTGGCGCTGGCCGCCGTCGTCGGGCTGCTGTTCGCCGTCCCGTACAACCTGGGCTTCGTGGCCAATTCCCCCGAACTGGCGCTGCTGGCAGGGAACGCCCTCGCTTTTGCCGCCGGCCAGCGCGGCCGTGTGCTGCTCCGCTTCCGGGGCTCGCGTCCGTTGACCCCGACGACGACGGAATTCAGCTTCCAGCCGGAGCGCCCGCTCCGCTTCACCCCGGGACAGTACATCGAACTGAACCTGCCGCATTCGAAGGCCGACCACAAAGGCCGGCGGCGGGTCTTCAGCCTGACCAATCCGCCGGACTCGACCGCGCTGACGATCGGGGTCGGGACGGGCGGTCAGCTCTCCACGGCAAAACAGTCGCTCCTGGCCCTGGAACCCGGCCAAGAACTGACGGCCACCAGCATCGGCGGCGACTTTGTGCTGCCGCGGGCGGCCGGAGCGCCGGTGCTGCTGATCGCGGCCGGTATCGGCATCACCCCGTATCTGGCCCAGCTCACCGGGGCTTCCGCCGGTGCGCGGGACGTGGTCCTGCTGTACCTCGCCGTGAGTGCCGCCGAACTCGCCTACGCCGATGAGCTCGAACGCACCGGCGTCCGGGTTATCGCCCGCCTGGCCGACGGGTCCGCCCCGCCGGCGTTTATGCAGGACGCGGGCGCCGTCCGGATCGATGGTGCCTCGCTGAAAGATCTTGTTCCCGACGTCGCGGACCGGGATGTCTACGTGTCGGGCTCGCCGGCGAGTGTCCGCTCACTCAGCGCCGCTGCCCGCCGGTCCGGGGCTCGGAGGATCCACGTGGACTCCTTCTCCGGCTACTGAGCGCGTCGATTTTCCCTTGGAGGCCCCCTTCCTGCTAAGCTCTAGGACGTCCCGCCGGTAACGGCAGGAACCCTGACTGCCCTCGTAGCTCAGGGGATAGAGCGTCTGCCTCCGGAGCAGAAGGTCGTTGGTTCGATTCCAATCGAGGGCACAAACAAGAACCCCGCCGTTTCATTGAAACGGCGGGGTTCTTTGCATCTCGACGCAACGGGCAGGCGGACGGGGCATTCAAGGCGCGCCATCCTGCCATTTGTCGGTGCCCGCTCGTAGGCTGGGTGCATCGGCAGCGGGGTCTCGGCCTGGTGGCTGGAGGCGGTGGCCTGCCCGGGTGCGGCCACCGCACCACTACCGGATCCCGCCGAAGCGCAAAGGGGTCTCACATGTACTGCACCATCGTTCCTCCGTATTTGCTCCGCCGCCTGGCAGCCCAGCACGGACCCGAACACTCCGCGGTAGCGCGTGCAGCCAAGGAAGCCCTGCTGCACGTCCCGGGGTTTCAGGCTTCCCGTGCCACACCCGGGCCAGGCAGCCATCCCGCCCTGCGCGAACTTAGGCCGTCCCCACCGGAACGGACAGTCTATGACGCCAAATCAGCCGAGCAACTCCCCGGCAGCATGGTCCGCAAGGAGGGTGAGCCAGCCGTCAACGACCCCGCAGCCAACGAGGCCTACGACGGTCTTGGCCACACCCACCGGCTCTACGCCGAGGCCTTCGGCCGGAACTCCATCGACGGCAATGGACTTCACCTTGATGCCACGGTGCACTATGGCCGCCTGTACGACAACGCCTTCTGGGACGGCCGGCAGATGGTGTTCGGCGACGGCGACGGCGAGGTTTTCGAGCGGTTCACAAAGTCCCTGAGTGTGATCGGCCACGAACTCGCCCATGGCGTCACGCAGTACTCGGCCGGCTTGGTTTACCGCAACCAGGCAGGCGCACTGAACGAATCGATGTCAGATGTCTTCGGCGCCCTGGTTGAGCAGTTTCTCGGGAAGCAGACGACGGCGGAGGCCAGCTGGCTGATCGGCGAGGGCCTCTTTACGGACAAGGTCCAGGGGGCCGCCCTGCGTTCCCTCAAAGACCCCGGCACTGCGTATGACGACGACGTTCTCGGCAAGGACCCGCAGCCGGGCTCGATGGAAGGCTATGTGCGCACCAGTGCCGACAACGGCGGCGTGCACATCAACTCCGGCATCCCCAACCGGGCGTTCTACCTCGTGGCGGCGGCGCTGGGCGGCAACGCCTGGGAGGCGCCGGGACGGATCTGGTACGAAACGCTGACGGGCGGCACCCTGGCTCCGGATGCCACCTTCGGCGCATTCGCCAAGGCCACTGCGGCCTCGGCCGGGGAGCTTTTCGGAGCGGAATCCAAAGAGCATGACGCCGTGCTCTCCGCGTGGGAAACTGTGAAGGTAAAGTTCACTGGCGTCCGGCGGTAGGACTTCCCGGTCCCGCTCCGGATCCCGTGAACGTCACCGCCCTAAAAATTCGAGGTCCATGCAAATGGCCGTCCTACCAAACCCGTTTTCGATTCAAGCCGGTGCCTAGTGAAGATTACTGTCCAGCGCAGCGGTGGCATTGCCGGCATAAAGCGGACGTGGACCGTGCAACCCGCGCCGCCGGAGGATACGGATCTCTGGCAACCGCTGATCGAGGCCTGCCCCTGGGACACGGTCCCGGCTGCGGCCCGGGGAGCCGCCGGGGGGCAGCCCGACCGGTTCCTGTACAACATCCGGGCCGGACAGCGGCGCGCCACCCTGCCGGAGAACGCCGTCACCGGACCGTGGCGGGACCTCGTGGAAACGGCCAAGGCTGCGGCGGAGCCAACGTCGGGCGGGGTGACCGCGCCGCTTCGATGACTCAGCGGGTCCGTTAGACAGCAGCCGACAGGTGTCCGCGGAAAGTACGGCGGTAGGACTGCGGGCTGGTGTCAAGCACCTTGGCGAAGTGGTGCCGCAACAGCACCGAATGGCCGAAACCTGAGGCGCGGGCGATCTCGTCAATTGTGAGGTCAGTGGTCTCCAACAGCTCCTGGGCGCGGAGTACACGCTGGGAATTGAGCCAGGCAGCAGGGGTGGCGCCCGTTTCGGAACGAAACCGACGGGCAAACGTCCGGGGTGACATATGGACGCGGGCGGCAAGTTCATTGACCGGATGCTCCTCCCCCAGATGGCGGAGCATCCATTGCAGCAATTCCTCCATGGGCGCGGAGCCGCAGGCCGGTATTGGCCGGTCGATGAATTGGACCTGGCCCCCGTCCCGGTGCGGCGGCACCACCATGTCCCGGGCGATGGCCGCTGCGACGGCGGCCCCAAATTCCACCCGGACCAAATGCAGGCAGGCGTCGATACCTGCGGCCGTGCCGGCACTCGTGATGATTCGGCCGTCTTCGACGTAAAGGACGTCCTCGTCGACCAAAACTGCAGGGTACTGTCCGGCGAGCTCCCGGGAAAAGTGCCAGTGGGTGGTGCAGCGGCGGCCGTCCAGCAGTCCAGCCCGGGCCAGCGCAAAAGCCCCGGAACAGATGGACATCACCCAGGCACCGCGGGCGTGCGCGGCACGGAGCGCCTCAAGGACGGGCTCGGGAAGGTCCCCGTCCCGGTCGTAGGGGGTCATGATCACGAGGTCCGCGTCCGCCGCGGCGTCGAGCCCGAAATCTATCCGCATGGACAGTCCTGACTTCATCGGGACATCGCCGGGTACCGGAGTGCAGACCCGAAAATCAAAAACCGGCACGCCGGTTCCGCGCTCCGAGCGATCGACGCCAAACACTTCGAAGGCCGTCGCGAATTCGAAGATTGAAAAGCGCGGCACCACGATCATCGCCACTGAGTTGATCATCAAGCAAGCATGGCAGAAATTATGTCTTTATGGGCATTTCTGCCACTTTGTTTGACCCCCGGACCGGCGAACCATGGAGCTATGGAACTCGTCGGAATCACCGTCGTTATCCTAACCGTCGTTGGCATCGGCGCCACGGTCTCCGCACTGCGCAGGGACGGGCCGGGCCACAACCCGCCGGTCCGTTCGGACGACTACCGGTCCGCACCGGACCTGCCCAGCGTCAGCCATACCCTCCGGATCTTCTGAGCCGGGCGAAAGGAGGCACCGCGGCCGGTCCACGGACCGGCAATGGGGCCTCCTTTTATTAGCTCCGGCCGCCGTGGGCGGCTACGGAGAGTGGTTGCCATTCGTTCCAGGCAGCCAGCCGCGCTTCATAATCGGCCGTCACGATCCCCAGCGGCGCCTCGCCGAAGAAGATGCGCAACGGGGGCGCCTCAGAGTCGACCAGCGTCAGGATGGCATCCCTCGTAGCCACGGGATCTCCCGGCGTTCCGCGGCGGCTGGGCCGATTGGCGGCCTGCTCCCGCACCGCGTCGTAGGCCGGCAGGGCGTTGGAGTGGCGCGCCGAGCTGCCGCCCCAATCCGTGGCGAAGCCGCCTGGCTCGATCAATGTCACTTTGATGCCGAAGCCTTCCACTTCCTGCGCGAGCGACTGGCTCAGACCCTCCAGCGCCCACTTGGAGGCGTGGTAGATGCCCACCGTGGGGAATGCCGAGACGCCGCCTACGGAGGACACCTGCAGGATGTGGCCGCTGCCCTGGCTCCGCAGGAACGGCAACGCAGCCTGGGTTACCCACAGCGCACCAAAAAGATTCGTCTCGATCTGGTCCCGGGCCTCTGACTCGCTAAGTTCCTCAACCGTCCCGAACTGGCCGTAGCCGGCGTTATTGACCACAACGTCGAGCCGGCCGAAGTGCTGCTGTGCCTTGGACCTGGTGCACTGCTGCGACCGGACCGTAGATGGAGAATTCCACCGGGCCCACAAGGTCCGCCGGGGTCGTCTCAAGCACCGGTCGCATAAAGTCTTTTTGCGGCAGCGGACTGTACTGCAGGACCTCAATCGGGCCGAGTGCCTCGGTGGCGCGTTCCAGTGCCGTGGTGATCGATTCGGGATTACGGACATCTGCTGCGAAGCCCCTGGGCTTCGATGCCGTCGCCGGCCAGCTCCGCGGCCAGGGCATCAACGTTTCCCTGGTGACGGGAAATCAGCGCGACAGCGAAGCCTTCCGCGCCAAAACGCCGCGCGACCGCCTTGCCGAGTCCGGAACCCGCTCCAATGATTGCGATAGTAGTCATAGTGAGGCCAAGACCATCAGGTACCGACATATTCCTCAGTATGCTTAGTTTCTTCGTGCGGACGGCACTGGCGGCGCTGGCCCGAGAGTTCCCAGTAGACTGTCTGAAGCCATGACTTTTCATATTTCCTACCCCGCCGAGCTGCCCGTTTCCGAGCGCCGCGAGGACCTGATGGCGGCCATTGCGGCCAACCAGGTGACCATCATTGCCGGCGAGACCGGCTCAGGTAAGACGACCCAGATTCCCAAGATGTGCCTGGAGCTGGGCCTGGGCGAGAACGGCCTGATCGGTCACACCCAGCCGCGGCGGCTCGCGGCCCGCACCGTGGCCGAACGCATCGCAGAGGAACTCGGCGTGGAGATCGGCCAGGAGGTCGGCTTCCAGGTCCGGTTCACGGGCGAGGTTGGCCGCAACACCAAGGTCAAGCTTATGACCGACGGCATTCTGCTGGCGGAGATCCGGCGCGACAAGCTGCTGCGGAAATACAACGCCATCATTATCGATGAAGCCCACGAGCGCAGCCTGAACATCGACTTCATCCTCGGCTACCTCAAGCGGATCCTGCCGCAGCGGCCGGATCTGAAGATCATCATCACCTCGGCCACCATCGACCCGCAGCGCTTCGCAAAGCACTTCGGCAGCGAGGACGTACCGGCGCCGATCATCGAGGTCTCCGGTCGGACGTTCCCGGTCGAAATCCGCTACCGGCCGCTCTTCCAGCCGGCCGGCGGAGCCACCGGCGATGACGCGGACACGGCCTCCGACGATGAACTGGAGGAGGACCGTGACCCGTTGGACGCCGTCTGCGACGCCGTCGACGAACTCGCGCAGGAAGCCCCCGGCGACATCCTCATCTTTTTCTCCGGCGAGCGTGAAATCCGCGACGCCGCCGAGGCCCTCAACGGCAGGATCCAGTCCAACCGGAAGCTCGCCGGAACCGAGGTGCTCCCGCTCTTCGCCCGGCTGAGCCTGCAGGAACAGCACAAGGTCTTCCACCCCGGGGCCAAGCGCCGGATTGTGCTGGCCACCAACGTCGCTGAGACCTCCCTGACCGTCCCCGGCATCAAATACGTCATCGACACCGGCACCGCCCGCATCTCCCGCTATTCGCACCGCACCAAGGTCCAGCGCCTGCCGATCGAGCGGGTATCCCAAGCCTCGGCAAACCAGCGTTCGGGGCGCTGCGGCCGTGTCTCGGACGGCATTGCCATCCGGCTGTACTCGGCGGAGGACTTTCAGTCCCGCCCGCCGTTCACCGATCCGGAAATCCTGCGCACCAACCTCGCCGCGGTCATCCTGCAGATGACCGCTATGGGAGTCGCCCGCGGGCCGAAGGATGTCGAAAACTTCCCGTTTGTGGAGCCGCCGGACTCCCGCGCCATCAACGACGGCGTCGCCCTCCTGCGCGAGCTCGGTGCCCTGAGCACAGCACGTGCGCCGGAGGAGACGGGTGAGCGCGCGGGCCGCCGGCCGCCGGCCCGTGCCGACGGGAGTAGCGGCGGGGCCCTGACCGCCGTCGGGCAGCAGCTTGCCCAGCTGCCCGTGGACCCGAGGCTCGGCCGGATGATCGTCGAGTCCGGCAAGCGCGGCTGCGTCCGCGAGGTCATGATCCTTGCCGCGGCCCTCACCATCCAGGATCCGCGCGAGCGCCCGACCGACAAGCAGCAGCTCGCTGCGGAGAAACACGCGCGGTTCCGGGATGAGAACTCGGACTTCACCGGGTTCCTGAATCTCTGGAACTATCTCCAGGAAAAGCAGCAGGAGCTCTCCTCCACCGCGTTCCGCCGGCTCTGCCGTGCCGAGTTCATCAACTACCTGCGTGTCCGCGAGTGGCAGGACCTCTTCGCCCAACTCCGCCAGCTGGCCCGGCCGCTCGGCATCAGCCTGGACAACAAGCGCCTCGCCGATCCGGTGGGCAACCATGAGGGCATCCACATCAGCCTGCTCTCGGGCCTGCTGAGCCATGTTGGCATCCTTGACGAGCGCAAGCGCGAATACGCAGGCGCCCGCGGCAGCCGCTTCGCGATTTTCCCGGGATCGGCCTTGTTCAAGAAGTCCCCCACCTTCGTGATGGCCGCTGAGCTTGTGGAGACGAGCAGGCTGTGGGCGCGGGTGGCCGCGAAGTTCGATCCCCTCTGGGTAGAGCAGGTAGCGCCGGACCTGGTCAAGCGCAGCTACAGCGAGCCGCACTGGTCCAAAAAGATGGGTTCGGTGATGGCCCATGAAAAGGTCACGCTGTACGGCGTGCCCATCATCCCGAGCCGCCGGATCAACTACGGCAAGGTGGACCCCGAGCTCTGCCGGGAGCTGTTCATCCGCCATGCCCTCGTCGAGGGTGACTGGCAGACCCACCACAAGTTCTTCCACCGCAACCGGGCCCTGCTGCACGAGGTCGAGGAGCTGGAGGCACGGATGCGGCGCCGGGACATCCTGGTGGACGACGAGACGCTCTTCGAGTTCTACGACGCCCGGATCGGCAAGGACGTTGTCTCCGAGCGGCACTTCGACAAGTGGTGGAAGGACGCGCGGCAGCAGGACCCGGCGCTGCTCGATTTCGACCAGGCGTTGCTGATCAGTGAGGACGCAGATGCCCTGGATGACTCGGCCTACCCGAAGACCCTGCTGCACAAGGGCTTTGAGCTGCCGCTGAGCTACGAGTTCCATCCCGTCGCCCCCGGGTCGCCGCCCAACCCGTCCGACGGCGTCACCGCCGAGGTGCCCGTGCTGTTCCTGAACCAGCTGGACGACGCGGCGTTCCGCTGGCTCATTCCGGGCCAGCGCGTGGAGCTGGTCACCGCCCTGATCAAGTCGCTGCCCAAGCAGGTGCGTAAGAACTTCGTGCCGGCACCGGACGTCGCCCGGCAGGCCGTCGCAGCCCTCGAGGCGGACTTCGATCCGGCCGCCGACGAGCTGGAGGCCTCCCTCGAGCTGGTCCTGCGCCGGATCCGCGGCCAGGTCATCCCGCCGCATTCCTGGAGCTGGGACGCTGTTCCCCCGCACCTGCGTGTCAGCTTCCGAGTGGTGGATTCCGGCGGAAAGATACTTGAGGAAGGCAAGGACCTTTCAGTGCTGCAGGATCGGCTGGCACCGGCTACCCGCCGCGCCATCGCGGAGTCGCTGGGCGCCACGCCCGCAACAACGGCGCCGCGGTCCGGCATTATGGGCCACGGCACGTCCAAGAACTCGGTGGCCCGCACCGGGGCAGCGCAGGCTGCCGGCACGGCGTCTACAACTGCGGCCTCCGGGGAGGCCGCAGCCTCGACCGGTTTCGCCGAGAAGGCGGCACTGACCTCCTGGTCCTTCGGAACAGTGCAGCGCGAGGTCCGGGGCACCGTGAAGGGCCACACCGTCACCGGCTACCCTGCGCTCGTGGATGAGGGAGCGTCGGTGGCGCTCCGGCTTTTCCAGACCAGCTCCGAACAAGAGCAGGCCATGCGCGGCGGCGTCATCCGCCTGCTCGCACTGAGGGTGCCGCCGCCGGACCGCTACGTCCTGGAACACCTGAACAACGCGGAAAAGCTGACGTTCAGCCAGAACCCGCACGGCTCCGTGACGGCATTGATTGCCGACTGCGCCCTCGCCGCCATCGACAAGCTCACCCCTGCCGCTCTGCCGTGGGACGAAGGATCGTTCAACGCCCTGTACGAGAAAGTCCGGGCGGACCTCATCGATACGGTCTTTACGGTTACCGCCGTCGTGGAGCGCATTCTGGCCAGCACCCGGCGGATCGAGCGGGCGCTCAAAGACACAACGAGCCTGGCCCTGATCAGCGCACTCAACGACATCAAGAGCCAGCTGGAGCAGCTTGTGTTTCCCGGTTTTGTGGCACGCACCGGCTACAGCCAGCTCAGCCAGCTGCCGCGCTACCTCGCGGCGATCGAGAAGCGCCTCGAGAAACTCCCAACGAACGTCGCGCGGGACGCCCAGCACATGGCCGCCGTCCAGGCACTGGAGGACGACTACGACGACGCCGCGTCGGCACTGCTGCCGGGCAGGCGGGCCGGGACCGAGTTAACCCAGGTCCGCTGGATGATCGAGGAGCTCCGGGTGAGCCTCTTCGCCGTCGAGCTGGGGACAGCCTATTCCGTCTCGGAAAAGCGGATCCGCGCTGTGCTCAACAAGGCGCTGGCACCTGCCTGACGCCCCGTTAGGGCCGTCAGGCCGGTGCCAGCGGCTCCGAGCGGCGACGCCTCAGGCGTCCGGAACGTGCGCCGAGTGTCCGGCTTTCCGGAGCCCTTCGCGGAGCTTTTCGGCGTTGGCGTCCAGCCGGGTCGGATCGGGATTCTGGTCCACCGAGCCAAAGTCGAAGTCCGCCATGGTGCGGGACGGCCACACATGGACATGGAGGTGGTTGACCTCGTAGCCGGCCACAATCAGGCCGGCGCGTGCCGCGTCGAACACCCCGACCTGGACTGCCCCGATCGTCTGGGCCACCTGCATCACGCGGGCCAGCATTTCAGCGGGCGCATCGGTCCAGCGGTCCACCTCCGCGGTTGGCACCACAAGGGTGTGTCCGTCGGCGAGCGGGCCTACCGTAAGGAAGGCCACAACGTCGTCCTCGCGCCAGACGAAGCGGCCGGGGATCTCGCCGTTGATGATCCTGGTGAAGAGAGTGCTCATGCGTCTGCCCTTTCCGAGGGTGTTCCGAGGGTACTAATGTCCAGGACAAAACGGTACTTCACGTCTCCGGCCACCATGCGGTCGTAGGCCGCATTGAGCTGGTCGGCGCGGACCAGCTCAATGTCGGAGGTGACACCGTGCTCGGCGCAGAAGTCCAGCATTTCCTGGGTCTCGGCGATGCCGCCGATCAGTGAGCCTGCGTACGCGATCCGACGGCGGATCAATGCGCCCGGGTTCACCGGTGGCATCTCCTCGGAGGGCAGCCCCAGCTGGAAGAGCGCCCCGTTCACGCACAGGGTCCGGAAGTACGGGTTGAGGTCATGCGGCGCGGCGACGGTGTCGATGATGACGTCGATGCTGCGGTTCGCGGCGTCCATCGCGGCCTCGTCGCGGGACAGGATGACGTCATCGGCGCCGAGTTCGCGGGCGGCGGCGACCTTGGACTCCGAGGTGGTGAAGACCTTCACTTCGGCACCCATGGCCTTGGCGAGCTTCACAGCCATGTGACCCAGTCCGCCGAGCCCAACGACGCCGACAACGTCCCCCGCCTCGAGGCCGAAGTGGCGCAGTGGGGAATAAGTGGTGATGCCTGCACACAGCAGCGGGGCGGCGGCAGCCGGATCAAGGCCGTCCGGGATATGCAGGACGTAGCGGCGGTCCACAACCACAGAGGTGGCGTAGCCGCCCTGGGTGATGGCGTCCCGGTTGCGGCGGTCCTTCGCGCCGTAGGTCCCGGTCATGCCGTTTTCGCAGTACTGCTCCAGGCCGTCACGGCAGCTCTCGCATTCACGGCAGGAATCGACCAGGCACCCGACGCCCACCCGCTCGCCGAGGCTGAACTCGTCGACTGCGGAGCCGACACGGCTGACCCGGCCCACGATTTCGTGGCCGGGAACCAGCGGATAGTTCTGGGTTCCCCATTCGCCCCGTGTGGCATGGACGTCCGAATGGCAGAGTCCGCAGAACTCGATGGCGATTTCGACGTCGTCGTCCTTCGGCGCGCGGCGCGCAACCGTCAAGGGAACCAGCCCGCTGTCGCTGGCGGTAGCGCCGTAAGCGGCGGCAAGGCTCGGTCCCGGCGCGAGGGTGTCAGTGCTGTCGGTAGTGCCCGTGGTCAGATCGGGAAGCGGCTTGGCAAGGGGCGGCGGTACGGGGCGTCCTGGTGTCATAGCCTGACGCTACCCGCGGGAGCGGCCGCTATGCCACTCGCCGCGGGAAGTCGGCGGTTGCTTGCCGCAGCCCGGACGTCTGTTCAGCAAGGAAATGCTAGTTCAGCGACAGGACAAGGTAGAGGAGTGCGAGGACCAGTACTGTCGGGGTCATAGTAAGTCGTTCGGGTTTGCTGCGGGAGATCCCGTTCATCACAACACCCAGGGCGAAGTATGCCGTCAGTGCCCAGGCGGCGGCCGCGGTCACGTCGTCGTTGATCACCGGCGGGGCGAGCCCGGCCTTTGCCAACGCCGTGTAGGCAAACAGGCCATAGAGGACAACGGACACGGCGCTCCCGATCCTGAGCTTGGCGGGCAGGACGGTGTGGTTACCGCCCCACGCCATCCTGCCGAGCGGAGCTCCGCAGATGAGTGCAAGCTGAAAAATCCCGAGGCCGGCCAGGATAACGCAGGCGGCTAACGCGGCAAGCTGATCTACCGGCACAACGAACCCCCGCTCGGGTCCGGTGCCGGGACCTCCCGGCCCGGCCGCCGGGCTTCTTCGGGCCGGAGGACGCGCAGGGCATTATCGATAATCCGGTCGAGCTGTTGAACCAATGCTTCTTCATCCACGCCCGCATCGACTCCGTCCTGATGGGTTTCGAGACCCTGCCACGCACTCGCCAGCAGCGCGGTTCCCTTGGGCGACAACGAGATCGTGTTTGCCCGGGCATCCCGTGGGTCCGGTCGCACGATGACCAGATCGTCGCCGATCAGCCGTCCCAGCCGCTGCGTGATGGAAGCCCGGGAGACGTCGAGGGCGTCCGCGATCTGCCGTTGAGCCTGCGGCCCGGAGGTGCCGAGGGTGAGGAGGACCAGGAAACCCGAGTAGCCGATTCCGTGATGTTCCAGAAGGTAGCGGTCTGCTATCCGGTCCACCAGGGCCGTAGCACGGTGGAGCTTGAAGACTGCACTGCCGACGATGTCGTGATGTTCGCTGTTAGTCATTTCGTTAAGTAGTTAACTAAATGACCCAGGGATTGTCAAGGGTTGGGCACCACGGCAAGAGCCACAGCCCGGGCCGGGGCGGGGCGGGAATACGAACGAATGGCTAGCGCGGTGAGTCCCCGGAACTGTTCTCGCCGTACGGCTCGTCCCCGGTCACCACAGGGTGGGAAACACTGTTGCACCACTCGGAGAACGAGCCCGGATACAACGCAGCAGGAAATCCGGCGATCTCAAGGGCTGCAATTTCGTGGGCCGCCGTGACGCCGGATCCGCAGTAGACCGCGATGGGCACGTCGGCGCCCGCCCCGAGACCGGCGAAGCGTTCCCGCAACACGTCCGGGGGCAGGAACTTACCATCCGCTCCAAGGTTGGCCGTGGTGGGTGCGCTCACTGCGCCCGGAATATGGCCGGCTCGCGGATCCACCGGCTCGAATTCGCCGCGGTATCTCTCCCCCGCCCGGGCATCGAGCAGCAGTCCGTGCTGCCCCCACGTTGCCGCCTGGCCCGCGTCAACCACCTCCATGGCAGGCCCCGTCAGCACCACGTCGCCTTGCCCCGTTGCAGGTTCTCCGCTTTCGACGTCGAAGCCCGCGTCGAGCCAGGCGGCCAGGCCGCCGTCGAGCAGGCAGACATCGCGGACCCCGGCCTGGCGGAGCATCCACCAGAGCCGGGCGGCGGCGAGGTTGCCGCTGTTGTCATAAACAACCACAACGTCTCCGGTGCGGATGCCCCAGGAGCGGGCTGATCGTTGGAAGTGGTCCCGGCTCGGAAGCGGGTGGCGGCCGCGGCGCGGGTCCGCGGGCCCGGCCAGTTCATTGGCGAGGTCCACAAAGACCGCCCCGGGCAGGTGTTCGGCGAGGTAGTGCTCCCGGCCGTTCGGGTCGCCGAGCGCCCAGCGCACATCCAGCAACACGGTCCGCCGTTCCATGCTGTCTGCGCCGAGGCGGTTATGTAGGGCCGCGACGTCCATAAGGGTCTGCATGCCCCAACTCTAACCAGGGGAAACTGGCGCCGCAGGTAGGCTTGGGCAGTGATCACAGCGCGAGAGCAGGACAGGGCCTGGGCCGATGAGGCCATTCGCAGAGTCAACGCAGAGAACAACCGCTCCGCCGACACACACTTGTACTCGGTCCCGCTGCCCGAACAGTGGGGCGTCCGGCTCTACCTCAAGGACGAGTCGACCCACCGGACCGGAAGCCTTAAGCATCGGCTGGCCCGCTCGCTGTTCCTGTTCGGGCTGGTGAACGGCTGGATCTGCGAAGGCACCACGATTGTTGAAGCCTCCAGCGGCAGCACGGCAGTCTCCGAAGCCTACTTCGCCCGGTTGCTTGGGCTGCCGTTCATTGCGGTGATGGCCCGGACCACGAGCCGCGAGAAGATCGCATTGATCGAACAGTTCGGCGGTTCCTGCCTGCTGGTGGACCACGCCTCGGAGGTCTATGAGGCGGCCGCGGAACTCGCACAGCGGACCAACGGCCACTACATGGACCAGTTCACCTATGCCGAGCGTGCCACGGATTGGCGGGGCAACAACAACATTGCCGAGTCAATCTTCGACCAGCTCGCCTTGGAAGAGCACCCGGTCCCCCGCTGGATCGTGGTTGGCGCCGGCACCGGCGGCACCAGCGCAACCATCGGCCGCTATCTCCGGTATCACCGCCACAACACCGAACTGGCCGTAGTGGATCCGGAGAATTCAGCGTTTTACCCCGGCTGGCTGGAAAGCCGGGGCACGCCCGCCGGCACGCCGGTGCCCGGCAGGGCCGCGCTCGCCGCGCCGGCCGGCGAATGCCAGCCGTCACGGATCGAGGGCATCGGCAGGGCGCGGCTGGAACCCAGCTTCGTCCCGGCCGTCATTGACCACATGATCCCGGTTCCGGACGCGGCGTCGGTGGCCGCGATGCGGCACCTGCTTGTCCATACCGGCCTGCACGCCGGCCCTTCCACTGGAACCAACCTGTGGGGTGTGTGGCAACTCATCGCAGAGATGATCGCCCAGGGACACCGGGGCAGCGTGGTGTCCCTGATGTGCGACGGCGGAGACCGCTACGCCGGAAACTACTACAGCCCGGAGTGGCTGCGGTCCCAGGGCCTCGACCCCGAACCGCATGAAGTGACCATCCGGGAATTCTTCGCCAGCGGAGCCTGGCCGTCCTAGGCTGAACGCCTTCCTAAACCTCCACTGCGTCACCGGTCGAGAGGTGCAGGTATTCGGTGCCGTACTTGGCTCCGAAGCGGGATACATGCCCTTCCACCAGTCCGCTCCCGCTCTCATTGAGCAGGGCATCGTGGATCGGGTAGGCCTTCCGGGCCCGGACGCCGATCACGAAATCGATGACCTCCCCCACCTTGCTCCAGGGCCCGTGGATCGGTACCAGCAGGGTCCTGACGTCCACACCATCGGGCACAATGAAGGAATCGCCCGGGTGGTAGACGTTCCCGTCCACGAGGTAGCCGATATTGGCCACCACCGGAATCTGCGGATGGATCAGTGCGTGCTGCCCGCCGAAACTCCGGACGGCGAACCCGGCCGTTCCAAACTCGTCGCCGGGTTCCACCGGGTGGACCCTTGACGCCGCCTCGGGCGCCTTTTCCCGCAGTTGCGCTGCGACCCCGGCCGGCGCGAAAAGCTGCAGGGTGGCGCTGGCAAGAAGTGCGGCGGTGACGGCCTCGACATCGATGTGGTCGGCGTGTTCGTGGGTGATCAGCACCGCATCCGCGCCGGCGAGGGCCCGGTCTGTTTCCGAGAAGGTCCCGGGGTCGAACACCAGCACCTTGCCGTCCTTCTCGAGCCGGACGCAGGCATGGGTGAACTTCGTGAGCAACATCAGGCCAGCCTAAGGTCCTGGCCCGGCGGTGTCCATGTGCCCGGCTGGTAATCTGGGACCTTGCCATCACACCGTATCCAGACCTCCAGCGAAGCGAGTTCCACCATGTCCCACGGCGCCTCCGCCGATGGCGCCCGGGCTACGGTGCCTGCCCAGGCCCCGGCTCCGGCCAAGGAGCAGCGTGTCACCCGGCAGCGCCTAGCGGTCAGCGCCGTCCTGGACGAACTGACCGACTTCGTCAGCACCCAGGAGCTGCACAGGATTTTGCAGGACCGCGGCGCCTCGGTGTCCCTTGCCACCTCATACCGGATCCTGCAGTCCCTCTCGGATGAGGGCCTGGTGGATGTCCTCCGGAACGCCGACGGAGAAGCCGTGTACCGCCGCTGTGCCGTCACCGGGCACCACCACCATCTCCTGTGCCGCAGCTGCGGCAAGGCCGTCGAAGTAGAGGCCCCCGCCGTCGAGGCCTGGGCCGCGCGGACGGCAACCGAACACGGTTTCACAGTGGTGGAACACACCGTCGAGATTTTCGGGCTTTGCCCGGATTGCACTGCCCGCCAGGCTGGGAAGTAGCGCCGGCGGCAGCTCAGGCCGCCGGAACGGCGGCATCCCGCAGTACGCGTCCATTCAGTCCGCGTTTGGCCCGGACCCCGCCAACTACCCGGCAGATCACGTAGATCAGGAACGACAGCGTCGTCACATACGGACTAATGGGGATCCGCCCGCCGAGGGCCAGCATAATGCCCCCGACCGTGGCGGTCATGGCGAACGCCACGCTGAGGATTACCACCAGCCCGGGTGAAGACGTCAACCGCATGGCCGCAGCAGCGGGTGTGATCAGCAGTGCCAGCACCAGCAGGGCGCCAACAATCTGGATGGAAAGCGCAACGCTGACACCGAGCAGCAGCATAAACCCGAGGGCAAGCGCCCGCACGGGCACGCCGCGCGCGGACGCAACGTCGGGGTCCACACTTGCGAAGGTCAGCGGCCGCCAGATGCCCACCAGGGCAAGCATAACGACGACGGCAACCACAGCCAGCACCTGGAGCTGGACGGTTCCGACGGAGACGATCTGTCCGGTCAGCAGCCCGAACTTATTGGCGGCCCGGCCCTCGTACAGGGAGAGGAAAAGGATGCCCAGGCCCAGGCCGAACGGCATAATAACGCCGATGATCGAGTTTTTGTCCCGGGCCCGGACTCCCAGCAGGCCCAGCAGCAGCGCCGCCACAACGGATCCCACCAGGGAGCCCAGGATGATGTCAGCCCCGATCAGCAAGGCAAAGGCGGCACCGGCAAAGGAGAGTTCTGAGATTCCGTGGACGGCGAAGGCCAGATCCCGCTTCATTACGAAGGTTCCCATTAGTCCGCCGAGCAGGCCCAGGACCGCCCCGGCCCAGAGGGAATTCTGGACCAGCGCGAGCAATTCGCCGTAGTTCTCGAAGTTGAAGATTGATGCCAGCAGGCTTTCCAGGTCCATCTAGCCCACCTCCCCCGCCACCACATGGGTGTCCTCGTGGTGATGCGTGGCGCCGTCCGGCAGCCCGACCACAATCAGCCGTCCGTTGGCGTGGATCACTTCGACGTGGCTGTCGTAGAGATCTGAGAGGACCTCGGTGGTCATGACTTCCGCTGGCGGGCCCACCCGGAACCGTCCGCCGGCCAGGTAGAGGACCCGGTCAACATAGTCCATGATCGGGTTGATCTCGTGCGTGACAAAAACCACAGCACTGTCCCGGTCATGGCACTGCCGGTTGATGAGCGCACTCACGGCCTGCTGGTGCTGGAGGTCCAGGGACAGCAGTGGCTCGTCGCACAGCAGCACCTGCGGGTCGGTCGCCAGTGCCTGCGCCACCCTCAGCCGCTGCTGCTCGCCGCCGGACAGCTGGCCCACCGGGACCATCGCGTAGTCGGATGCCCCCACCAGCTCGAGCAGCTCATCGATCCGGCGGTTCACCTTTGCCGCGCCCAGCCGCAGTCCCCACCGGTGGCCGTCAACCCCCAGCCCAACGAGGTCGCGGGCGCGCAGGGGTGTGTCGGGATCAAAGGATTTCTGCTGCGGAACGTAGCCGATCCCCCGGCTGCCCCGCTCTACGGGCCGGCCGGCGAGCACGGCCGAGCCGGAGCTAAGCTCCTGCAGTCCCAGCAGGACCTTGAGGAAGGTAGTTTTTCCACTGCCGTTAGGTCCGAGCACAGCGAAGAATTCACCCGGATTAATGTCCAGGTCCAGGCCCTCCCACAACGTCCGCTTGCCGAACGTCAGGGAGGCCCCACGGAGGCTCACTACGGGTGTCAACTTGGGTTTCCTCGAATTCTTCGCAAGCCCGGGACTCGCGTTCTCTGGGTGGGCTGTCGGATCGGCGGGTCCGGCCAGGGGCCTGCTAGCACTGTCCCGCCCATCTTAGGCCCGCGGCTACCCGCGGGCCTGCGCCGGTGGTCCTGCCGCCGGTGGTCCTGCCGCCGGGGGCGGCGTTTAGGCCAGGGCCTTGGCGATGTTGTCGACGTTGTCCGTCATCCACTGCAGATAGCTGTTGCCCTCCGTCAGCGTCTCACTGAAGTTCACGACCGGGACCCCAGCGGCCGCTGCCGCGTCTTTGACGGCGGCCGTTTGCGGCCCTTCGGTCTGCTGGTTATAGGCAAGCAGCCTGATCTTGCCCGAGCCCATGAGGTCGGTCGTGGCTTTGAGCACCGCCGGCGGGACATCCGTGTCTTCTTCGATTGCGGCGGTGTAGTCGGCCGGGGTCTGGTTTTCCAAGCCGGCAGCCTCCAACAGGTAGAGCGGCACAGGTTCCGTCACGGCGACGGGCGCCACGCCGGTGCTGGCCTTGATTTCCGCCAGCCTGGTTTCGAGCCCGCCGAGTGAATTCTTGAACGCCGCAGCATTGCTGCGGAAAGTTCCGGCCCCGGACGGTTCAAGCTCGCCAAGCTTCGCCGCGACGGCATCAGCGAGCCTGGCCATGGCAGGCAGGCTGTACCAGACATGCTCGTTGAAGCCGCTGCCGCCATGCCCGTGCGTCTGCTCATCGGCAGCGGCCGATGCGCCTGCGTGCTCCTCCGGGGCCAGTCCGGAGAGCTCCACCGCATTGAGGATGTTGTTGTGGTCCAGTCCCGTGTCCTCGGCCAGCTTCTGCAGGAAGTCGTCGTAGCCTCCGCCGTTCTCCACCACCAGCTCGGCCTTGGACACAGCCAGCTTGTCCTGCGTAGTGGCTTCATAAGAGTGCGGGTCCTGGCTGGTGCGCGAAATGATGGAAGTCACCCGCACCTTGTCTCCTCCGATGGTGCCCACGATGTTGCCGAACACACTTGTGGAGGCGA
This sequence comes from Pseudarthrobacter sp. PH31-O2, assembly GCF_030063265.1. Lineage (NCBI taxonomy): Bacteria > Bacillati > Actinomycetota > Actinomycetes > Micrococcales > Micrococcaceae > Pseudarthrobacter > Pseudarthrobacter sp. PH31-O2. Next base: position 145,738 of record NZ_JASIST010000001.1, on the reverse strand, counting down.
CGACGTCGACGATTCCGTCGCCCGCACCCGCAGCGGAGTTCCGCGGTGTTGGGGTGCAGGCGGTAAGCATCAAGGTGATGCCGGCAACGGCGGCAACGACGGCACGGGCGGCAGGACGACGCACGGGTAACCTCGGATCAGTTATTGAGAATCAGGAGCAATAGCAATAAGCCGAGTGTATCCCTAAATAGGAATGATTCCTATTTAGGGATACACGAAGCCTACTGCTGGTCCTGGCCCAGCCGTCGGTAGCCGGTCGCCTGGGTGGCGTCGCGGATCTCCCCGACCAACTGCTCAATAACGTCCTCGAGGAACAGCACACCCTGGGTCAGGCCGTCCGGTCCGATCACGCGCGCCAGATGCGACCCGGTGCGCTGCATCACGGACATGGCCTTCTCGATCTCGTCGCTCATCGCCAGGTTAGCCAAGGACCGGATATGGCTCTCAGCGATGGGCTGGTGGTACGCGGCGTCCGGGATGGACAGCACGTCCTTGATGTGCAAATAGCCGGAGAGCATACCGTCGTCGTCGAGCATCGGAAAGCGGGAAAAACCGGTGCGGCTGACTGACTTCTCGAACTCCGCCGGCGTGGTGTTCGCCTTCAGCATCACGAGCTTGTCGAGCGGGACCATCACATCCGAGGCCGTGTGTTCAGAGAACTCCAGCGCCCCGGTGATCAGCCCGGCGTCGTCGTCCACCAGTCCGTGGCGGGTGGATTCCTGCACGATCGACTGGACCTCCTCGAGTGTAAAAGAGGACGTGATCTCATCCTTCGGCTCGATCCGCATAAGTTTCAGGATGTGGTTGGCCGCCCAGTTGAGCGCCACGATCACAGGTTTCACGAGTCGCGCGATGAAAATCAGCGGCGGGGCCAGCAACAAGGCTGCACGGTCCGCCACCGAGACCGAAATGTTCTTCGGGACCATCTCACCGATGGTGACATGCAGGAAAGTAACCAACAACAGCGCGACGGCGAACGCGACGATGTCGGCGATCTCCACCGGAATGCCGACGGCTTCCAGCGGCACTGCCATCAGGTGGTGGATGGCCGGCTCGGCAACCTGCAGGATCAGCAGCGAACAAACCGTGATCCCGAGTTGCGCGCAGGCAAGCATCAACGAGACGTTTTCCATGGCCAGCAGGGTGGTCTGCGCCCGTTTGGATCCTGCCTCGGCGAGCGGCTCAATCTGGCTTCGGCGCGCGGACATAACTGCAAACTCAGCGCCCACGAAAAAAGCGTTGCCCAGCAGCAGGACAATGAGCCAGAGGATTCCTGCCCAGTCGCTCATGCGGCACCTACCTGGCCGCGGGAGTGCTCCTCGCGGTGCACGGGGACGGGCTTGAAGCAGATCCGATCAATCCTGCGCCCGTCCATGCGGGTCACAGCCAAGGTGCCTCCCGCGACGTCGACGGTGTCCCCCACAGCGGCAATCCTGCCCAGCTGGCTCATAACGTAGCCTCCCACCGTTTCGTAGGCAGACTCATCGGGCACGGTCAGGCCCGGGATCTGTTCGGAGAGTTCATCGGGACGAAGCAGGCCGGGGAAGTACCAGTCGCCCGAGGCGCTCTGCAAGAGGCCGGGACGGACCTTGTCGTGTTCATCGGCCACTTCCCCGACGATTTCCTCGACAAGGTCCTCCAGCGTGGCGATACCGGCGGTCCCGCCGTACTCATCCAGGACAACGGCCAGCTGCAGGTTGCCTTCGCGGAGTTCCGCCAACAGGGCATCAAGGTGGATGGTTTCCGGAACCCGGAGCACATCAGTCATGATGGCGCCCGCCTCCAGCTTGGCGCGCCGGTCCGCGGGAACGGCAATGGCTTTTTTGATGTGCACCACGCCGCGGATGTCGTCCGATGACTCACCGATAATCGGGAACCGGGAGTATCCGGTGCGGCGTGCGGCTTCCACGATGTCCGAGACCGGCTGGTGGCCGTCGATTGTCTCGATCCTGATGCGCGGGGTCATTACGTCCGCCGCAGTCCGGCCCGAGAACTTGAGCGTCCGGTCGATGAAGTTGGCGGTGCCGGCGTCGAGGGTTCCCATCGCCGCCGAGCGGCGCACGAGGGAGGCCAGCTCGGCCGGCGTCCGCGCACCCGAAATCTCTTCCTTGGCTTCCAGGCCGAAAATATTCAGGACCTTGTTGGAGAAGCCGTTGAGCACCACGATGGTGGGCCTGAAGATCGCCGTGAACATCAGCTGCGGACGGGCCAGTGCCTTGCCGACCTGGAAGGACAGTGCAATGGCCATATTCTTCGGGACCAGCTCGCCGATCAGCATGGACAGCAGGGTCGCGAAGGCCATCGCCAGGACCAGGGACACGGAGGACGCTGCCGCCGCCGGCAATCCCAGGACGGCCAGCGGAGCTTCGAGCAGCTTGCCCACCGATGGCTCCATCACGTAGCCGGTGAGCAGGGTGGTGATGGTAATGCCCAGCTGGCAGCTTGAGAGCTGGGTGGACAGCGACTTGAGGCATCGGAGCAGTGGCGCCGCGGCGGTATCGCCGTTGTCCACGGCCCGCTGGACCGAGGCCTGGTCCAAGGCAACAAGGGAGAATTCAACGGCTACAAAAAAGCCGGTACCGAGGATGAGCAGCAGGCCTGCTGCGAGAAGTAGCCACTCCATTTAGCGGCCTGCTTCCGGGGCTGCACCGCGGGAGGGTCCCGGCGGAGGATGGTCGGCCGGGGCCGACCCTGTTTCCTGGAACGACCGGGTGCCCCTGAAGGCATGTGGCCGGCGTGCCGCCGGAGAATGGTGGGAGCGTGAACGGGGTTTGCCGGCTCTTCGGGTCAACTGCGCGGCAAGGGTTTCCGTTCCCCGCTGACAGCCCCCAGGCCGGCACCTAGATTTACTGTCCATAAGGATTTCAGTCTACAGGAACGCCTGCGTCCGCCGCCGACGCGGCGACCCCGGATGGGGCCCCGGCGGTTGCCTGTGCCGTCGCCACGGCTACCAGCTCTGCGGGACAGGCCGGCCTTCCTCGTAGCCGGCGGCGGACTGCATGCCAGCTACGGCGCGCTCCCGGAACGAGGCAAGATCGGCAGCTCCGGCATAGCTCATCGAGCTGCGCAGCCCGGCCGTGATCATGTCCAGCAGATCCTCAACGCCGGGCCGGGCCGGATCGATAAACATCCGGGACGTGGAGATCCCTTCTTCGAAGAGGGCCTTGCGGTCCTTTTCGAAGGCGCCCTCACGCTGGTTGCGGTTCTGCACGGCCCGTGCGGACGCCATGCCGAAGCTTTCCTTGAACTGCCGGCCGCCGGCGTCCTGCTGCAGATCCCCCGGGCTTTCGTGCGTCCCGGCGAACCAGGACCCGATCATCACCTGGCTCGCCCCGGCAGCCAGTGCCAACGCAACGTCGCGCGGGTAACGGACACCGCCGTCGGCCCAGACACGTCCGCCCGCGGCCCGCGCGGCGGCCGAGCACTCCAGCACGGCGGAGAACTGCGGTCGGCCCACGGCCGTCATCATGCGCGTTGTGCACATGGCACCCGGGCCCACCCCGACCTTCACGATGTCCGCGCCGGCCCGGATGAGTTCCCGGGTTGCCTCAGCCGTGACCACGTTCCCCGCCACCACGGGCACACCGGGGTTGAGTCCCTTCACCGCGGCCAAGGCGTCAAACATCTTCTGCTGGTGCCCGTGGGCGGTATCAAGGACCAGCACATCGACGCCGGCGGCGAGCAGTTCCGCTGCACGCCCGGCAACGTCACCGTTGATTCCGACGGCGGCGGCGACTTTTAGCCGGCCGCGCGCGTCCAGCAGCGGCCGGTACAAGGTGGAACGCAGCGCGCCCTTCCGGGTGAGCGCCCCGGCGAGGACACCGTTCCGCTGCACCGGCGAAAAGTCGCTGCCGGCGGCGTCCATGGCGTCGAAAGCGCGGCGCAGACCCGACCCCGCCCCGGCGCCGCCGTCGGGCGCGTCCTCCAACAGGGCAGCGTCCAGCACCAGCGGCTGGACGCGCATGACCGAGGAGAGCGAGGCGAATCGGTCCTGGCCTTCGAAGTCCGCGGCCCGGACGATGCCGGTCACGGCCCCCGCATCGTCGACCACCATAATGGCCCCGTGCGGACGTTTGCCCATCAGATGCAGTGCGTCGATGACTGTACTGGACGGCGAGAGTGTCACGGGGGTTTCCAGGACGGGATGGCGTTCCTTGATCCAGGCCGCCACGTCACGGATCACGTCGAGCGGCACGTCCTGGGGCAGGACCGCCAGCCCGCCGCGCCGCGCCATGGTCTCCGCCATGCGCTTGCCCGTCACTGCAGTCATGTTGGCCGCGACGAGGGGAATCGTGGAGCCCGTGCCGTCATCCGCCGAGAGGTCCACATCCAGCCGGGACGTGACCTCCGAACGGGACGGCACAAGAAAGAGGTCCGAGTAGGTCAGGTCAGTGGTGGGCTCGGTCAGAAAACGCACGGCTGCTCCTTAGGTAGGCATTCCGGTGCTGAACGGGTTCTCCCTGCGATTGTATCGAGGGTTTTGAACGGCCGCGGACCCCGCCCTTCCCGGCGCTCCGACGCCACGCGGCGGTCGGCCGGAGGCCCCGGGAGGACTGGATTGGGTGACGCGGAGACGCGTTGAGTCGACTCGATGATTTGAGTCACCCTTATTGGCGGTTTGGCGAGAATCGTCACTAGACTGGCATGGGTCTGGGTTCACTGGACGCGGAGACTGGTTCAATCGCCGTGCTGACGCACCGTGACACCAGTGGGAATCAAACTCATGGAAGAGGCGTAATTCAAGTGCCAGAGCAGCCTAGCCACCGTCTACCAGAGGAATTTGGCGGAAACGAGTGGCTCGTTGACGAACTGTACGAGCGTTTTCAGCAGGACAAGAACACCGTGGACGCCAAATGGTGGCCCTTGTTCGAATCCTTCGACGCCGGAGACAGTTCCGTCACCAACGGGGCCTCGGGCGCAGCGACAGTTGCGCACCCCGCCACCCGCGAACTTCCTGTTGTAGCCCACGTTGCGACGACGGCAGCGCAGGCGGCAGCACCCGCTCCGGCGGCAGCACCCGCTCCGGCGGCAGCACCCGCTCCGGCTGCTAAACCCGCGCCGGCAGCCGAACCCGCGCCGGCCGTGGCGCCTGCAGCCGCGAAGAAAGCCCCGGCAACCGTCGCCCGCGACGGCTCCAAAACATCGGAGGCCGGCCCCGGCGCGGCGCCCATCCCGGCTCAGCTGCCGAAGAACGTCAAGGCGCCGACGGCCCCCGAGGAAGACGTGGTATCCGTCCTTCGCGGCCCGGCCAAGGCCATCGCCACCAACATGATCACCAGCCTCGAAGTTCCGACCGCCACCAGCGTCCGGGCGATTCCCGCGAAACTGTTGATCGACAACCGCGTGGTCATCAACTCCAACCTGGCCCGCGCCCGCGGCGGCAAGGTTTCGTTCACGCACCTGATCGGCTACGCGGTCATCCGCGCCTTGGCCCAGTTCCCCTCGATGAACGTCTACTACGACGAGGTCAACGGCAAGCCCGTAGCCGTGCAGCCGGCGCATGTGAACTTTGGCATCGCCATCGACATGCCGAAGCCCGACGGCAGCCGCCTGCTGATGGTGCCGAACATCAAGAAGGCGGAGACACTCAACTTCTCCGAGTTCTGGCACACCTACGAGGACCTGATCAAGCGTGCCCGCGCCGGCAAGCTGACCGCTGACGATCACTCCGGCACCACGGTGTCGCTGACCAACCCCGGCGGCATCGGAACGGTGCACTCGGTGCCGCGCCTGTCCAAGGGCCAGGCTGCCATCATCGGTGTCGGCGCGCTTGACTACCCGGCGGAATTCCAGGGCGCCAGCGCGAAGATTATCGCCCAGAACGCCATCAGCAAGGTCCTGACGCTGACCTCCACCTACGACCACCGTGTCATCCAGGGCGCCGGCAGCGGCGAGTTCCTGAAGCTCGTGCACCAGCTCTTGCTGGGCGCGCAGAACTTCTACGATGACATCTTCGAATCCCTGCGCATCCCCTATGAGCCGGTGCGCTGGAGCCCGGACCTCCAGGTGGACCCGGCCGACGAAATCAACAAGGTCGCCCGGATCCAGCAGCTGATCCACGCCTACCGGGTGCGCGGCCACCTGATGGCCGACACCGATCCGCTGGAATATGTCCAGCGCAAGCATCCGGACCTTGACGTCCTCACCTACGGCCTCACGCTGTGGGACCTGGACCGCGAATGGCCCACCGGCGGTTTCGGCGGCAAGCCGATGCTCGCCTTCCGAGACATCCTCGGTGTGCTCCGCGACGCCTACTGCCGCACCACGGGCATCGAATACATGCATATCCAGGACCCCGAAGAGCGCAAGTGGTTCCAGGACCAACTGGAGCACCCATACTCCAAGCCGAGCCGTGACGAACAGCTGCGCATCGTCTCCAAGCTCAACGCCGCCGAGGCTTTCGAGACGTTTCTGCAGACCAAATTCGTTGGCCAGAAGCGCTTCTCGCTGGAAGGCGGCGAGTCGCTGATCCCGCTGCTGGACGCCATCATCTCCGATGCGGCTGAGGACGAACTCGACGAAGTGGCAATTGGCATGGCCCACCGCGGCCGGCTCAACGTGCTTACCAACATTGCCGGGAAGACCTACGCCCAGGTTTTCCGCGAATTTGAAGGAACCCAGGACCCGCGCTCCGTGCAGGGGTCCGGCGACGTCAAGTACCACCTCGGAACCGAGGGCAACTTTACCTCGGACAACGGCAAGCAGACCAAGGTCTACCTTGCTGCCAATCCGTCCCACCTTGAGGCCGTGGACTCCGTCCTTGAAGGCATTGTCCGGGCCAAACAGGACCGCCTCGATCAGGGCGAGGCTTTCCCCGTCCTGCCGATCATGGTGCATGGCGATGCTGCCTTCGCCGGCCAGGGCGTGGTCGCGGAAACGCTGAACCTTTCCCAGCTGCGCGGCTACCGCACCGGCGGCACCATCCACATCGTGGTCAACAACCAGGTCGGATTCACCACCGCCCCGTCATCGTCGCGTTCCTCCACCTACTCCACGGACGTCGCCAAGATGATCCAGGCGCCGGTGTTCCACGTCAACGGCGATGACCCCGAAGCAGTGGTCCGGATCGGGCAGCTCGCCTACGAATTCCGGCAGCGGTTCCACAAGGACGTTGTCATCGACATGGTCTGCTACCGCCGCCGTGGCCACAACGAGGGCGACGACCCCTCGATGACCCAGCCGCTGATGTACAACCTGATCGAAGCCAAGCGTTCGGTCCGCAAGCTGTACACGGAATCGCTGATCGGCCGCGGCGACATCACCGAAGAAGAAGCCGAACAGCTGCTGCGCGACTACCAGGAACGGCTGGAGCGCGTCTTCGCCGAAACCCATGCAGCGCAGACTTCCCCGATTCCGATTATCACTGCCGATTCCGCCGCGGTGTCCGATCTGGAGCGTCCCATGGCCCAGCAGTCCGATTCCGGTATCAACGCCCCGGCGTCGACCGCAATCTCCGCTGCGACACTGGCACGCATCGGCAAAGCGCACGTTGATATCCCCGAGGGCTTCACCGTCCACGCCAAACTCAAGCAGTTGCTGGAGAAACGTGAAGCGATGTCCCGTGAAGGCGGCATCGACTGGGGCTTCGGGGAGCTTGCGGCGTTCGGCTCTCTCATTATGGAAGGTGTTCCCGTCCGCCTCGCCGGGCAGGACTCGCGCCGCGGCACATTCGTGCAGCGTCACGCCGTCTTCCACGACCGCGCCAACGGCGACGAGTGGCTGCCCCTGGCACACCTCTCCGAGGACCAGGCCAAGCTGTGGATCTACGACTCCCTGCTCTCGGAATACGCGGCGATGGGCTTCGAATACGGCTATTCGGTGGAACGACCGAACGCCTTGGTGCTGTGGGAAGCGCAGTTCGGTGACTTCGTCAACGGCGCGCAGACCATCATCGATGAGTTCATCTCCTCGGCCGAACAGAAGTGGGGCCAGCGTTCCTCGCTTGTGCTGATGCTGCCGCACGGCTACGAAGGCCAGGGGCCGGACCACTCCTCCGCCCGGATCGAGCGGTTCCTGCTGATGTGCGCCGAAGAGAACATGGTCGTGGCAAACCCCACCACCTCCGCTTCGCACTTCCATCTGCTGCGCCGGCAGGCGTACAGCCGGCCGCGCAAACCGCTGATCATCTTCACACCGAAGCAGCTGCTCCGGCTCAAGGCCGCAGCGTCTTCGGTCGAGGATTTCACCACGGGCACCTTCCGGACCGTCATCCCCGAGCATGAGCAGCTCCCGGCCGACGCCGTCGAGCGTGTCCTGCTCGTCTCCGGCCGCCTGTACTACGATCTCCTGTCCACACGGCAGAAGACCGGTGACAAGACCACAGCGATCGTCCGCGTTGAGCAGCTTTACCCGCTGCCCGCCGCCGAGATTGCCGCCGAACTTGCCAAGTACCCGAACGCCGAAGTTGTCTGGGCGCAGGACGAGCCCGCGAACCAGGGGCCGTGGCCCTTTATCGGCCTGAACCTTCCCGACGCCCTGGAGCGCCGGGTGCGCCTCATTTCCCGTCCCGCCTCGGCTTCCACGGCGGCAGGATCGATGAAGCGCCACGCGGCCGAGCAGGATGCTCTGCTCAAACAGGCGTTCGCACGTAAGTAAGGTCATCGCTGCCCGGCCGGAGGTGCACCTACACAACTCCGGCCGGGCACCGGTGTTTAACCGGCGGTGTCCCCCGCCATCACGGATGGTCCCGGGGAACGGTTTATTGGACGCTCTGGAGTGAAGAGGTAGTCGTGGAAGATCGAAAGCTGCGGATCGCAGCCGTTGGCGATGAAATGCTGGCCGGGCTGGGTGATCCCCGCGCACTGGGCTGGCTGGGCCGGGTGCTGGCGCGCACGCCGCAGGACGGGTTGTCCCTGGAATGCTATTCCCTCCCCTGCCCGCAGGAAGGCACCGAAGGGCTGGCAGCCCGTTGGCTCGCGGAAGCCGGCCGGCGCTTCAACGACCACTGCGAAAACCGCCTCGTAATTGGACTCTCCGGCCGGGATGTCGAATTTGGGCTCTCGACTGCCCGGAGCCGGCTCAACCTCGCCAACATCCTGGACGCGGCCTCGCAGAACAAGATCGAGGTCTTTATCGTGGGCCCGCCGCCAACATTGGATCCCGCGCAGAACCGCCGGCTCGGCGAACTGAACACCGCATTTGCGGACGTCACCACCCGGCGCAAGCACCTCTACGTCGACACCTTTTCGCCGCTGCTCAATCACGAGCAGTGGCGCCAGGACCTGGCCGCGAACGGCGGCACCCCCGGCCAGGCCGGCTACGGCCTGATGGCGTGGCTCGTGCTGCACCGCGGCTGGTTCCAGTGGCTGGGGATTGACGCGCCGGCGTAGCCGCCGGTATCCGTCCCCGGGAAAACTCCGCGATATATCTTGACCGTGCCAGGACGGCGATATATCGTGACTTATGAGTCACGATATATCGCAACTATCCGCACGAAGTATCGCCCTCCTGGAGGAGCCATGACAGAGAACAACTGGACCGTCACCGGTCCGCAGACCATCGACGTCGACGGCGTCAGCTCGCTTAAGCTCGGCATCGTCCGGGGACGCTTCGACATCGTCACCCATGATGATCCCGTCACCCGAATCGAAGTATCCGAGGTCCATGGCGACCCGCTGGCGATCAGCCTCGTGAACGGCCGCCTCGAGGTCCGCCACCAGCTGCACGGGCCGCAGGGGTGGTTCAAGAACCTTATGGGGACCGTCAACAACAGCAGCAGCAACTCGCTGGTCATCAGCATCGCCGCGCCGGCCGGGATCGACATTGAGGCCGGGACCGTCAGCGGCGACGGTATGGTCTCCGGGGTCAGCGGGCACACCCGGCTGAACACGGTCTCCGGTTCCGTGCTGGCCGACGGCACCGCCGGGGACCTCTCACTCAACACCGTCAGCGGCGAAGTGATCGCCCGCAACCATCGCGGCGTGCTGACGGCCAAGAGCGTCTCGGGCGAGGTCACGGCTTCGGGTGACCTCAGCAATATCCGCGCCAACACCGTCAGTGGCGACCTCAATTTCGACCTGCACGGCTTCGCCCAGGACTTTGGTGCCAATTCAGTCTCCGGAGACGTCACCATCCGGCTCCCGCACGATGTCGGCGTGGACATCATTGCCAAGTCCGCCAGCGGCACCATCGTCATTGACGACCAGAAGTACAATCAGCCAGGGGGCACGGTCCAGACCATCGCCGGCCCGGACACCCAACTTATGCTGGTCCGGACCAATTCAGTGTCCGGCAGGACGTCGATCTTCCACGGCCTGCCCGGCGCGGACACCGTACAGGAACGCTGATGCCCCCGGTCTTCGCCCACGGGGCCCTGCGGCTCTATCTGCTGGCACTGCTGGAATCGGGTCCGAAGCACGGCTACGAGCTGATCAAGGCGCTCAGCGAACGTTTCGGCGGAACCTACTCCCCCAGCGCCGGAACGATTTATCCGCGGCTGGGCAAGCTGGAGGAGGAAGGGCTGGTGGACACCCACAGCGAGGGACGCCGTACCTACTACAGCATCACCCCGGGCGGACTCCTGGAGCTGGAGCGCCGGCGGGACGAACTTGCAGGCGTGGAAAAAGATATCAGCGCGTCCGTCCGGCGGCTGGCCGACAACCTGCGGCAGGACATCAAGGTCAACATGCGCGGCCTCCGGGCCGAGCTGGCTGCAACGGCCGAGGCCGCGCGTTCCTCGGCCCGCGCAGCTGGCTCAACAGTTGCCGCGTTGGCCGGGCAGCGCTACTCACCGGAAGGCGACACCCGGCTGCGGGAGGCCGAGATGCTGGTGCAGGCCTTCCGCGACGACGTCCGGGTGGAACTGCGCCGCCACGGCGGACGGCACCCGATCACGCCGGTGACGCTGGAGACTGTCAAGACGGTACTGGACCAGGCACGGATCTCCATCCGCAATTCCCTCGAGTGATCCGCCCGCCCCGCCGGTTCGCGGCGGGTGCCCCGATGTGGGAGACTTGAGGGCAGCTCTTTTGAGTACCAAAAATTAAGGAGGCCAGCTATGAGCAAACGTGCACGTAAACGTCGTGACCGTAAGCGTGGCGGCGCGAACCACGGCAAGCGCCCCAACGCCTAAGCAAAGCTTGGAATGACAGCTTTGGACGAATGACCCCGGAACCTCACGGTTTCCGGGGTCATTCGTTTTTGGCGGTCGAGCCGAACCTTGGGCCCGCTCAGGCCTCAACCGGGTTGCTCGAGTGGATCCGGTCCAGGATCGCGTTCTTGAGGTTTTCCGGGGCTGCCTCGCTGCAGGAACGCTTCACCATGACCCTGATGACACATTCGAGGTCGTACTGCTCAAAACATTCCGGGCAGCCGTCCAAGTGGTCCTTGATTTCGGCGATGTCATCGTGGGTGAGGGCACCGTCGAGGTACTCGTAGATACGTTGCATCCGGGTGTCGTCGCAGTCGCCCAGTCCCTGGCAGTCGCTCATTTCCTGTTCTCCTGTTTGTCGCTTCCGGCAGCCGCGATTGCATCTGCAGCCCTGAATCCGCGCTCGGCGGCGTAGTCGCCGAGCATATCCCGCAGCAGCTTCCGGCCGCGGTGCAGGCGGGACATCACGGTCCCGATCGGCGTGTTCATAATTTCTGAAATTTCCTTGTACGCGAATCCCTCGACGTCGGCAAAATAGACCGCCAGCCGGAACTCCTCCGGAATGGACTGCAGCGCCCGCTTCACATCCGAGTCCGGCAGGTGGTCGAGGGCCTCGGCTTCGGCCGACCGCAGACCCGAGGACGTATGCGACTCGGCCCGGGCCAGCTGCCAGTCCTCAATGGTGTCCGAGTTGGACTGCAGGGGCTCGCGTTGGCGCTTGCGGTAAAGATTGATGTAGGTATTCGTCAGGATGCGGTAAAGCCAGGCCTTCAAGTTGGTGCCGGGCTTGTACTGATGGAACGCGGAGAAAGCCTTGGTGTACGCCTCCTGGACGAGATCCTCGGCGTCGGCGGGGTTTCGGGCCATCCTCATGGCCGCGGAGTACAGCTGGTCAACATACTGCATGGCGTCGCGTTCGAACCGCGCCCGGCGTTCCTGCGTCGTTTCAGTCGCAGTGTCCAGCGCCTGACCGTCCACGATCGTCTCCCGCGCCGCCGCGTCCAGCCCGGCGTCAATCTCCGGGGCAGCCCCTGACGGTGCGCCAGCAGGACTGGCGGCGGGTGGCTTGGCGGGTGTGGCACCGTTTCCGGCGACCGTGTGCTTGGCCGTGACGGCCGGATCCATGGTGCTCATTGCCCCCAAGTCTACTGTGAGAGTGCGGCGGCCGTCCCGGCCTGCCGGCATGGTTGCCTGCTGCAGGGCATCAGCCCACAACTGCCCGCCTCCTAACGCCGGTTTCCCGCTGGTCGCCAAGAGACTGTTCCTTAACGGCGTATCCTTCACCAGAACCATAGTTCCGCCTTCCTGCGCCACGACTGACTCGTTTGCCCGTGGCACCGTGTTCCAGCCAGTCGTTCCGGGCCGATCTGACTCTCGCTGAACCTACATCCAGCCCTAAACCAGGGCCTGAAATCTGCTATTGACAACCCCGCCCGGCGGGCAAATATTCCACAAAAGTGCAAGACTAGAACCGGTTCTCCCGCTTCATTCCCGCGGTCCGCCCACCCAGGAGGAATTTCATGTCGTTTGTCCGCTTTCTCGCCCGGCCCATGCTGGCGTCCAGTTTCGTCCTTGCCGGGCTGGACAAGCTCAAGAACGCGGATGACACCGCCACGCAGCTCTCACCCCTGCTGCGCCGCGCGGCGGAGTCCCTGCCGTTCCAGACCAGCGAAAAAGTCCTCGCCCGGGTCATCGGCGGCACCCAGGTCGGGGCCGGCCTTATGTTTGCCCTCGGCAAGTCGGCACGTCTGGCCGCAAGCATCCTGGCTGTCATCTCGGCGCTCAACAGCTACGTCGAATGGCGCAGCGCGGACATCACCTCCACTGAGGGCCGCAACGCCCGCCGCAAGCAGCTGCTCAAGAACGTCTCACTGACCGGCGGCGTCCTGCTCGCCGCAGTCGACACGGACGGCCGTCCCAGCCTGGCCTGGCGGGCTGAGCACCTTGCGGCCGATGTCCGGAAGAGCACCGGCAAACAGATGAAAAAAGCCGACAAGGCCGTACGCAAAGCCGTAGACCACACCGTCGGAGCCTAAAGCAGCAATGACCGGCACCACCCCCACAGCAGCCGCACACCCCCTGCCGGCGAACGCTGCCGCCCTCTGGCCGGCGCCCTTCGCCGGACACCCGGTGGACGCAACAGTCACCGTTCCGGGGTCCAAGTCCCTGACCAACCGCTATCTCGTGCTGGCCGCCCTCGCGGACGGGCCCTCACGGCTCCGGGCTCCGCTGCACTCCCGGGACTCCGCCCTGATGATCGCGGCGCTGCGGCAACTCGGGGCCCGGATCACGGAAGTGCCCGGCGACGGCGATTTCGGCCCGGACCTGGCCATCACGCCCATCAGCCAGGCGGCAGCCGGGGGGACGGGAGTGGTGGACTGCGGGCTGGCGGGGACGGTTATGCGGTTCGTGCCGCCCCTCGCGGCCCTGCGCCCGGGGCTGACGCTGTTCGACGGGGATCCGCACGCGCGCGAGCGCCCAATGGGCCCCATCATCGAAGCCCTCACCGGGCTGGGCGTCAGAGTCAGCGCGCCCGACGGAGGCCCGGCATCCTCGCTGCCGTTCACCGTCGACGGCGCGGCCGCCGTGCGCGGCGGCCACCTCGTTATTGACGCCAGCGCGTCCTCGCAGTTTGTGTCCGCACTGCTCCTGGCCGGGTCCCGGTTTGTGGACGGACTGCACCTCGAACACCAGAGCCACGAACACCCAGGGATGCCCGTTCCCAGCCTTGACCACATCACCATGACCGTCGCCGTGCTGCGCGGAGCCGGGGTAGCCGTTGACGATTCCCGCCCAAACCACTGGGTTGTCTCGCCCGGACCCATCCGGGCCTTTGACGTCAGGATCGAACAGGACCTTTCCAACGCCGGTCCGTTCCTGGCGGCGGCCCTGGCCACCCGAGGCACCGTACGCATCCCGAACTGGCCGGCCCCGACGACGCAGGTCGGCGATATGTGGCGCAGCGTGCTAGCGGAGATGGGGGCCACCGTGTCGCTCACCGACGGTACCCTGACCGTCACCGGCGGCCCGGAGCTCACCGGCGGGAACTTTCACGAGACCAGCGAACTTGCCCCCACTGTCGCCGCACTCTGCGCGCTAGCCAGCGGTCCCTCCCGGCTCAGTGGCATCGCCCACCTCCGCGGGCACGAAACGGACCGGCTGGCCGCCCTTGTGGCGGAGATCAACCGGCTCGGCGGGGACGCGGAGGAGACCTCTGATGGCCTCATCATCCGGCCCGCCCCGCTGCACGGCGGCGTCGTCCGCAGCTACGCCGACCACCGTATGGCCACGGCCGGCGCCATCCTCGGCCTGGCCGTAGCGGGCGTCGTTGTCGAGGATATTGGGACCACGGCGAAGACCATGCCCGACTTCCCGCAACTGTGGGAGTCCATGCTTGGCCTCAGCGCAGGAAACACGCCTCCCGCAGGGGCCTCCCCGGCAGAGAAGGACGCCTCCGGTGGCACGCAGCACTGATTCCTGGGACGAATCCGACGCCCGGATCCGCCCCAACAAAAAAGGCACCCGGCCCCGCACCAAGGACCGGCCCAGCCACGACGATGCCGTGACCGGGCGGATCATTACCGTTGACCGCGGACGCTACACCGCCGTCGTCGCCGAAGGCGCGGGGGCAGAACGGAAGATCATCGCCGCCCGCGCCCGCGAACTGCGCCGCAACCCGGTAGTGGCCGGCGACTTCGTTTCGTTGGTCGGCGACGTCAGCGGCGAGCCCGACACCCTGGCCCGGCTGGTCAGGATCCAGGACCGCAGGACCCTGCTGCGGCGCAGCGCCGACGACACGGACCCGATCGAGCGCGCCGTCGTCGCCAACGCCGACCAGTTGGTGATCGTGGTGGCGGCCGCCAATCCCGAGCCGCGGACCGGATTTATCGACCGCGCCCTGGTGGCCGCGTACGACGCCGGGATCGATCCGCTGCTGCTTGTCACCAAAGCCGACGTCAAGGATCCTGCCGAGCTCCTCGCCAACTACCAGCACCTTGCTTTCCCGGTGATTATTTCCAAGACGGCGGACTCCGCCGCCTCGGGCATCGATGCCCGCTCCGATGACGGGCTCTCCGCCCGGCTGGACAAGGACGCCGTCGCACAGCTGCGCGCCTACCTCGACGGGAAGGTCACCGTGATGCTGGGCCATTCCGGCGTCGGCAAGTCCACCATGGTTAACGCCCTCACCGGCGCCGAACGCGCCACCGGCGGTGTCAACGCCGTGACCGGGCGCGGCCGCCACACCTCATCCTCCGCGCTGGCCCTCAAAGTCAACGATGCGCCGGCGGGGAGCTGGATCATCGACACCCCGGGCATCCGCTCCTTCGGGCTCGCGCATGTGGACCCGGACCGGATCCTGCGGTCCTTCCCCGACCTCGAGCCCGGCACCGACGACTGCGAACGGGGCTGCAAGCACGATTCCAGCGCCGTCAACTGCGGCGTGGACGCCTGGGTGGCCTCCGGCCAGGCAGGAGAATCCGGTCCGGCCAGGCTCGCCTCACTGCGCCGTTTGCTCGGGACAGACCCGCGGTTGGAAGCCCAGGACGTTAAGGAACTGGGCACCGTCTCCTAGCAGGCCGCGGCGCCTACCGCTTCCCTGCCCGCTTTGACGGTAGTTTGGAAGCATGAGTCAACCCGCTTCGAGCTACAACGACGACCTGCGCCTTGCCCATGTCCTGGCAGATTCCGTAGATGCCCAGACCATGAGCCGCTTCAAGGCGCTCGACCTTCGGATCGAGACGAAGCCGGACCTGACGCCGGTCACTGACGCCGATAAATCCGCCGAGGAGGCCATCCGTGGCCAGCTGTCGCGGTCCCGGCCCCGCGACGCCGTGCTCGGGGAGGAGTTCGGCAGTTCCGGCCACGGCTCCCGCCGCTGGATCATCGACCCGATTGACGGGACCAAAAACTTCGTCCGCGGCGTCCCGGTCTGGGCGACGCTGATCGCCCTCGTCGATGAGGGCGAGCCGGTGGTCGGCGTTGTCAGTGCCCCGGCGCTGGGAAAGCGCTGGTGGGCGGCAAAAGGCGCCGGTGCGTACATGGGCCGTTCACTGGCGGCCGCAACCCGGCTGAAGGTCTCCAACGTCGCGAGCCTGCCGGATGCCTCGCTGTCATATTCCAGCCTGGGAGGTTGGAAGCAGCGCGGCAACCTTGACGAGTTCCTGGGGCTCACCGAAGAGGTGTGGCGGACCCGCGCCTACGGCGACTTCTGGTCCTACTGCCTGGTGGCGGAAGGTGCCGTTGATATCGCCTGCGAACCCGAACTCAACCTCTACGACATGGCCGCGCTGGTTCCGATCGTCACCGAGGCCGGCGGCCGCTTTACCTCCCTCGAAGGAGAAGACGGTCCCTTCGGCGGCAACGCCCTCGCGACCAACTCCATTCTGCACTCCGAAGTCCTCAAGCGTCTGAACCCCGGGCTGGACGACCTGCTGTAAGCGCGTCCGGCGCCGTTCGGCAGCTTCGGTACCGGCCCGTCACAAAGGACTTCACAATCCTGCCCTGCCTTTTCCACGGAAGCCGGCATGGCCTAGGCTCGAACCAGGTCACGAGTGCCAGCGCTAAACCCCGGTTTGCTGGCCGGCAACCCTCCATTCGCGGCGGGGTGCCCCGGGTGACGACCTGGCCGGTCCGGAACGGACCCGGCAAGCGCGGATCCCCGGTGCGTGGGGTCCTTTTCGAGCGAGGTCCCATGACGACTGCCACCATTCCTGCCGCCGCCGAGGTTCAGGCCGACACCGGTCCGGCACATCCCGATCCGCGGTTCGCCGTTGCCCGCCGGCCGCTGGCCGCGGTGACCGGCGCCGAGATCCAGGCGCCTCTCATCCAGGGCGGACATGTCCGCTACGCCAACCTGGACTACGGTGCCTCGGCTCCGGCGCTGTCCGTGGTCTCGGCCTACCTCAACGAGATCCTGCCGTTCTACGCCAGCGTCCACCGCGGCGCCGGCTATGCCTCCCAGATCAGCACCTCGGTCTACGAGAACGCCCGCGGGATTGTCCGCGACTTCGTTGGCGGCCGGCCGGACGATGCGGTGATCTTCACCAGGAACACCACTGATTCGCTGAACCTGCTGGCCGGCTGCCTGCCGGTCGTCAACGGCGAGCATACCGGCGAGGTGCTCTACCTCGACATTGAACACCACGCCAACCTCCTGCCCTGGCAGCGGGTACCCCACCGCAGCGTCATTGCCGCCCCCACCCTCGCGGCCACCCTGGAGCTGCTCCGCGAGGAACTCGCACACGGCGGCGTCAGCCTGCTTGCCGTGACCGGTGCCTCCAACGTCACCGGCGAGATCCTGCCTATCCGCGCCCTGGCAGCGCTGGCGCACGACTACGGCGCCCGGATCGTCGTCGACGCCGCCCAGTTGGCCCCGCACCGGCGGATCAACGTCTCCACGGACGATCTCGACTACATCGCCTTCTCGGGGCACAAGCTCTACGCACCCTTCGGTGCCGGCGTCCTGATCGGGCGTCCCGACTGGCTCGACGCCGGCATCCCGCACCTCGCGGGCGGCGGGGCCGTCCAGGACGCCCGGATCGACACCGTCAGCTGGACCACGGGACCCGCCCGGCATGAGGGCGGATCCCCGAACGTGCTCGGCGCCGCCACCCTGGCCCGGGCCGCGCAAATCATCGCCGGGCTGGACCCGGACCAGTGGCACGCGCACGAGAACGCCATCCGGTCCTTCCTGGTGGAGGGCCTCGCCCGGATCGACGGTGTGACGGTCCACCAGATCTTCTCCGACAGCGGTACCTTCGACGCGGCTGCAGGGCCGGGGGCGGGCACCGGGTCACAAACCCTTCCCGGCGCCGGCACCATCGGCGTCGTCAACTTCTCGGTGGAAGGCTACGACGCGGGCCTGGTGGCAGCCTACCTGTCCGCCGAGCACGGTATGGGGCTGCGCGACGGCAGGTTTTGCGCGCATCCGCTGCTCCGGCGGCTTGGCCTGCCCTCGGGGTCGCTTCGGGCAAGCTTCGGTTTGGGCTCCAGGCTTGATGACGCCCAGCGGCTGCTCACCGGAGTCCGGGAGCTGCTCGGGAACGGCCTCGGCTGGGACTACGTGGTGGACGCAGGCCGCTGGGTACCGTCCAACGACACCCGCAGCTACCCGCACTGGGCCCCCAATACCCCCGGCACGGCCGGGGCGGCGCCCTGCACGCTGGACTAACGGCCGCCGGTGCGGCGGCGCTGGCTCCGGCGGCGCCGGCAGACACGGCCCCTGCAAACGCGGCCCCTGCCCGGTGCGGTAAATTCACAAGGTACGTACCCGGACCTGCCGAAGGAGATCAAACGTGGCACGCGGCGGACCCAAGCTGCCCCAGGGGCGGCGCCAGGAGCTGGGGCACAGCTTTCAGGACGGCGGGGAACACTACGACCGCGTCCGGCCCGGGTATCCCGAGGAATCGGCTGGCTGGCTGATCCCCGGCGGCGCAGCGGATGCCGCGGACCTCGGCGCCGGAACCGGGAAATTCACGGCGCTGCTGGTCGGGCGCGGCCTGCGCACGGTGGCAGTGGACCCATCCGCGGACATGCTGGAACAGCTGCGCCGGGCGCTTCCCGGGGTCACCGCCGTCGAGGGTACCGCGGAGCGGACGGGGCTGCCCGACGGTGCTTTCGACGTGGTGACAGTCGCCCAGGCCTGGCATTGGTGCGATCCGCTGCTGGCCAGCACGGAAATCGCCAGGATCCTCCGCCCGCACGGTGTCCTGGGGCTGATCTGGAACCAGCTGGACACGTCTGTTCCCTGGGTGCACCGGCTCTCGCGCATTATGCATGCCGGCGACGTGCACAAACCGCACTTCACACCGCCGCTGGGACCTGAATTTACGGGACTGGAGAGCCATCTCACCCGGTGGGAAGATCCGGTGCGCGGCGCAGACATCCTGGCGCTGGCGAAGTCCCGCAGCTACTACCTGGCGGCCGGCCAGGCCACCCGCACCAAGGTGCTGGGCAACCTCGACTGGTATCTGCACGAGCACCTGGGCCATCAGGGCGATGAAGTGATCCCGCTCCCCTACCTGACACAGAGCTGGCGGGCCGTGCGGTCCTGACACCGGCCGGAAAGGTCCTTTTGGAGCCGTCGACGTTGCCGCGGACAGCCACCGTGGCTTATGGTTTCGGTATGCCTAATAATTATTTGTAGGCGTTCGCAAACTTCGGCGCAGGCATCCACCCGCCGTTGCCGCCCGCGTCGACGGCGACGCACCTAGCAGGGGAGCCCAGTGCTGGACGTAACAGGACACGACGGCGCGGGACCGGCGACGGCCGCCCGGCCGAAACCGGCCGGCCGCCGGGCCATGATCGGCCTGCTGGGGCCGGCATTTGTTGCCGCGATCGCCTACGTGGACCCCGGCAACGTGGCGGCCAACCTCACCGCCGGAGCGCAATACGGCTACTTGCTCGTTTGGGTCCTGGTGGCCGCCAACATTATGGCCGTGCTGGTGCAATACCAGTCCGCCAAACTCGGGCTTGTCACCGGCAAAAGCCTGCCGGAGATTCTTGGTGAGCGGCTGAAGCCGTTCTGGCGCCGGGCGTTTTGGGTGCAGGCCGAGATCGTGGCTGCTGCCACTGACCTTGCCGAGGTGGTGGGCGGGGCAATCGCGCTCTTCCTGCTCTTTGGACTGCCTTTGCCCCTTGGCGCCGTAATCGTCGGCGCCGTCTCCATGGGACTCCTCGCCGTGCAGGCCCGGAACAAGCAGCGGCCATTTGAGTTCATCATTATCTTCCTGCTCGGCATCATCACCATCGGGTTCCTGGCCGGCCTTTTTGTTAGCCCGCCTGATCCTGCCGGTGTGGCAGCCGGGCTGATCCCGGGCTTCCAGGGTCCCGAGACTGTGCTGCTGGCCGCGAGCATGCTCGGCGCCACGGTGATGCCGCACGCCATCTACGTCCACTCTGCACTGTCCAGGGACCGGCATCGTCCGGACCCGCACGTCCATGTTCCCGCCCCGGCCCTCGCCC
Source organism: Pseudarthrobacter sp. PH31-O2 (assembly GCF_030063265.1). Lineage (NCBI taxonomy): Bacteria > Bacillati > Actinomycetota > Actinomycetes > Micrococcales > Micrococcaceae > Pseudarthrobacter > Pseudarthrobacter sp. PH31-O2. The sequence goes on along the minus strand of NZ_JASIST010000001.1, from coordinate 125,685 downwards.
GGCTGGTCAAGGCGACCCGCTGGGACGTGGTCGTCGCCCTGGCCTTCGCCGGTCTTGTGAACATCGGGATGCTGCTGCTGGCCGCATCGACCCTCGGCGGTGCGGACGGAACAGACACCATCGAAGGAGCCCATGCCGCCATCACCAGCAGCCTCGGACCCGTCATCGGCGTCATCTTCGCCGTCGGGCTGCTCGCCTCCGGACTGGCTTCCACGTCCGTTGGCTGCTACGCCGGCGGCTCAATTATGGAGGGGCTGCTCAAGATCCGGGTCCCCCTGATGCTGCGGCGCATCATCACCCTGGTACCGGCGGTGGTGCTGCTGAGCGTGGGTTTCGATCCTACCTGGGGACTGGTCCTGAGCCAGGTTGTCCTGAGCTTCGGAATCCCTTTTGTGCTGATCCCGCTGGTTGTCCTGACCAGTAACAAGTCGCTGATGGGCCGGTTCGCCGATGGAATGGCGCTTCGGATCGCAGCTGTCGTCAGCGTCATCCTGGTGGTCGCGCTTAACCTCGCACTGCTGTGGCTGACCTTCGCCAGCGCGGGCTAACGGTAGGCTGGATGCTGTGAAGACCAGCCTGCCCTCTTCCTCGATCGAGGACTATGTCAAGGTCATCTATTCCTTTACGGAGTGGCAGGACAAGCCGATCACCTCCACCCAGCTGGCACAACGCCTCGGCGTCGCCAACTCCTCGGTCTCCGAAATGGTCCGCAAGCTCAAGGACCAGGGACTCGTGGACCACCAGCCGTACAGCGCGATCACCCTCACCGCCGACGGTGTCCGGCTGGCGTTGTCCATGGTCAGACGGCACCGGCTCATCGAAACATTCCTGGTCCGGGAACTCGGCTACCGCTGGGACGAGGTTCACAACGAGGCCGAGCTGCTCGAACACGCCGTCTCGGACACCTTCATTGAGCGGATGGCAGCCAAGCTCGGGAACCCGCGGCGTGATCCGCATGGGGATCCGATCCCTGCCGCCGACGGCTCCGTCCTGATCCCGGTGGCGCACCGGATGAGCGAGCTCGACGATGGGCACACCGGCCGGATTACCCGGATCAGTGACGAAAACCCCGAGCTCCTGCGCTACCTTTCCGCGGAAGAAATCGACCTTGACGACGACGTCGAGGTGCTGGGGCGCAAGCCTTTCGGCGGCGCCCTGGTAGTTCGCATCGGCTCGGGCGCGGCCGGGCAGGAAGTGGATCTGGCCGAGGAAGTCGCCTCCGCCCTCTGGGTCCACAGTGACGTTACCCATCCCGGCTGCAGCCTCGGGCGGTCCTGAGTGCGGGCCGAGTTGACCGGAGCCGGGGTATGAAACACACGGCAAAGTCGCTCCCCCGGACGGCGGGTGCGGCGCATGACCGGTCGCCGGGCTGGCATGCATGGACGGCCGTCGCCGTCGGCGGCCTGATCGGAACGGAGCTGCGCTACGGGGCCGGCCTGGTGTTCCCGGAATCCGCCGGGACAATCCCTTGGACCACCTTGGCGATCAACGTCCTCGGCAGTTTTGTGCTCGCGGCCCTCACCACCGTCTGGATCGCGCGGCCGAAGACGGCGTTCTGGCTGCGTGCCGGACTCGGACCCGGGTTGCTGGGGTCCTTCACTACGTTTTCGGCGGTGGTGTTCGCCCTGGACCAGCAGTTCAGGGCCGGTTTCCAAACCAGCTCGCTGGTTTATCTGGGACTCTCACTCGTCCTGGGGCTCGGTGCGGCGGCCGCGGGGTGGAAGACCGGAAAGGCAATGGCTGATCTGACCGGCCGGGCATCATGATCACGGCACTGCTCGTCGGAGCCTTCGGTGTTGCCGGCGCCCTGCTGCGCTTCGCCGTCGACTCCTGGTTTGCTAACTCCTTCCCGGCCCGTCATTCCCACTGGCCCTGGACCACCCTCGCCGTCAACGTGACGGGTTCCTTTATCATCGGCGCGGCCATCGGCGGCACGGCACACTGGGGACTGGGGCCTGAGTGGCAGTCCGGCCTCGCGACGGGACTCGCCGGCGGCCTCACGACATTCAGCTCCTGGACCACCGCCACTGTCCGGCTTGCGAGCGAAAGCCGCTACCGCGCCGCCACCCTCAACGTCGCCGCCAACCTAATCCTCGGCCTCGCCGCAGCAGCGCTCGGGCTCTCCCTCACTGCCCTGTGACGAGCCTAACGCCGGCCTCCCGACTGCGATGACGGAGCATCCGATCCCGTATCGTTGAAGCATGGTTACCCGACGTGAAGCAGCCCAAGTCCTCGACATTCCGCTGGAAATGGCTCACCGTCACGGCATCCCGTCCCGGCTGAGCGAAACCGAACTCGGCGAACTCCTTGACAACCCGCCGCAGTGGCTGGTCCAGTCCAAGGCCAACCGGACCGGTAAACGCCCCGTCTGGGTCCAGCTTTCCTGTGCTGTCTGCGGCTTCTCCGAAGCGGCCCGGCCGAAGAAATGGTGGCCGGACTTCACCTACGTCTGCTGCGAACACCACGCCTCGTTTGAGCGTCCCGCAGCCGCTGCCGGCTTGGTCCGCAGCGAGTATGAGGGTGTGGGCAGCCGGTTCGTTGGAATCGTCGACGTCGCGGTGCCGGAGGCGTAGCTTTATCTTATGGGGCCATTCCGGCCCCGCTGTGAGGGAGCACCCGCATGCCTGACAAATCACCGCACCGGAGCATGGCCAAAAAGCCGGTGAAGACCATCAAGGAAAAACGGGCCGAGAAGAAGTCCAAAAACGTCGCGGAGACGCACGCGGACCCGGTATCGCACATCAAGAAGCACTGAGCGCAACCCGCCAGCCGGGCCGTGCAGGCAAAGCAAAAGGCCGGAAGCGTCAGCTTCCGGCCTTTTGTGTGGGACTTTACGGGGTGGAGCAACGTTTCCGGTGCTCCGATGGTGGAGATGGGGGGAATTGAACCCCCGTCCGATGTCGTGTTGTCAGGGCTTCTCCGGGCGCAGTTTGCGTTGGATTTTCTCGGCCCCAGCCACGCTACAAACAGCTGGCTGATCCGGGCCCAGTCATCAAAGAGTCCCGTTCACCCCGATGACGGGGGTAAACAGCAGTGGCTATCTAAATGACGCCAGGATCCGGGGCAATAGCAACCTCGGGCTGACGGACTGTCTTACTGCTTAGGCAGCGAGAGCGAAGTCAGTGCGTTTTGAATTGGCACTTATTGGTTTGCAGACAGCGTTTACGAGATAATTCTGCATCCTCGGCCCGCTTCACCTGTCGCGACTAACATCGTCGAAACCGATCATCCCCGTATTTTTTTATCAAACCAAGCTGCTATGTTGCCGAACCGTTTCCGTGCTGCTGAACCGGTACCGCACCATTGGCTGCCTGGCTATCAAGCATAACGCACGGCATCGCAGATTCATTCCACCAGGCCGGGGACGGCCACGGCTACCGCCGGTTCCGTTCGCGCATCACCCGCAGGGCCTCACGCTTGTCCTGCTGCTCGCGCAGGGTATGACGCTTGTCGTATTCCTTCTTACCGCGGGCTACGCCGATCTCCACCTTGGCCCGCCCATCCACGAAGTACAGCTGGAGTGGGACGATCGTGAAACCGGATTCGCGGATCTTGTGCGAGATCTTGGTGAGTTCGTCCCGGTGCAGCAGCAGCTTCCGACGGCGGCGTGCGGCGTGGTTGGTCCAACTCCCCTGGTGGTATTCGGGGATGTGGATGCTCTCCATCCACAGCTCGTCGTTGTAGAAGGTGCAAAAGCCGTCGACCATGGAGGCGTGGCCCTCCCGAAGGGACTTCACTTCCGTCCCCATCAGTGCGATTCCCGCCTCATAGGTATCGAGGATGTGGTAGTCGTGCCGGGCCTTGCGGTTGGTGGCCACTACCTTACGGCCACTTTCTTTCGGCACGGTAGAACTCCTTGAATCGACGGGTGTGCCGTACGCCGGAACGGCGCAGGCTTATGCCAGTTTACGGCAGAGCAGCAGCGCACCGGCAGGGCTTCCGCTCCGGGCGGATCAGAGCAGGTTCATCGGATCCACGGCTCGGCCGTTAAGCCAGGTCTCGAAGTGCGAGTGGCAGCCGGTGGAGTTGCCGGTGGTTCCCGAATAAGCAATCAGCTGGCCCCGGCTGACCTGCTGGCCCGGCGAGACGACAACTGAGGTGTTGTGGTAATAGATGGTGGTCAGCGAGTTGCCTTGGATCACACCATGGGAGATCTTCACGTTGTTGCCACCGCCGTCATTGGCCCAGCCGGCGGAAAATACCGTTCCCGCCGCCGCGGCAAAGACCGGTGTGCCGCAGGCGGCGCCGAAGTCGATTCCGGTGTGCATATAGCCGCCCTGGCCGTAGAAGTCGATGGTCCCGGGAGGTGTCGAGCGCCAGCCGAAGCCGGAGGTGATCGGGACGCCATTGAGGGGATGCTGCAGGCCGAAGGCCGACGGGGATCCCTGGGGGGCAGGAACGTACGGTGCCGGCTTCGCCTGGGCCTGCCCCTGGGCGCGGGCGGCCGCGGCGGCAGCCTCCGCGGCCGCCTCGGCGATCCGGCGCTGTTCGGCTTCATAGGCCTCGCGCAGTTTGCGGTCGCGTTCGGCGATGTCCGCGGCAACGGCGTCCTGCTGGGACTTGACCTGGGCGAGTTGGGTCTGGATTCCGGGTTTGGCGGCCTGAAGTTCGGCGTCGATCCGGGTGGTGTCGGCGATGAGCTGGTCCACCTGGGCCTTTTTGGCCTCTGCCTCGCCGCGGGCTGCCTGTTCGCGGGCCAGCGCGGCATCAGCTTTGGCTTTAAGGTCCTTGATTTCGGCTTCCACCGCTTCGAGCCTGGCCTGGGAGTTGATGTTCGTGGCGTTCTGTTGGGTCAGCTTGTCCATGGCGGCGTTTTGGCTGCGCATCGCCTGGTCGGCCAGGTCAATGGTGTCCGTAAGGCTGCCGCCGTTGTTCGGGCCGAAAAACAGCGAAAGGTTGGACGGCACACCGCCGGACTTGTACGCCTGGGTGGCGATCTGCCCGATCAGTTTCTTCGTGTCGGTGATCTTCTGCTTGTCCGTCTCCAACTGCTGGGTGATCTTGGCTTTGTTTTGCTGCGCAAGGTCCACCCGGGCTGCGAGGGCCTCGGCTTCCTTGACCGCAGCTGCCACGCGGCCCTGGGCGTCGAGCAGGGCCTGTTGGGCACCGGGGAGCTGGCCTTGGTAAAGGACGAGGTCCGAGGCCGCCTGGGCGATCTTGGAGTCAACAAACTCCAGCGAGTGCTGAACCTTCGCCGCTTCCTCCCGGAGGGCTGCCTGCTGGTCTTCGAGGGAGTCGGCGACGGCCACCGGGGCCGAAGCTCCCAAGGCCGCCACCAGAACCAGGGCTAGCGCGGCACTGACGATGCGGGTGCGGCGGCCGGCCACGGCTCGCCGGAGGGGAACCGGCTGCGGGCCGGTTCGGTGCATCGGTGTCATGGGGATCCCTTTTTCGTTGCGCACGCTAAACCTTCAGGTATCGACGAAGGGTTAGGAGCGATGATACGCCTGCCAGCAGCACGCCAAGGCCAATGAGGGCCGGTGCGAGCACCAGGGTTTGGCCCGCGGAGATAAACGCGGTGTCCGGATACTGCTTGGAGAGGTATCCGCCCAGGAAGAAGTGCGCCACGGCCCACAGTGTTCCCGAGGCCAGCGCCGCGCCAATCACTGCGGCTATCACGCCCTCCAGGATAAACGGCAGCTGGATCACTATTTTCGATGCCCCGACCAAGCGCATGATCCCGGTTTCCCGTCGCCTGCTGAAGGCGGAGAGCCGGATCGTGGTGGCGATCAGCAAGATGGCGCAGATGATCATCACGCCGGCGACGCTGACGGCCACGAGGGAGGCAGCGTTCATGACCGAGAAGAGCCGTTCGAGGAGCTGGCGCTGGTCGATCACGGTTTCCACACCGGCCTGCGATGAGAAGGTCTCGCTGATGATCTGGTACTTTTCCGGGTCCTTCATATTGATCCGGAAGGAGGCCGGGAGCTGGTCCGGCGTCACCGAGTCAACGATCGGGGAATTGGAAAACTGTTCCTTGAAGTGCCTGTACGCATCGTCCTTGGACTCAAACTGGAAGTCGTTGACGTACTGGGCAACGGCCGGCGATTCCAGCAGCTTGCCCAGGTTGGCCTGCTGTTCGGGGGTGGCGGGCCCGCTGGCGCAACTGGCCGCCGTCGAACCGTCGCTGCACAGGAAGATGGCGACCTGGACCTTGTCGTACCAGTAGCCCTTCATTTGGTTGATCTGCAGCTGCAGCATGCCAGCGGCGCCGACGAAAGTCAGGGACACGAAAGTCACCAGGATGACGGAGACCACCATGGAGAGGTTGCGGCGCAGGCCGCTGCCGATTTCGGCGAGGACGAATTGGAGCCTCACAGCTGGCCCTCCCCTTGCGGGTCCCGCCCGCTGGCGTCGCGCAGGCGGCGCGACTGTCCCACGACCGGGATCATGGAGGTGTAGAGCGCCTTGGCCTCATCGCGGATCACAACGCCGTTCTTGAGCTCGACGACGCGTTTGCGCATCTCGTTGACGATGTCGTCATCGTGCGTTGCCATCACCACTGTGGTGCCGTTCTGGTTGATCTTGTCCAGCACCCCCATGATGCCCATCGAGGTGGTGGGGTCCAGGTTGCCGGTCGGCTCATCGGCGAGCAGGATGCCGGGGCGGTTGACGACGGCGCGGGCGATCGCCACGCGCTGCTGCTCACCGCCGGAAAGTTCGTGTGGAAGGCGGTTTTCCTTGCCTTCGAGCCCGACGGTCTTGAGGACCTCGGGAACGGTGTCCCGGATGACGCTGCGGCCCTTGCCAATGACCTGCATCGCGAAGGCGACGTTGGCGAAGACAGTCTTTTGGGGCAACAGGCGGAAGTCCTGGAAGACGACGCCGATGCCGCGGCGGAGCCTGGGCACCCGCCAGCTGGAAATGTTGGCAACGTTCTGGCCGGCCACGTAGACGGCACCGGAGGAGGCACGGTCCTCTTTAAGGACAAGGCGCAGGAACGTCGATTTTCCGGAACCGGAGGCCCCGACGAGGAAGGCGAATTCGCCACGGTCGATCTCAAGGTTGATGGAATCCAGGGCGGGGCGCGCCTTCTGGTCGTAGACCTTGGTGACATTTTCGAAACGGATCATGGCCCTAAATACCCTGCAGGACATGGACAGGTACATCCCGGTTCTGCTGCCGGCGCGCGGGCTTTCTAGTGGGGGAAGTAGAGCTCCGGCTTCTCGACTATACGCACGGGCCCCGGCGGATCGGCCCGAGTGCCGGGGCGTGTCGCAGGATTAGGCGGCCAGGACGGGTGTGCCGCGGAAGTAGGGCGTGTGTGCGGCTATTTGTCGGCGTTGCGGTTGTCGGTCCGCCAGCGGATGCCGGCATCAATAAAATCGTCGATCTCGCCGTCGAACACGGCCGAGGTGTTGCCGACTTCGTGCTCGGTGCGGAGATCCTTGACCATCTGGTACGGGTTCAGGACGTACGAGCGCATCTGGTCGCCCCAGGAGGCTTTTACATCGCCGGCGAATGCCTTCTTCTCCGCGTCCTCCTGCTGCTTCTTCAGCAACAGGAGCCTGGACTGCAGCACTCGCAGCGCGGCCGCACGGTTTTGCAGCTGCGACTTCTCGTTCTGCATCGACACCACGGTGCCGGTGGGGATGTGGGTGAGGCGCACTGCGGAGTCCGTGGTGTTGACCGACTGGCCGCCGGGGCCGGAGGAACGGAAGACATCGACGCGGATCTCATTGTCCGGGATGTCGATGGAGTCCGTCTGCTCGATCAGCGGGATGACTTCGACGGCGGCGAAGGAGGTCTGCCGGCGGCCCTGGTTGTCGAAGGGACTGATCCGCACCAGGCGGTGGGTGCCGGCTTCGACGCTGAGCGTGCCGTACGCGTAAGGGGCCTTGACCTCGAAGGTGGCGGACTTGAGCCCTGCTTCTTCGGCGTAGGAGGTGTCCATGATGGTGGTCGGGTAGCCGTGGCGTTCAGCCCAGCGGAGGTACATCCGCAGCAGCATTTCGGCGAAGTCTGCCGCGTCCACTCCCCCGGCGCCGGCTCGGATCGTGACGACGGCTTCGCGGATGTCGAACTCGCCGGAAAGCAGGGTAACCACTTCGAGTTCCGTCAGTGCCTTGCGCACGGACTCGAGTTCCGTCGCCGCTTCACCCATGGAGGCGGCGTCATCCTCGTCCTGGCCCAGCTCCACCAGGACCTCAAGATCGTCTATCCGGGAGGCCAGCGAGTCAAGGCGTGCCAGTTCGGACTGCCGGTGCGAGAGCCGCGAGGTAATCACCTGCGCGGCCGCGGGGTCGTCCCACAGATTGGGTTCGCCGGCCCGTTCGCTGAGTTCGGCGATGTCCTCCTTCAGCCCCTCAACATTCGAAACGTTCTCGATCGAGGCGTAGGTGGCTCGGAGGGCGCGGATTTCTGCGGGAAAATCAATGTTTGCCATGGTTTTTTAACCCTACGCTATCCCCGCAGGCGGCCCGGACTGGGCTGCCTGGCAGCGCCGGGGCTCTAACGTGAAAGCCGGGAGCGCGCCGTCGAACTCGCTTCGATCCTGATGCCGTCGGGGATCAGGAAGTTGACCATGGGCGGGTGGACGGCGGCGCTGAGCACCACGACGGCGGTGGCCCCGTCCGGGCTCCCCGTCCCCGGGCCAACGGTGAGGCCGGCGAACCGGGTGAAGGCATTGCTGCGGTCCAGGAACTCGATGGCGGTTGCCCGCACGCGGGCGCCGGTCAGCACAGCGGTGGGGTTGCCGCGGGCCGCTTCGAGCTGTCCGAGTGTGAAGCTGTCTGCCGCGGCTACCGAGGCGCCGTCGGCCATCGACAGGAGCTTTTTGTGCTCGATATAGACACTGGAGGCGGCAATGACAACTGTCGAAAGAAGCACGGCGAGCAGCACGTACCCGATGATCAGCACCATCAGTTGACCGTCGTCGCGGCGCTGGCCGGAGCGTAGTTGCGGTGCCCCGGAGCCGCTCATCGGAAGCGGCCCACCAGCTGCGTGGCGGAGGCGCTGAGCTGACCGGCGTTCAGGTTCAGCACGTCGCCGAAGGGGACAAAAGGCAGCGGTACGGTGAGGTGGACGGTGACCGTCACGGCCGTGCCCGCGGCCATACAGTCGGCCGGGGCGCATGTGGTCTCGACCCGGGCATCCGCCGCGGGGTGCCCGTGGTCTGCGAGCGCCAGCAGCACGGCCTGCTCTGCGGCTGCCCGGGCGGCAGCGCCGTCGGGCTGCGCAACGAAAACCTTGGCGGCCTGGTCCGCGGCACCGACGACCGCAAATGAGCCGCTTTGGAGCGCTCCCATGGTGATGATGAAGTAAACCAGCGGCACCATCAGCAACAGCGACAGGAACGTAAATTCGACGACAGCGCTTCCCTGTTCTGCGTTCTGCGGGAGGCCGGCGTTGACTGCGCGGGACCCGCCCGCCGACAGCCTGTGCCGAAACTGGCAGCGCGGTGGCTGCCAGTGCGCTGAATGCCAGTGCGGTGAGAGCCAGTGCGGTGGACGCTCAGGGCTGAATGGCAGCATGCCCTTTCACCTCCAGGGCTGCGCGGGGACCGATCAGCCCGATCACGGGCAAGGGCGCGCGCACAGTGACTTCCAGGGTCCGGATACCCTGGTACGTGGCCTCGCTGGTAGTGACGTCGGTGGCAAAATCCTGGTTGAGGGCGACTCCGATCAGCTGGACTGTCCTGTCCCGGGCATCCGCGGAACCGCGGTCCGCGAGGGTGCCGTATCTGGCGCCCGAGGCCGCGGCGTCGACCAGGGTATTCCGGACGTGGATGACAAGGGTGAGCTGGATGATGGCGAGGAAGAACAGCGTCAGCAGTCCACCCACAAGCACAAAGTCCACCACTGCCGAGCCACGTTCGTCAGTCCTGCCCAAGCCGCCTCGGGGCAGGGGCACGTGTTTTACTGCCCTACCTTGTCCATGGCCTGGTTGAACAGTGCCTCCAAGGCCGGGCCGGCGAGGGCGAGGAGGGCGGCGACGAGGATGGCGGACATCAGGGTAATCATCACCCAGCCCGGCACGTCGCCCCGTTCGCTCGGATCGCTGCGCCGTTCAGGATGCTCTCCGGCATCCTGCGCCGTGGAATGTCTTGCCGGTACGGGCAGCATGCTGATGGTGCAAAGCAACAGTGTCATCTGGTTGCGGATCTTTTTCACGTTCACTCCTTGGTTCGCATGTTCGGTTGATTTCGGTGTTTTCCTTTGCTGCGGTTAGAGGCCCATGCTGATGGCGGCGAGTCCGGGAAACACGGCGAATACGACCGTCAGCGGCAAGACGCCAAACACGACCGGCACCATCATTCCGATTTCCTTCTTTCCGGCCGACACCATGAGCTCGCGTTTGGCGGTATCCCGGACGTCCTGCGCCTGGGCCCGCAGCACTTCAGCCAGGGGGGTTCCCCGTTCGACCGCCACGATCAGCCCGTCCACAAAACGGAGAAGAGGGCCGAGTTCGGTCCGAGCGGAGAACTCCTGCAGGGCGTCCACGAGCGGCGTCCCCGCCCGGGTCTCGGCGAGGACCAGGGCGAATTCTTGGGAGAGCTCGCCTCGGGCGCTGCGGCACACTCTGTCCAGTGCCCCTGTGGCACTCTCGCCGGCGCTGACAGCCAGCGCCATCAGTTCGGCGATGCTGGGGAACTCCGCCATCATCCGCGCTTCGCGCTTTTTGATCCGGACGCCCAGCAGATAGTCCCGCAACAGAAACCCTCCGGCGGCGCTGCCGAGGACCAGCACAGCGGCGACCAGCGGGCTGAAACGCCCGGCCGCACCGAACAGCACGACGGCGCCGACTGCGGCCGCAAAGCCGCCGGCTCCCCAGAGAAGTTGTTCTGCCCGGAAATCGGCTGGCGACGCGGCACTCCCTGCCCTGGACAGACGGCGGTTCAAGGTCAAGGAAACCGGATTCAACCGCCCCAGCGACCTCACGGCGTCGCCGATGACCGGGCGCAGAATTCTTTCCAGCGGCCCGAACGGTGTGATGTTCCCCGGCGCCGTGCGCAGCAGCCGGGATTCCAGATTGTGGGCCTTCAGCTGCGGGCTGATGCGTTCCACGAACGTTGTCGGCCGCATAAACGGCAGCCGGACAAGCAACAGCCAGAGGCCAATGCCCAGGACGACTCCGCAGACAACAGCTGCCGCCATCAGGCCGGTCATCGAAGGACCCGCTCGTCCGCAGGGAGGGCACCGATGCGGAGCATGGTGGTATAGGAGATCAGGGAAACTGCCAGTCCGCCGAGCAGTACAGCGGCACCGAGGGCAGTGTTGTAGGCAGCTACCGCTTCGGGGCGGCTGGCCATCAGCACCAGGACAAGCCAGGGGGCGGCGACCGCAAGCCGTGCTGCGTTGACGGTCCAGGACTGTCTGGCCTCCAGTTCGCTTCTGGTGCGGGCATTCTCCCGGAGGAATTCCGCCAGGGTTCCCAACAGCCGACCCAGATCGGAGCCCCCCACCTCCTTCGTCAGACGGAGCGCTTCGATAATCCGATCGGCGACGGGGTCCGCCAGACGGTCCTTCAGCCGGGTCAGGGAGGGGCCGAACTGCCCGCCGGCACGGTAGTCGGAGCCAAAGTCACGGAACACCTGCCGGAGCTCCTCGGGCCCCTTTTCGCCCAGCTGGATCAAAGCCTCCGGCAACGACAGGCCGGCCCTAATCGCCGAGCGAAGGTGGTCAACGACGTCGGGCCACAACTGTCGCAGCACGGCGGTCCGCTTCCGTGCGCGCCACGAAACGATGGCCATTGGCAGCCAGCCACCAAAAAGGCCAAAACAGCCCGCGATGGGCCATGACCGGGTCACCGCGAAGAAAACAAACATTGTGAACCCACCGACACCCAGGCACGTCGCCGCCAGGCCCGAGCCACTGACCTTCTCGATTCCGGCGGTGCGCAGAAGATCCTCCAGCCGGCTGCTGCGCCGTGCGGGGCTGGCTGGCTTGGGCTGTTCCCAGGCGGACCACCAGATCAGCAGGAATCCGGCGCCCGCCACCATGCCGATCAGTGCAGCCATCAGCGCGGCTCCAGCAGGGCTGCGACGTCGTACCCTGCCCGGGCAAACTTCTCCGCTGCCGGCATCGAATTGGCACTGGGCTGCAACTGGCCGTCAGCGAGGGCAAAGACCATGGAGGATTCGATAATGCCGTTCTCCACACGCCGGCCCAACGACAGGATCTCCGTAACTTCGCGGCGTCCGCTGGCGTGCCGGGCGCAGTGGACCACGAGGTCGATGCAGGATGCGACCGTAGGCACCACGAAGGCGCTCGAGATGTTCTCGCCTGCAAGCAAGGGCAGCGTGCAGATCTTGGTGACGGCATCGTGGGCGGAGTTGGCGTGGACGGTGCACATGCCGGGAAGGCCGGAGTTCAAGGCAATGAGCATGTCCAGGCTCTCGGCCTCCCGCACCTCGCCCACCACCAGGCGGTCGGGGCGCATGCGCAGTGCCTCCTTGACCAGCCGGCGCATGGGGATTTCACCTTCGCCTTCCAGGTTGGGTTGCCGGCACTGCAGCCCCACAACGTCCCGCAGCGGAAACTGCAGCTCAAAGATCTCCTCGACAGTAATAACGCGCTCGCGGGTACCGATGCTCGCGGCCAAACAATTCAGCATGGTGGTCTTACCCGCCTGGGTGGCGCCGGAGACCAGGATATTCAGTCCGCTTGCCACGGCCGCACCGAGGAACCGGGCGGCCTGGGGCGTCACGGTGCCCAACTCCACCAGGTGCTCAAGCCGACTGGCTTTTACAACGAACTTGCGGATGTTAATGGCCCAGTGCTTTCTGGTCACGTCAGGAATGACGACGTGCAGGCGGGAACCGTCGGGCAGCGCTGCATCCACGAACGGAGAGGACATGTCGAGCCGTCGCCCGGAGCTCTTCAGCATCCGTTCCACAAGGTCCCGTACCTGCTGGTCCGTGAGCGAGACCGAGGTGAGCTCGGATTCACCGTTGCGGGCGACGTAGATCTCGTTGGGCGCATTTAGCCAGACCTCCTCAATGGCGGGATCGTCGAGCAGGGGTTGCAGTGCCCCAAAACCGGCCACGGCGTCGAAGACAAACCTCCGGGCCGATTCAAGCGGGCCGATGGGCGGGAGCGGGGCCAGCAATGCGCGCTCGTCGTAATCCAGGACGGCGGCCTCGACCAGGCGTCGGACCTCACCGGCCTGCCGCATGGGGTCCAGTCCGCGGCGGCGAATCAGCTCGCGGACTTCGTCCTCGACAATGCGAACAGCCTCCACAATGGCCCCCAGTTTGCCTATTCGCCCTGCTCCGGGGGCGCTGCAATTGGGTTAAAACTAGGGCTCCCCGCGCTTCGGAACAAGAGTCCGGTGCGGCGGATGTGGAAAACTACCCGCAGTTTTACAACAATTTTCACATTGGTAACACAAGAAACTCTGGTTTCACTACTTTCCCCAGATAGGGTGAGCCCGACAAGTCAGACATTCTCACCACCCGGCAGCCTTGATGTGCTGATTCTCGGGCGCGTGACCAGCGTGGCACGGCCGTAATCGTGTCGTTGTTCCGGAGCGAAAAATGAAGCGGACCCTACTTCCCCCTACCAGTCACCTGGGCAGCCGGGTCGGAGCCACCCTACTGGCCCTCTGCCTCGTCGCCGGACCGGGCTTGGCTGTTCCCGCCGGTGCCGTTGAACCGACACCGAGCGTCACCGCGACTCCCCCGGCCGCAATTCCGGCCCCGGGGGTCACTACCTCGCCGGCACCGGCCATTGCCGAGGCCCAGCCGACCGCTTCCGGCCCGGCCATACCGGCCCCTACTGCGACTGCCGCCACAGTGCCCCCCACAACACCGGATCGGTCCAGTGCGGGATACCGTGCAGCCATGGCAGCAGCGACGGCCGGAGGCGGGGCAGAGATGGGCCAGGGGCTGGCGCCCAGCCCCGGTGCAGCCGCAAAAACGCTGACCACGCAGGGGACCTGGATGCCAACGTTCGGCGTTCAGGGTCTCGATGTCAGCCAATACCAGCCCTCTGTGAACTGGCAACAGCAGTGGAACATGGGCGCAAGGTTCGCCTATATCAAGGCGTCCGAGGGCAACTATTACACCAATCAAATTTTTGACTCACAGTACAGCGGGTCACGGGCGGTCGGGATGATGCGGGGCGCCTATCACTACGCGAACCCGGCCGCTTCCTCCGGCGCCGACCAGGCCAGAATTTTCGTGCAGAGCGGTGGCGGCTGGACTGGCGACGGCTATACGATGCCGCCCGTGCTCGATTTCGAAGGCAATCCCTACGCAGGCCAGACCATCAACGGCTACTACCAAGGCAACGCTTGCTACGACATGTCGCCGGGCGCACTTACTGCCTGGGCCAGTGACTTCAGCAACACCATGTATGCGCTGACGGGACGGCTGCCCGTCATTTACACCGGCAATTACTGGTGGAAAGACTGCGTCGGGAACCCCCTGGGCTTCGGCGACAACCCGCTATGGCTAGCTTCCTACCCGAGCTCCTTCTCGAACGACGCCGGCCCGGTCCCGGCCAGCTGGTCGACCTACAGCATCTGGCAGTACAGCGACAAGGGGCCCTTCGCCGGCGATTCCAATGTCTGGGCCGGCGACTACGCCAGCCTTCAGCGCTTCGCCGCGGGGAGCCCGCCACCGGTGCCCACCGACGCCACCCGGAAGGTCATCTCCACCGGGGACTTCGATGGCGACGGAAAGTCTGACCTCATTCAGCGCAGGGCCGACGGTGAGCTTTGGCTGTATTCCGGTGACGGGACCGGCCGCTACCCGGTAAGCCGTCGTATCGGCGCCGGCTGGCAGATCTACGACAGCGTGGTCGGCGTCGGGGACTACAACGGGGACGGCAAGAACGATCTGCTGGCGCGGAAGTTGGATGGATCCCTATGGTTTTACGCCGGCACCGGCTTCGTTTCTGGCAGCAGCGAAGGCTACCGCGGGGCGGTCAAGATCGGCGCGTTCGGCTGGGACGTCTTTAATGCAATCCTTGGCGTCCGCGATTTCGACGGCGACGGGAAGGCTGATCTGCTGGCCCGCACGGCGGACGGCGCCCTGTATCTTTACTCCGGAACCGGAACCGGCCAAACCGGAACGGGCCGGAAGATCGACTTTGGCTGGGACGTGTTCAACCAACTAGTGGCAATCCAGGACTTCGACGGCGACGGCACCAGCGACCTTGTCGGCAGGAAACCGGATGGCACCATGTGGTTCTACTCCAACACCGGCAAAGCCGTCTTGGTCAACCCCCGCCAGATCGGCACCGGTTGGGGCATCTACGACCAGCTTGTGGGAACCGGAGACAGCAATGGGGACCGGCTGGCTGACTTTGTAGGCAGCCAGACCGACGGTTCCCTCTATTTCTATGCCGGAACCGCCATGCGGGACCAGGGCTATCAAAGCGCCCGAAAGATCGGCGACTTCGGCTGGGGTGCGTTCGACACACTCGTCGGCACCCCGGACTTCAACGGCGACGGAACGGCCGACCTGCTGGCACGCATGCCGGACGGAAGCCTGTGGTTCTACCCCGGAACCGGAACCGGAACCTACGGAACTGCGCGGAAAATTGGAAACTTCGGCTGGGACGCCTTCGACTCCCTGACCGCCGTCGGCGACTTCAACGGCGACGGCAAGAGCGACCTACTGGCGCGCAAGCCGAACGGTAGTCTGTGGATCTACGCCGGCACCGGACGTGTGGATGCCAGCAACAGCGGCTACGCTCCTGCAGTGCAAATTGGCAAATTCGGCTGGGACATGTTCGATTCACTTGTCGGAACCGGCGATCTTGACCGCGATGGAAAGAACGATGTCCTTGCCCGCGGTAAGGATGGCTCCCTTTGGCTCTACCGTGGCACCAGCAAGATTGACGCCTTTAACACCGGATACCAGCCGGGCGTTAAGATCGGAGCTTTCGGCTGGGAGGTTTTCGCGGAAATCGTCGGCGTTGGTGATTTCAACAGCGACCGTAAGAACGACGTCCTTGCTCGCAGGCCAGACGGCACGTTGTGGTTCTATGCGGGAGACGGGACCGGAAAACTTTCGCCGTCGCTGCGGGTAGGAACGGGCTGGAACGTCTATGACAACTTCGGGTCGGCACGGAATCTGGATGCTGACGCGAACCCGGACCTTG
This sequence comes from Pseudarthrobacter sp. PH31-O2, assembly GCF_030063265.1. Lineage (NCBI taxonomy): Bacteria > Bacillati > Actinomycetota > Actinomycetes > Micrococcales > Micrococcaceae > Pseudarthrobacter > Pseudarthrobacter sp. PH31-O2. The sequence goes on along the minus strand of NZ_JASIST010000001.1, from coordinate 109,633 downwards.
TTGCCCGGCGGCCGGACGGCTCACTATGGAGCTATTCCGGGACCGGCATGAAGCCAAGCCAGGGATATTTGGGCAGGACGTTCGCAGGCAGCCTCTAAGGCAGCCGGCAACTGTGCCTATTGGGACTCGCCCGGGGGAGCTCTGTTCCTGGACGTATTCGACCTCACGCGCCGCCACTTCCGAGGACTTGGCTGTCCAGAAAAACGCGCGCACCCCGGTGCCACAAGTGGGTCGAACCCATTGCTGCGGCTAAAGTGGACACTGGCCGCGAAAGCGTCCACTGAGTTCTGCATGAAGGAGACGCACACGATGGCACCCAAGAATCGACGGCACGGCGGAGCCATTTTGGCAGCCGTCTGCGCGCTCGGGCTGTCATCCTGCGCCACTGCCGACTACGGAAATGGAACCACTGGGTCGTTGACGGCCATCGGCAGCGCGAGCCAAAACGGCCCCATCGCAGCATGGCTCAAGGGCTGGGCCAAGGAAAACCCTCCGACTTCCCTCCGGTTCTCCCCCGACGGCGACGCTGTCGGACGAGACGCCATGGTCCGTGGAATGGCGCATTTTGCCAGCCTCGACTCGCAACTGACCCGAGAGGACTGGGAAAGTTCGAAGACTGCCTGTGGTCCCGAAGGCGCATTCGCGGTACCGACGTCGGTGACTCCTATTGGCGTTGCATACAACGTTTCCAGCCTTCGCAACGTCAACTTGGACGCGTCCACGCTCTCCGCAATCTTCCACGGTGACATTACCCGGTGGAATGACAAGCGGATATCGGAATTGAATCCAGACACGAAGTTGCCCGACATGAAAATCGTACCGGTCTGGGCACGCGCGGAATCCGGGCTTGCGCAAGCCGTCGGCAGGTACCTCAGTCCCAACGACGGAGCAGCCGCAGGCATAGCCACTCAAACTTGGGCGAACGCTTCGGCCGGCCAAAGCGTCGCAACGTACGCCGACATTGCCAAGAAGGTCGATGACACCGCCGGGTCAATTACTTTCATGGATAGGTCGTCCATTGGCAGCCGATTCTCCACCGCGGCCCTCAGGTTTGGAGACGAATTCGTAAAGTTCACAGAGGACGCGTTCACCACGGCTGTCGCCAACGCGAAAGTGAGCGAGGCCGTCGGCGGCGGCGTAGATATGTCGCTCCAAGTCGGGGCGTCCCCAGGATACTCGCTCGCGTTTGTCGGCTATCAGGCGTTCTGTCATTCGTATCAGAACCCTGCGCTGGCTCGCTTGGTGAAGTCGTGGGCGAGCTATGTCACCGGAGGTGGCGGCCAGGCGAATTCAACGTACTTCGCTCAGGTCATGTCACCTAACTCCAAAGCGCTTGAGCTATCCAGCTCGGCCGTCGAAACGATCAAGGCTTCGCAAGATGATAACCACTAGTCCAAGCTTGCCAAGTTACCCGACTCCAGTCATGGATTCAACAGCCGGGAGACCGGCCGCGTTTCCATCCCATGACAATCGAATGGTGCTTAGGCAATTCCTTCGGACATTCGCCTTCCTGAGCCTTCTTACCTCGCTGTGGTCACTGGCAACCCCGCTGATGGCCTTTCCGGATGAAGTTTCGCATACGATCAAGGCGGCAGCCGTTGCCCGGGGGCAATTCGTGGTTCAGGCGGGGCAATCCTACGGTCACGGGGTCCATGTTCAAGTGCCGTCCTACATCGCTAATCTCTCCGACCAAACTTGCACAGCATTCAAGCGCGAGATGGCTGCTTCCTGTGCCCCCTCCATCCCCCTCGATGACAACTACCTAACCATCGGTGTGACGTCGGCGGGCATGTACAACCCCATGTACTACTGGATCGTGGGCCTACCCAGCCTGATCTTCTCGGGCGCACCTGCGTTGTTTGCGATGCGGATAGTGAGCGCCGTGCTCTCCTCCGCCTTCCTTGCCGCGGGATTCACCGCATTGACCAGGCTCCGCGCGCCTAAGTGGCCAGTTGCGGCCGCTGCCGTAGCCGTAACACCCATGGTCCTCTTCCTGGCGGCAGGCATAAATCCCAACTCACTCGAGATAACCGCCACGATGGCCGCATTTTGCGGCCTCCTAGTCTGTCTGGAGAACTCCCGCAACCTTGCCGTCGTCAAGCCGGCGATTCTGACAGTCGGCATCTCGGCTGTCGTCCTGGCCAATACCCGAAACGTTTCCCTCGTGTGGCTCTTGGCTGCGGTCACCGTCGCGGTGACCTTCTTCGGGTTCCGCCGGGTAGGAATGCTGTTCCACAACCGGACCGTGTTGGTTACGTCGGGCGCAATGGCCGTCGGGGTCGGGCTGGGCCTGTGGTGGATCGTCTTAATGATCTTCGCCCCAGGCTCCACTGCGGCCGCGCCGGACGGCATCACCAATCTGGTTGAAGGGGTAAAGCCCCATCAGGCCTTCCTGACCATGCTTGATCGCGTGTTCGATTTCGTACCCCAGTACATCGGCGTGATGGGCTGGCTGGACACTCCCGTTCCGCAGGCTGTCGTACAGTACTGGAGCATGCTTCTCATGCTCGCGCTTCTCATACCGTTGACGAGCCGGCAAAGCCGCCGCGCCTTGGGTTTCTGGGTTGCGTTGCTGGCGTTGGCAATCCTACCCGCGATCATCCAAGCCGGCCTCATCACCACCGTCGGCTATATTTGGCAGGGACGTTACAATTTACCGCTGTTCATGATCCTAGTCATCGCGGCAGGCATGTCCGTCAGGAACCGCTCCTTCGAGTCAACTCCGGAACTCCGAAACGTGGGCCGGGTCATTATCGCCGCAGGTGCGGTGGCGCACGTCTATTCTTTCATCTATCTGCTGCGGCGCTATGTGGTTGGACTGCATGACACCGGCAACTGGCAGGTCATGATCACGCATCCCGAATGGCAACCGCCGTTGAGCTGGATCGGATTGTCAGCACTGTATGCCGGTCTGATCTATCTGGGCTCAGCGGGACTTTACCGTTACCTCTTTCCAAGCTATGAACTTATTGATAAGTTCCGGGGATTCAGCGGCTCACCTGCGGCCACGGGAAGTGAAGCACCCCGCTCCTAGCGTGCGTCACTTGCCGCTCCCAACACGCGCCGCGGCTCGCGAATTCCAGCTAGCATGTGTCGACGCTTCGTTCTACCCCGGCTTCCCAGGTCGGAACCCAGCCACGCGTAAGACCCTGACGGCTTCGAACTCAGGTCGACTTTTCCAGAACGAACGTCGTTGCGTTGACCATGCACTGAGACGGGACTAAACAGCAGGATCGGACAATTCATCAGACACCGCCGCGACTAAACACCAACGCTGTTGAAAGGACACGACGTGGAGAAGCGCTCCGGCAAAGCAACCCAAGCGATGTACTTCTAGAGTCGCACCATCCCGAGCCTTGTTGGTTTCCGGCACTCGCGAGCGGGCCAGCGGGAGACACAAGTCGTGGAGGCCGGCGTAGTGGACCTAGACGATCGAAGCTCAAGCCGGGTGGTTGCTATGCCGCTCGTCGCGCACTCCAGCCGCGGCACAACTGCCTTTGGGCGAAGGGCTCGTGCTCCGAACCAGGACCCAACCGCAATTCGGACGAGACAAAACAACCTGTCCACCGCTTCTAGTTCCCCAGCCTGTCGGCCCGGGACCAGGCCACCCGAGGGAGTTCACCCCTACCGGCTCGACGTTTGGTGCTGCAAGCCGCAACCAACGCCTCGGCAACGTACCTCGTTGGGCTTCATGCCCCTTCTAGCCGGGTCCGCGCGGAGAGCATTGGACGCCTCCCGCGCCAACGGACCCGATTTTTCTAATCTTTGGGAGACGAAGCGGGGCTTCCGTCCTCAACCAAATCGATTGACTCACCAGGCTTCGAAGCGTCCGGTCGGAAGATCCAGTGCTTGTAGAGGAGGAAGTTCCAACCGGTTGTGGCGACCGTGGCGATAACCTTGCCGATCGCGTACGACTGGCCAGCCCCTGCGACGACGTTCACGATGACGTCGGTAGCGACGACGTTGAACGCAACGAGTGCGCCATACTTGACGAAGCTAACGTGGGCACGGGTCCCGGATTGAAATGTGAATTTTCGCTGGACGAAGAAGTTGAATACAAGGCTGGTCAAGAAAGCGATCGGCGTGGCGATCCAGAGTCCGACACCGAAACCCTCATGCAGCAGGGCCAAGAGCCCCAGATCAATGGTGAACGACGCCACCCCAACCACCAGGAACTTGACCAAGTAACCATTCCGGACCAACACTTGGAGACGGCGAGTCAGACTGATGTCACTATCCCGCATTATAAGAATTTACCGCCTGTGATCGTTGGAATGCCCGGCACCGTTCTAGCGCAGTGACACCAAGACAGTCTAGACGAGTCAGAGCCTATGTCTACTTGGGCAGCGCTGTTGGCGGACCGGAGTCAGCGTGTTCGGCGCCGCAGGCGATCCGGACAGAGGATGCATTGCCTGGTACCAAGTATTGTTGATCGAGTCCCAAATGTCCCCTATAGAGAGAACTTCGCCTCCCGTGAAACTCGGTAACATACCCCCCGGGCTCGTGCGTTTCCTGACAGCGTTTGGTTTGCTGGCGGCGCTCACCACGATCTGGGCCCTGGCCAGTCCGTTGATGGCCGTCCCCGACGAGCAAGCTCACACGATCAAGGCCGCCGCCGTGGTACGAGGGCAACTGCAAGGCGAGTCTGGTATCTCTCAGGGCGAGCGCTCGCAAGTGGTTGTTCCGGCATTCATCGCGGCCGTCGACGGGCTCCCGGGATGCTTCGCATGGAAAGAAACCGTTGCGGCCAATTGCAGTCCGCAACTATTGCAGAACCCTGACCCGGTCAAAGCCCTGACAAGTGCGGGCAATTACAACCCCATGTACTACGCGGTCACGGGCCTTCCCAGTTTGTACTTCTCTGGCGCCAAGGCGATCTACGCCATGCGAGTCATTAGCGGACTACTGAGTGCGGCCTTCCTTGCCCTGACCATCAGCGCCCTAGGCGGCCTCCGGCGCCCACGGCTGCCGCTCATTGCAGGCTCGATCGCCCTGACCCCCATGGTTTTCTTCCTCTCCGGCGCCGTGAATCCCAACGCATTGGAAATTGCGACTTCCTTGGCGGTCTTCAGTTGCCTCTGCTTGAGCTGGGAGCGCATTAGCACGGAAGGAGCATGGAAGACATCACTCGGCATGGCTGCATTCTCGGCGGCCGCCCTGGCCAATACACGGGCGGCGTCGCTGCTCTGGCTGGCCCTAGCCGTGGTCGGCTCCCTCCTGATCTTCGGCTTCCGGCCCCTGCTGTCGATTCTGCGGCAGCGCTTCCTTTGGGCCATGATCCTCGTGGTTGGCATCGGCTGCGCACTCTCCGTTCTGTGGCTCAAATCGGCTAACAGTCTGCAGAACCTGATGGGCCAGGGAGTCGACGCAACGCCCCTTCAAGTCGTCATTGTCATGTTGGATAGGACCTTTGATTTTTCCGCCGGCTACGTTTCCTATTTGGGCTGGCTGGACACCCTTGGTCCGGCCGGTGTGCTCGTTGTCTGGTCGGCCTTGATTGTTGTCAGTCTGGTCACAGCCCTATCGGCTGCCGACCGCGCCGGACGTGTGGCCGTCGCCTTCCTTCTGGTGTGCGTGATCGTTCTGCCGCCCTTGTTGCAGATCCCGCTGGTGAAGGACGTCGGATACATCTGGCAAGGACGCTACATCCTGGCGCTTGTGGCCGTGATGATCGCCGCCTGTGGAGTTGCACTTCGCGGTGTCGAATTTGGCGAAGGTCCGGCAACGCGCAGGGCGATCAAGATCATACTGGGGCTCATGGTCTTCGGCCACCTATACAGCTTTGTGTACGGCATGCGACGCTACGTTATCGGCATCGAGGACAGATCGAATTGGAGCGACATGTTCCGGGCGCCGCTATGGCAGCCGCCGCTTGGCTGGATTACCTTAACGCTCCTCTATCTGGCAGTCTTGGTGGCCGGCGCCGCCGTCCTTAACCGTTATCTGATGTCGCCGCGGCGTACGCACTCCGCGGTGGGCTCAGCAGCTTTCCCCGTTTCGGCTGAACCCCTCGAGACTCCAGTCGCAGTAGTGCCTCCCACACAGAAGGCCGTCCAAAGGACCACGCGCGACGGACAGGAACCGACCGCCCCCCGCTAGGAATCGGGACGCCGCCGCAGCGGCCCCAACCTGGGTTCGGCCAACAGGCAAGAAGCCCCGCAGGCTGCCAAAGTCGGCGGTCTACGGGACTTCTTGCCGTCAAGTGCTATTCGCAATCATCGCGACTATCGCCGCGTCAAATACCCCTGCAGGCGATCGGCCGCCGATGCCGGCACGAAGCCTGCGGCTGCTATTTTTGCCAGATCCAGCGTGCTGTTTGCCGGACGGAGCGCAACGGATTTTCCGCGGAAGTATTCTTCCGTGCTGACCCCGGTGACGGCGTCCCGTGACTTGCCGGAGAGTTCGAAAACGTCGGCCGCGATGTCCGCCCACGACTGCGGAGCACCTTCGTTGCTGAGGTTGTAGGTCCCGAAGGGCGCGCCCGTTTCGAGCAGGTGCCGGATGCCGGCGGCAATGTCCTCGGTAAAGCTCAGCCGGCCGATCTGGTCGTTCACGACGGACGGCTCAATTCCGCGCCCGGCGAGCGATGCCATGGTCCGGACGAAGTTGTTGCCCTCCCCGATCACCCAGCTGGTGCGCACGATGTAGTGCCGCGGCACCACGGAAACGACGGCGTCGCCTGCGGCTTTGGTCTGCCCGTACACCCCCAGCGGGGACAACGGCTCGTCCTCGGTGTGGAGCTCGTGGGTGCCGTCGAAGACGTAGTCGGAAGAGACGTGGACCAGAACCAGGTCGTGCTCGACGGCGGTTCGAGCCAGCCGTGCGACGGCACTGACGTTTGCCGCCCAAGCCGCGGCCCGGCCCTGGCCCGACTCGGCCGCGTCGACTGCGGTATACGCGGCGGCGTTGATGATCGTGGAGTAATTTTTCCAGTTCCGGGCCGCAAACGCGTCCGCGCTGCCGAGGTCAAACTCGGTGCGGCCGGCGAACTCAACGGAAGTATCGCCGTCGTAGAGTTCCCGCAGCGCCTTGCCGAGCTGGCCGTCGGCGCCGAGGACGAGGGTCTTCTTCGGCGGCATCGGGACGACATCCCCTAGCCGCGGGTGGGCCTTGTCCTTGTCGGAGAGTTCGGCCTCCTCCAGCGGCATGGGCCAGGCGATCGCGGCGCTCTCGTCGGCGAGGTTCAGGAACGTGTACTGGCCCTGGGCGTCGGCGGACCAGTGGTCGTTGACCAGGTACGTGTAGGCGGTGTTGTCCGCCAGGGTCTGGAAGGCATTGCCGACACCGCGGGGGATAAAAATGGCCTGGCTGGCATCGAGTTCGGCCGTGAACACAGCACCGAATGAGGCACCCTCGCGCAGGTCAACCCAGGCACCGAATATCCGGCCGGTGGCGACCGAAATGAACTTATCCCACGGTTCGGCATGGATCCCGCGGGTGGTTCCGGCCTTTTCGTTGAACGAGATGTTGTTCTGCACCGGCCGGAAGTCCGGCAGGCCCAGGGCCACCATTTTTTCCCGCTGCCAGTTCTCCTTGAACCAGCCCCGGTTGTCGCCGTGGACCGGAAGGTCGTAGAGGACGACGCCGGGAATCGGGGTTTCGTGCGCGGTGAGCTTTTTCGAGAACTCGATCGACATAATCTACTGGCCCTGTTCCGTGTACTTAGCTTCCGTGGCCGCCTTCTGCGGACGCCACCAGTCCTCGTTGTCCCGGTACCAGGCAATGGTGTCCTCGATCCCGGCGTCGAAGTTGGAAAAGCGCGGCTTCCAGCCGAGCTCATCGCGCAGCTTCGCGGAGTCGATGGCGTAGCGCATGTCGTGGCCGGGACGGTCCACCACATGGTCGTAGGCCTCCGGGGACTGGCCCATGTGCTTGAGGATCAGTTCGACGACGTCCTTGTTGTTCTGCTCCCCGTCCGCGCCGATCAGGTAGGTCTCCCCGATCCGGCCCCCGGCGATGATCGCCAGGACAGCGGAGGAATGATCATTGGCGTGGATCCAGTCCCGGACATTCTCGCCCTTGCCGTAAAGCTTGGGACGGATCCCGTCGATCACGTTGGTGATCTGGCGCGGGATGAATTTCTCCACGTGCTGGTACGGGCCGTAGTTGTTCGAGCAGTTGCTGATCGTTGCCTGCAGCCCGAAAGACCGCACCCAGGCCCGGACCAGCAGGTCCGAGCCCGCTTTGGTCGAGGAATAAGGACTGGAAGGGTTGTACGGGGTGCTCTCGGTGAAGCGCTCCGGATCATCGAGTTCAAGGTCGCCGTAGACCTCGTCCGTGGAGATGTGGTGAAAACGCTTGCCGTGCTTCCGCGCGGCCTCGATCAGCGTATACGTGCCGATGATGTTCGTGTCCAGGAACGGGCGCGGATCATGCAGCGAATTATCATTGTGCGACTCCGCCGCGTAATGAACCACAACGTCGGCCTCGGCCACGAGCCCGTCGACCAGGTCCGCGTCGCAGATGTCACCCTTGACGAACTCCAAACGCCCCGCCGGAAGGCCCTTCAACGAATCCAGGTTGCCGGCGTAGGTGAGCTTGTCCAGGACGGTCACGTGATCGTCTGTGTTCTCAACTACATAGTGGACAAAATTGGAACCAATGAAGCCGGCGCCGCCGGTGACAAGGAGTTTTTGCATTCAGTCAGCTTACCGTCAACCGAAAAGCTCCAGCGATCAGGGCATTGGAGCGCGCTACTTCGGTGCGCGATTTTGCCCCGCAGTGCGCCGCAGGGCCTCCCCCAGCAGCCGTAAAAGGACCAGCCTCGCGGACGCGATGACCCGGAGGGAGCGCCAGCCTTCCGGAGTCGCGTTCGCGCCGTGGATTCGACGCAGCAGCGTCGACTCGTCCAGGTGGCCGATCGAGCCAAGGACGTTTCCGCCGATCGCAAGCCACAGGTCATGGGACTCTTTCAAATACCGTGGAACGGGAGCAAATAGTCCTAGGACCTCCCGACGGAAGGCCATGCCGCAGCCGTAGTAAGCCCGGTAGCCGATCAGGATGCCGGCCAGGTTGGGGACGCGGCGGTTGGAGTCGGCACTTCGCAGTCGGGCAATAGCCGGGCGCGGACCACCGCCAAGCACGTCGAAATTGCTCGCAACAACCGCATACTTGTCCAACGCCGCCAGCATCAGCTCAAGACGGCCTTCGATCCAGATGTCATCCTGGTCCGCCAGGAAGATACGTGACCCGCGGCTGGCCAGGACCGCCTGCTCAAAGGACCTGACGTATCCCTGGTTTGACGCCGCCTCAAGGAGCCGAATGCGGTCGTCACCGAAAGCCCGCACGGCGTCCCGGGTTCCGTCAGTAGACGCGTCGTCAACGATGACAACCTCGTCCGTCGGTCCCAGCTGCTCCAGGATGGAAGCCAACTGCTCGGTGATGTACGCCGAGCCGTTGTAGCTGGCCATGCACACGCTCGCGCGGACGGCGGCCACATTGTTTGGCTGTAAAGAACTCATGGACTCGCTTCGCTCGGTTGGGCACAATGCCGAAGGGAAACCACGGCAACCCCGTCAATTCATCCTAAGCGACCTCGATCTGCCGGGGCTGGTGCAGGCGCCGTCCCGTGAGGGAAGTCCCGTAAGATCGAGGCAGACTTCCAGACCGACAAGGACCCGCCCACGCATGAAGACCGTACTGCTGCGCCTGACCGGGTTTGCGATCCTCCCCCTTCTGTCCTTAGTCACTCCCCTGCTGCTCCTTCCGGTGATAGCAAGCGTCGTGGGCGCCGAGGGCATATCCAGTGTCATCTCTGGTCAAGCCATCGGCACGTTCGCCGCCACCATCCTGCTGTGGGGCTGGAATGTTGACGGACCGGTCGCCATAGCCCGCGCCGCAGGCAGCCACGAGCGCAGTGAAATCTACTTGCGGAGCATGCGCACGCGGCTCCTTCTGATGATCCTCGTTATGCCGAGCGCCGGAATCGTGGCGGCGGCGGTCGCCGTACCCGGCTTCCGCTACGAAGCGGTGGCAATGTCGTGGGCTGTCGCCCTGGCCGGGTTGTCGCCTGCGTGGTTCTGCATCGGCGTCGGGCAACCCCGGCTACTGGCCCTCTATGACACGGTGCCACGCTTCGTCGCCACCGCGGCGGCCGCGCCGGTTCTGCTATTGACCCACCAGCTCTGGTACTACACCATTCTCCTCGCGGTAGCGACGGTCCTGGCCCTCGTCGGCTTCCACCGGCGCTACTCTGCAGGTGGCCAGTGGTTGCCAGCGGACCTGCGCGAATCCTTCGGCCAACTCAAGACCCAGGCGAAAACAGCGGGCATCAGCCTGGCAGGCAACGCCTATGCGTCGACTCCGGCCCCCATCGCCACCGCCACCACCGCCCCGCAGGCCTCGGGCAGCCTGGCGACCGCAGACACGCTCTACCGGTTCGGGCTCTTTACGGTCGTGGCACTGGGAAATGCCTTTCAAGGCTGGACCATTGAAAGGGGTGCAACGAACCCTGCCCGCCGTCACCTTGCTGCCATTTGGGCGCACGCCGGACTCGGGGTCCTCGGAGCGCTCATCCTTACGGTGTTGGGCCCATTCGCGAGCAGCCTGCTCTTCGCCGGCAAGCTGCAGGCGAGCACCGAGCTCTGCGCATACTACGGACTGGCGTTCGTGTTCCTCAGCGCCAGCACCCCGTTCATCCGCAATCTGCTGATTCCGGCCGGCCGCCAGTCACAGGTCCTGCGCTGGACCCTGATTTCAGCCGTCGTTGGGGTCGCCACCATGATCTATGCCGGCGCGAACGGAAATGCGCCTGGTATCGCACTTGGCATGGCCCTGAGTGAAGCGGTGCTGTTCGTTGCCCTGCTAATCCCGGGCCTCAAGCTACTACGTAGAGAAAGGGCATCCGACCATGCCTTCGAATGACCAACCAGGCCGCACGGCTGCCGTGATCGCCGCCTACTCACCGCCCGAGTCCTTGGTCGAAGCCATCCGGCGGCTTCGAGGCCAGCTGGACCACATTGTCGTCGTCGACGACGGGTCTCCTGCGGATTCGGCACCAGTATTCGCCCGCCTTGCCGAGCAGGGTGCCACGGTGCTGCACCAGGGGACGAACCAAGGTATTGCAGTTGCCCTCAACACGGGGATCCGGACCGCCTCGGAGAAGTGGGCGCCGGAGTTTTTCCTGACGCTGGACCAGGACTCGCTGGTCACCGATCGATACGTGGAGCTCGCCCACAGAACCTACGCCGACGCGAAGGCAAAAGGCCTTGACGTTGCCTTCGTTTGCGCGGCCTCTTACAGCGGCCATGCGGTACCCACCATCCCGAGCCACGATGGCTTTTTGCATGCATTCGACCCCATGCAATCGGGATTCGTGATCCCGCGCTCGACGATCGACCGGGTCGGCGCGTTCGACGAGGGCCTCTTTATCGACGGCGTCGATTCCGAGTTCACAGTGCGCTCGCGCACCGCCGGACTGGACGTGCTTGTGGGTGCCGGCTGTGACATCGACCACGACCTCGGCCAGCGGCGTCCCGGCACTCTCTTCGGACGTCAGGTGCGGATCGGCGGAACGATGCTCTCATACAACTACCACTCGCCGGGGCGGGTCTACTACATCTGCCGCAACGGCACGATCCTCACCAAGCGTTATGCGCTGAAAGCACCCAAATGGGTGGCCCGCAGGCTTGTCGAAGAACTCAAAGCGCACCTGCTTCGTTTCGCTTTCAGCCCTGTCAGACTCACCCTTCTGCGCGCTGCGGCACGCGGGTTCTGGGACGGCGCCAAAGGTGTCTCGGGCCGCATTCCGGTAGAACTTGAGCGCCGGATCCGCTGAACCGCGCGGCGCGGGGCGGCCGGCCCTGCCAGCGCCCCGGCTATAGAGTCCGCCCGACATTGATATAGTTTGGACACCATGGAACCCACTGTCCCCCCACGCGTTCTGGTCATCATGCCCGCTTGGAACGAAGCCGAGGCAATCGGCCAAACCGTTCGCGAGGTATTGACTACCAGCAACCGCTACGACGTCGTCGTAGTCGACGATGGCTCGACAGACAACACCGCGGCGTTGGCCGCGGCAGCTGGCGCTACAGTGCTGCATCTGCCCTTCAACCTCGGTGTGGGGGGAGCCATGCGAGCCGGTTTCAAATACGCGCGCCGCTATGGCTACCACCAAGTCATCCAGGTCGACTCAGACGGCCAGCACGATCCAAAAAACATCGAAGAAGTACTTGCCGGCCTCGAGCACGCAGATATTTCCATCGGAGCCCGCTTTGCGGACAAGGGAAACTACACTGTCAGCGGCCCGCGCAAGTGGGCGATGGTATTTCTTGCCCGCGTTATTTCGTCCCTCGCAAATACCCGGCTGACGGATGTCACCAGCGGTTTCCGTGCCGGCAACGAACGCGCCATCAGCCAGTACCTTGATCATTATCCGGCTGAATATCTTGGCGACACCATTGATTCCCTCGTCGTCGCCGTACGCTCCGGGTGCAGGGTCACCCAAGTCCCGGTGGAAATGCGCGCCCGGCAAGGCGGGAAGCCCAGCCATAATCCGGCCCAGGCTGCGGTCTATTTGGGGCGGTCTGTTTTTGCACTGCTCTTTGCGTTGACGCGCAAGCGATCCAATGTAACCGTGCCGACGCACGGTGTGAAAGGAACCTAGCCTTGGGCAACATAGCTGCCTTTCTCTTGTCTCTGGCAATCGTCGCACTGGTCGTCGAAATGCTTCGCCGCAAGAAGCTTCGGGAGAAGTACGCCGTCCTTTGGCTGGTGGTCGGAGTTGCCACACTGGTCCTGGCTGCCTTCCCGAGGCTCCTCAACGTCGTCGCCGAGTTTGTAGGGGTCCAGCTTCCCTCCAACCTGCTCTTCACCATGAGCATCCTGATGCTCCTTGGAGTCTGCCTGCACCTGTCCTGGGAGATCTCGGTTGTCGAGGACGAAACCCGTACCTTGGCGGAAGAAGTCGCCATCCTGCGGTCCCAAGTTGAGGCGCTGTCCGCGCTAGAGCCGGGCCCGCCCCCACACCGCGACGCCAGTCCACTGGACGACTCCCGAACATCGCCGGTCCCTGCTGGCGAACCCTCAACTGAAAGCTCCGATTCCTAAAATGCCACTGGACATCTTCATCCCCTATTGGGGCGAGCCCGCCTACATGATTGAAACCCTCGAGAGCGTGCTGGCGCAGGAGAACCCAGATTGGCTCTTGACCGTGATCGATGACGCCTACCCCACCCTGGAGATCAGGGACTACATGGCTGATATCGATGATCCCAGGGTCAAGTACATCCGCAAGGAACACAACGAGGGAATCACGGAGAACTACCGTGCCTGCGTCGGACTCGCGAGCCAAGACGTGATGGTCATTCTGGGCTGCGACGACGTCCTCCTCCCGAACTACGTTGACGTCATAATGAAGGCCCACAAACGCTATCCGCACGCCGCGGTGATCCAGCCCGGAGTGGAGATTATCGACGAGAACAGCCGTGTTGTGACCACTTTGGCCGATACCGTCAAACAACAGCTCGTCAAGCCAAGGGGACGTGGCTGCAAGGTCGTTTCGGGCGAGGCCATGGCACGCAACCTGATGCACGGCGACTGGCTCTACTGGCCGTCGCTGGCATTCCGGACCGACAAGATCCGGGAGGTGGAATTCCGCGAAGGCTTCCCGATTATCCAGGATCTCGCGTTGGTCATGGACATGATTTTCCAAGGGCATCAGCTGCTGATCGAACCGACGCTGTGCTTCCGGTACCGCCGTCATTCCAACAGCGCTTCCGCAACGAAGCTGGTCGACGGTTCGAGGTTCGCCGGCGAGCGTGAATACTTCGAAGTAGCGGCCATCCAGGCCGAAGAACTCGGCTGGCACCGGGCGGCGCGGTCTGCACGGCTGCGCGTCACGTCCCGGGCCCACGCCGTTTACCTGATTCCCAAAGCCGCAATCACGCGGAACACCCCTGCAATCAAGGCCCTTGCCCGCCATGCCTTCGGCAAATAACCTGCCCGCAAAGAAAGGTCCCCAGTGACTTCTGCCTCAACTTCCGTCCGTCCGGGCGGTACCGTCCTAGTGACCGGCGGAGCTGGTTTTATCGGCTCAGCGATCTCCCCGTCATTGGCCGAGGCCTTCGACCGCGTCGTCGTCGTTGATAACCTGCATCCCCAGATCCACGAATCCGGCCTGCGTCCCGAACAACTGGACCTGCGCGCCGAACTTGTTGTGGCTGATGTCGCTGAAGCAGCCACTTGGGACCAAGTCCTGCAGGATGTGACTCCGGACGTAATCATCCATCTCGCAGCGGAGACCGGAACCGGCCAATCCCTTGAGGAGTCCACCCGCCACACCCATGTAAACGTAGTGGGCACCTCCCAGATGCTGGACGGCCTCAACAGGCACCACAAACTGCCCCGCCGCATCGTCCTCTCTTCCAGCCGCGCAGTCTATGGAGAAGGAGCCTGGCAGGACGCGGAAGGAAAGCCCTTCTACCCGGGACAGCGCATGAGCGCCACCCTGGATCAGTCCCAGTGGGATTTCCCCGGCGCCACTCCCCTGGCCATGAAGGCATCCGAGACCTTCCCTGCACCGGTCAGCGTGTACGGAGCGACGAAACTGGCCCAGGAGCATATCCTCCAAGCCTGGTCCAAGTCCTATGGTGTCGAAACAGTCATCCTGCGGCTGCAGAATGTGTACGGACCAGGACAGTCGCTGATCAACCCGTACACCGGCATCATGAGCCTCTTTTGCCGGATGGCAATGGGCGGAAAATCAATTCCGCTTTATGAGGACGGGGAGGTCCGGCGCGACTTCGTGCTGATTGACGACGTTGCCTCGGCCATAGTGGCGGGTGCCTTCTCAGCCACGGTCCAAGGCGAACCGATGGACATCGGGTCGGGAGAATTCCAAACAATTGGCACCGCGGCGAAGCTGATAGCTGAGCACTACAACGCGCCGGAGCCACACGTCACGGGCCAATACCGGCAGGGCGACGTTCGACATGCCTGGGCTGATATCTCCGCAGCGCAAGAAGTGCTCGGCTGGTCGCCGAAGTTCAACCTCGCGCAGGGCATCGACCAGCTGGCGACCTGGATCGATGCGCAGCCCGACGTTAAACCTGCCTGAGGTGGACGGCGTACCTGTGCGCACAACCACCGCCGTGATCTCCTTGTTCAACCCAACCGAGGCGGTCCTGGCCAACGCAGCAGCATTGCTCCCCCAAGTTGAGCGGGTTGTTGTGGTTGACGACGGGAGTCCAGAGGACCCGGCCAGGCTCCTTACGGAGCTGGAGGCGATGGGTTGCGTCGCGGTTCGGCTGAGCGAGAATTCAGGCATTGCGGCAGCGCTCAACGCAGGAATTTCGACGGCGCTCGCGGCCACACCGAGACCGGACTTCATCCTCACCATGGACCAGGACTCCCTTTTGGACCCGGGCTACGTGCAGGAACTGCTCACGACCGCCGCCGCCGCCTCGGCCTCGGGTGTGCCGGTGGGAATGGTTGCTCCGGGCTCGGTACGCGGTCTGCCGGTTCGGCGTGGACCTGTCCGGCACGGTGTCCAGCTCGGCGGTGAACCGATCCAGTCCGGACTCCTCGTCCCGGTCCCTGTCATCGAACGCCTGGGCCTCCTGCAGGCCAGTCTCTTCATCGATGGAGTAGACAGCGAGTTTTATCTCCGGTGCCGCGCCCATGGCCTGGAGGTCGCACTTGCTCCCGGCGCTTCCCTGGGGCATGCCCTGGGGAGCAAGGTCCCCGCCCAGGTTTTCGGCAGGAAACTGTCCCTTGGCGGCCGCCGACTTGATATCCGCACCGCGGCCCCATGGCGTTATTATTACATTTTCAGGAACCGTATCCTCTTGACCAGGCAGTATGGGCGCAAGTTCCCACTTTGGGCAATCAAGGGTTTCTTGGCTGACAACCGCCACTTGATCATTGTCACGATTCTTGCTCCTGGCAGATGGTCGAGGCTGGCGAACGCACTGGCTGGCGTCGCGGACGGCGTCGGAGGCTTGTCTGGACGGCGAAGAACCCCATAGAGGTCAGGGCCGGCCTTGCGTTAGCGCGTTGCGTTCGTTCTTAGGCCACGAGGCCCAGGACTCCACGTCTAGAGACATTCAAAGCAAATCAATACTGGGGGAACATTTTCGTGAGCACAGCCGTACAAGAACCGCACCACCTTCGTGCTCGGCGAGCCGCACAGCGACCCCAGAAGAAGCCGGGAACTATCAACCTCATGCGGCAGCTCCGCGGTGTCTTGGCGTTTGCCATCATTGCGGCGCTCGTGGTGGGGCTCCGGGCTGCGGGAATGCTCCAGGGGCTCCCGGCACTTATCCTTATGGCCGCACTCCTCCTCCTGCTCCCGACTGCCCGCACCGTTTCACACCGTATTCTCTATGGTGGGTTGATCGCAGTCGGCTTCATTCCCCTCTCTTGGTGGTTGCCACAACGGATCCTCGGCACTGATCATGGAACCCTTCTGCTCGCAGTTGTCTCCGCTTTCCTCGCTTGGTGGATCGTCTCCGGCAAGTCATACGCGCGGAGGGCACAGCGCTTGCTACCGCGCGTGCAAGTGATCGACTTTGTGCCGTTCCTGGCGGCGACCCTGTCGGCTTTGTCTTTGGGCACCATGCTGGCCATCAGATCCCCGCTGGACGCACTCTCGCTAATGACCAGCCGCTGGGACTATCAATCCCACTTCAGCATCTATTACATGATCCGCAGCCATGGAGAAGTCATCCCGACTATCCCCACAGGTACTGACGGTGCCGCGTGGGGCTTCGGCGAATACCCCCAGGGGTTCCATGCGCTGCTAGCCACCCTGTCCAACGTGGTCCAGCCATCCATCACGAGCCTCGACGCCGAGCTCGTTTCCTTCGTGACCCTACAGGCAGCCGCGTGCGTCATGACGTTGCTGATTGTTGTGGCGGGGCTTTGCGCCTTGCCCTCGGTCCGACGTAGGCCTGCTGTGATGGCGCCCGGGATCGCCCTTGCGTCGGCCGCCTGGATTTATGGTCCAGGTTCGATCCCTGTGTACGAGGGCTTCGGGAACTTCTATATGGCATGCGGAATGGCCACAGCTACCGTGTTGACCCTACTGACTTTTCGGCGTCGGGTGCCTGCGATAGGCGTGGCAGTGGTGGGTGCCGGCCTCGTCAGCATCTGCAACAACTGGCTATTGCTGGTATCACTGGTTGTAGTGATTGTAGCTACGAAACTGTGGGCGATAGTGCGCTTTCGACGCAGCTACAACCGGTCCTGGTGGACACTCGCCGGCGGCAGCGTAACCCTCACGATCCTCGGTATAGTGTTGCCGCTCATCCAAATATCCCCCCTCCTCGTCCAGAGTCAGCACATACTTGAGGCGCAGGGCGGCATCGCCTTCCCCGACTTCGGGCTGGCCCTTCTCACTGTCGCGTTGGCTGTAGCCCTCGGTTTCGCCAATCGCTCTGCTGGGTACCGGATCAGTTCGCCGCAACTGCGCGCCGAACGCCTCGATGTCTCCCGTGCGTCGATGGGGCTATTCGTTCCGATTGGTGTGGGCCTGTGGCTCGCAGTCTCGCAGAGCATTCAAAACGGCGCGATTTCCTACTATTTCTACAAATACCTGATTGCAATTCTGCTGCTGGCGTGGCCGATGGTTGTCGCGGCGACCGCGGCCCTCCTCCCGCCCCCACAGCGACAGGAACATGCTGTGGGGAACCGCGGCTTCATATCGGCCCTCTGCGTGCTCTCCATCGCGGCTACCCAGGGTTTCGGATTCTCCCTGCCAGATCTCAAGGCTATAGGCCTTCCATCCTCAGCTCGTCCCCTCGCAGAGATGGCCCGCCAAGAAGCTCGAATCGAGTCGACTCCCCCGTACGTGGCACGGATGCTAAAAAGCGCAAACCAGCCTCAGCCGGCGTCCACGGTCTACATCCCAGCGCCCAACACCATAGACCCGATCCTTGCCGCGCGATGGCAGTGGGGCATGAGGGGGAATTCGACGTCGACAACAACCGCCCTCAGTTGGCCATTGGCGGGAATAGCAAAGGACTACAATCGCGCCCCCGCACTAGTTGCCCAAATGCTGACAGACAACCCCCGAATGTCCGCCTTGGTAGACCCGGAGATCTATTCTTCCGTACGGGAGCACCTGGTGCCGCTAGGCCTCGATCCGAGACTCATCCTGTTGCAGCCCTGATATGTGGTGATCGTCTGTCAAGGGCATGGTGAAGCGGTCCCGGGCTGGGTTGCCCGGGACCGCTGGGTCTGTCAATTTAACGGTGTGACTGGGTTGTAGTTTTTGGGTTATTTGCGGGCTGCGGAGAGCCGGCCGTTGAAGGCGATTTCGAAGGCGTTGAGGGCGCCTTTCCATCGTTGGGTCCATCTGGCCCGGCCCTTGCCGGTCGGGTCCAAGGCCATGACTGCGAGGTAGACGCACTTGAGCGCGGCTTGCTCGTTGGGGAAGTGTCCGCGGGCTCTGACGGCTTTGCGGATCCGGGCATTGACGGACCCGATCGCGTTCGTGGCGCACACGATTCGGCGGATCTCGCGGTCGAACTGCAGGAACGGCACGAACTCGGCCCAGGCGTTCTCCCACAACCGCACTATCGCGGGGTACTTCCTGCCCCATTCCTCGCCGAACTCCAGGAACCGTTCCTCGGCTTCGGAAACCGTGGCGGCCTGGTAGACCGGTTTGAGCGCCCGGGAGATCTTGTCCCAGTCCTGCCGGGCCGCGTAGCGGAAGCTGTTGCGCATCAGATGCACGATGCAGGTCTGCACGACAGTCTCCGGCCAGACGGCCCCGACGGAGTCCGGCAGGTGCTTGAGTTCGTCACAGACGAGCATGAGGACGTCCTCGACGCCGCGGTTCTTGATCTCGGTCAGGACCTGGAGCCAGTACTTCGCACCCTCACCGCCGTCCCCGACCCACCGACCCAGGATGTCCCGGTTCCCCTCGGTCGTGACGGCCAACGCCACGTAGACCGGTCGGTTAGCGACCTGCCCGTCCCGGACTTTCACGTGGATGCAGTCGATGAACACCACCGGGGAGACCGGGTCCAAAGGCCGGTTCTGCCACTCAGCCATCCCCTCCAGGACTTTGTCGGTGATCGTGGAGATCGTCGTCTTGGATACCTCCGAGCCATACACATCGGCCAGGTGCGCAGCAATGTCCCCATGCGTCATCCCACGGGCCGACAGGGACAGCACGACGTCCTCGATCGAGCCGAGCCGGCGCTGCCGCTTGGCCACCACGGCCGGTTCAAACGTCCCCGCACGGTCCCGGGGAACCTCTATCGATACCGGGCCGGCCTTCGTCAGCACCGTCTTGGACCGGGTCCCATTCCTGCTGTTCCCGGCGGGCTCCTCGGCGCGTTCGTGCTTTTCATAGCCCAGATGAACGGTAATCTCACCCTCCAGCGCGGACTCGAGCACGAGCTTGGTCAACTGCGCCAGCAGCCCGCCCTCGCCGTCAATGGACAATCCCTGCGCCTGCGCGTCACCGACCAACCGCGCGATCAACGCCCTGTCCACGACCGGCGATTTCTCAGCCACCGACACCCGCTCACCACCATCCACCGCGACCACCTCGGCGGCCGCTTCAACCTGCACGCTCATCATGTACCTCCTGGATCAGAGTTACACCGTTGAAAGTACAATCCCGGACCGCTTCCTTTTGAGTGGCCGGGAGGCGTAGCTGGAACCTCCAAATTTCAAATGTGGCTCTACCTGTCCGCCAAGTATGTCAATGGCCAATAGTTTGTGCCCACTGGCGGCCAGCAGAAATACCCGCTGGGCGAGTTCAAGCGATCGTTGCAACACCTCCGAAAATCCGGAGTTGCAACACCCATGGAATCACCATCAAGAATTAGTCCTTCCTTAAAGAAAAAATCAGCTTCAACGGAGAGATCCGAGCCTTTGGCGGGGGCTACGGTGAAGCGTCTGCAGCAGTCGCATACCCGTGCCCAGCGACAGGATTTTCTTTCAGCCGTGGCGCGCCTGGGAACTGTCGCCGAGGCGGCTCAGGAGCTCGGCATCAACAGGAGTACCTGCCCGAAGTGGGCGAACGCTGCCGGGACCAGGCGCAAGCCCCAGTACACCCAGGCCGAGAAGGAACAGTTCCATGCCGTCCTTGACCGGACCGGCAGCATCGCGGCGACAGCGAGGGAACTGGGGCTGAATATCGGCACCGCGCACACCTGGGCCGGCAGGCTCAACCCTGCCGGGCGAAAACCACGGGCCACGGGGACCGTGATCCGCCGCAACGCTACTCACCGGCGGTGACTGAGGAGTTCCTCAGCGTGCTGCGCGAAATCGGCAGCGTCAGCGCGGCAGCGAAGCAGTTGGGTCTGAACCGCTCCACCTGCTCGAACTGGGCGATCGAGGCCGGCCGGGCCTCCACCTGCCTGCGACGCCCATCGGCGAAACAGCTTCACTACCTGCGCTTGCGCCAAGAAGGAGCCGGCCGGAGGGACGCCGCTCTCGCCGTCGGCGCCAGCAAACAGAGCTCCTACGTGTGGGACCGGCAACAGGCTGCAACGGACACGGCCGCGGCCGAAGGCCATGTCGCGGATCCGCCATATAAACAGGAAGTGACAACTACTTTTGCGGCACCTTCAGCCCCTCCGGCGTCCCCTGAAATGCCGGCAGCGCTGGCGGCACCAGCACCCGCCCCAGTGGCCCTGGCAGCCCTCGAACAGCCCATCAGCACCCGCTACCTGTCCCTGTCAGAGCGGGAGAGAATCGCAGACTTGCGGTCCCACGGAACCTCAATGCAGGCGATCGGCAGGGCGCTGGGCCGGTCCGTGGGCACCATCAGCCAGGAGATCACACGTAACAGCCACCCGGTGCTGGGGTACCGGCCTTACGGTGCTCACCGGGCCGCCACGGCGGCCCGGGCACGGCCGAAGGACAGTAAGCTGTCAGAACCCGGGGACCTGCACGACTACGTAAAGACCAAGCTCCTCACCCGCTGGTCCCCACAACAGATTTCGAAGCTGCTGATCAAGGAATTTCCCGATGACGAGCAGATGCGCGTGAGCCACGAAACGATCTACCAGGCCCTCTACTTCCAGGCCCGCGGCGGACTCAAACGCGAGGTGAAAGAGGCCCTGCGCAGCGGCCGGACCCGCTGCAAGCAGCACAGGAATCCCGAAGAACGCACCATCCGTTCCCGGACCCGATGATCAACATTTCCGAACGCCCCGCCGAGATCGAAGACCGCGCCGTCCCGGGCCATTGGGAGGGGGATTCAATAACCGGAGCCTACAACCAGTCGGCGATCGCAACGCTGGTGGAACGCACCACCCGCTACGGTGACCGGCAGCTCAACCGCGCACTGGACGTCGTCGCCCGGACCAGAAGCCTCACAGACCCCGCCACCCGTGCCTACATCGAGCGACGCACCGCGGAAGGCAGGAGCCCACGGGAAATCCGCCGCTGCCTCAAGCGATTCATCGCCAGGCAGATCTTCCGCCAACTCCAGACACTCATCGCTTGACTTGCCACCATAGAAGGGTCGTCTAGTCGGTAGGAGATAGCGAAGTCCACCACCTGGGCAGAACCCAGGGTCGGGCAACACGAGCCTGCGTCGGCAAACTGCTACGGGGCCAGCAACTGAACCCCGCACTGGACGTCGTCGGCCGGCCCCGGACCTCACGGACCCCGTCGCTCGCGCCTACATCGAGCGTCGCACGGCGGAGGGCAACAGCCCACGAATTCACCGCTGCGACAAGCGTCCCATCAGCAGACAGATCTTCCGTCAACTCCAAACACTCATGGCTTGACTTGCCACCAAAGAAGGGTCGTCCGGGGCCATCGCCGATGTCGGCCCCTTCGGTTGACCCCGATCAAGATCTAGGCAGTGGGTGGCAGTTGAAGGGCATCTCTCAAGAGCGGAGCGAGTTCTTCCGAAGCGCGGGCACTGATGTGATTGATGTCCGCATACAAGGCTGTCCCGCCGAGGAAGGCCGGGCATTGGGCGTCAACGCAGAACCATTCCTTCGTGGGCACAAAGGCGCCCCTGTCCCCAAGGGACGAAAGCGCCTCACGACTGACCCGAGCCTGGCTGTCGAATTCGGCGCGCCTATCGGTAATGCAATCGACAGGTTTGCTGAAGCGCGTGATGCATTGGCTGGGTTCAGCTTTGGCCGGTGTCGGCGCCTCCAGGAGCACGTAACGGGCACCATTGGACGTCACGAACTTGGCCATGTCCGCGATGTTCCGCTGCCACTCTGCGTCGGCTTTGCTCCCGGTCGCTTTGCTGGCGAGCTGGCCATCGTTGCGCAGGAACGATGAAACCACGAGATCCGGATGAATGCGCTGGATCTCGTCCTGGACCCACGATTTGAAGCGGATGCACTCCTTCGCGGATCCATCTTCGCCCACGGGGACCAATGTCGGTGAACAGGCTGCGACTGTGTAGATATATATCTTCCAGCCCTTTTCATCCACGGCCTTGCGAATCCCCGGGACGTAACTCATCGTCGTTGAATCGCCGAATACAACGAGAGCACGGGTAGCGTTTTCTGTCCCATAA
This sequence comes from Pseudarthrobacter sp. PH31-O2, assembly GCF_030063265.1. NCBI lineage: Bacteria > Bacillati > Actinomycetota > Actinomycetes > Micrococcales > Micrococcaceae > Pseudarthrobacter > Pseudarthrobacter sp. PH31-O2. Next base: position 87,186 of record NZ_JASIST010000001.1, on the reverse strand, counting down.
ACACACCCGGCGGCGTTCTGCACGACATCCTTGCTGTGGGCCAAGGGGGAAAGTTCGCCGCCGAGACAGCCGTCCTTGATCCATTCATCCGGCTTGGCCAAGGCTCCATCTGGTCCCATTTCGGCCGGATTTGGTTGCAACGCGGGCCAATCGGTTGCGGCCAACGCAGACCGCAGGACTTGCTGCCGGGCAGGGACGGTTGCCACATCAGACACGGGCGCGACACTCGCTGCAGCTGGCGCCGTCGCCTGTTGCTGGCTGACCGCCGCTGCAACGAGCGGGGCGGAAACCACCGCGACGACGAGGGCCACGATGGGAACTGTCGCACTAATACGGGTCACCGGGCCACGGACGGAGTGCGTGCCGATCACCTTGGCTGGCCGTCCGAGTTTACTTCGCCGGATGGGATCCTCAACGAAATGGAATGAGGCCACGGACAGAACAGCCATGAGCGAGATTGCCACGACGGAGAACCACTTCGAATCCGGGGACACAACGGACGCCAGCAGGATGATGACGGGAAAATGCCAAAGATACAAAGAGTACGAGATCTTGCCGAGGTAGCGGCTCAGGCGATTCGTAAGGATCCACGCCTGGCGTTCGTACCTCTGATCAGCGGTTCCGATACCTGCCAGGATCACGAGACAGGACCCAAGGACGGGGATCACGGCATATGGGGCTGGGAATGGTGTCGCGGGCGTAATGAACAGGATAGAGCTCAGAAGCAGCGCAAGACCCATCCAGAGTAGCAAAACCCGGAGTGCATGGGTGAAGCCCTTGAAACTCACTGTCAGGACGGCGAGGAGGGCGCCAGCACCCAACTCCCATGCTCGTGAAAGCGTCGAGAAGTAGGCAACCGTATGATTTCCACTCGTCTCCCAAAGGGCGAAGACAAATGACAGCAGGATTGGCAGGGCAACCGCAGTACCGAGAATGAGAACCGTTCCTCGCTGGTTGCTTCGCACCCTACGGGCCACAAACATGGCGGCGAGAATGATCCAAGGCCAGAAGATATAGAACTGTTCCTCGACTCCCAACGACCAGTAATGCTGTAGCGGCGAAACGCTGGCGCCCGAGTTCATATAGTCGGTTCCGAGAATTGCGAAGCGCCAGTTTGCCGAGAAAAGGAGCGCCCACACCGCGTCCCAGGCGATTGATGTCGCTTTCCCGCCGTAATAGATCACGTACCCGGCCGTAACGGTCGCCGACAACACCACGGCCGCAGCTGGCAGGATTCGCTTTATTCGCCTGATGTAGAACTGCCGGAAAGATATCCGGCCGGTCGACGTCGCTTCTCGAAGCAAAATCCCCGAAATCAAGTAGCCGGAGATAACGAAGAAGATATCTACGCCAACGAAGCCACCGTGCGGCCAGTGAAAGAGGTGATCCAAAACGACGGCAACTACGGCAACGGCCCGAAGTCCCTCAATGTCCAGCCGACGAGCGTGCACCGGTGCGCTCGGGGGCGCCTCGGATTTGGCACGTATCGCCGTTGCTGCAGGCATGTGTGTTCCGCTCATCTCGGTTCGCATGGTCAGTCGATGGTATCAAGCAGGATGCCGCGAGCATTTCACAGGCATTCCAGGCATCGTGCAAGCTTCACCCGCGCCTAGTTTGCTGTGGCGCCGCCATTACGAGAGGATTGGAGGCATGCGTGGAATAATCTTGGCCGGCGGAACCGGATCCCGGCTGCACCCGATCACCCTAGGCATCAGCAAGCAGCTCGTGCCCGTGTACGACAAGCCAATGATCTACTATCCCTTGTCGACCCTCATTCTCGCGGGCATCCGGGACATCCTCATCATCACCACGCCCCACGACGCGGAGCAGTTCCGGCGGCTCCTGGGCGATGGGTCCCAGTACGGTGTGAACCTCACGTACGTCCAGCAGCCTTCCCCCGACGGCCTGGCGCAGGCGTTTGTCCTCGGTGCCGACCACATCGGAAACGACACCGTGGCTCTCGTCCTCGGGGACAACATCTTCTATGGCCAGGGCATGGGTACGCAGCTGCGTCGGCATGCCAACATCGACGGCGGCGCCGTATTTGGCTACTGGGTCAAGGACCCTAAGGCCTACGGCGTGGTGGAGTTCGACGACGATGGGAAGGCACTCTCACTCGAAGAGAAGCCGGCTAAGCCGCGCAGCCACTACGCCGTGCCCGGCCTCTACTTCTACGACAACGATGTCATCGATATCGCCAAGAATCTTCAGCCCTCCCCCCGCGGGGAGCTTGAAATCACCGACGTCAACCGCACCTATCTGGAGCGCGGCAAGCTGAAGGTGGAAATCCTTCCCCGGGGCACTGCATGGCTGGACACCGGCACGTTCAACGACCTCAGCGACGCCTCGAACTTTATCCGGACGGTCGAGAACCGCCAAGGGCTCAAGATCGGCGCCCCCGAAGAGATCGCGTGGCGCAACGGCTTCCTCAGCGACGACGAACTGCGTGCACGGGCCGAGCCCCTCATCAAGAGCGGGTACGGCAGCTACCTGCTGGGGCTGCTGGACCAGTCCATCTGAAATGCCCCAGCAGGCCTATATCGCGAGTATATCGACGTGCGGTTGTTGAATGAGCTGGGCTGAAACCATCCCCTTCATCTTGGCCGCCGCTGTCTTCCTGGTCCTCCCGGGTGGTCTAGCCGCGGTTGGACTGGGCCTTCGTGGCCTCATGGCAGTCGCCGCGGCGCCGCCGATCACCGTAACGATCGCCGCGGTGCTCGCCGTCGCCCTGCCCTTTCTCGGCATCGCTTGGTCGTCGGTCGCCATCCTGCTGGGTGGCGTCGTCCTTGGCCTGGCTCTGGCGGGCGTCCGCTGGGCCAGCCGCGATAGCACACTGGCATCACAGCTGGCACCCAGGCTTCGGTTCGCTCGCGAATCCGGCTGGCTGGCAGCATCGTTCGTGGTCGGCGCCAGTCTCATCCTCGTGCAGCTCGCCATTGCCTTCGGTACCCCGGCCAGCTTCTCGCAGACCTTCGATAACGTCTTCCACCTCAACGGCGTGCGCTACATTCTGGAAACCGGCAGTGCGTCCTCCCTGACGATGTCATCGATGGCCAGTGGAGGCGCAGCACCGTACTTCTATCCTGCGGCGTGGCACGGCCTCGCCGCGGCCCTCATACAGCTCACTGGCGTGGCACTGCCCGTTGGCGTCAACCTCTTGAACATGGCCGTCGCCGCCGTCATGTGGCCGCTCGGCTGCATGATGTTGACCCGGATCGTGGCTGGTAACAGACCGGTCGCCGTCGCGTCCGCCGCCGTTCTCTCGGGGGTTTTTTCGGCGTTCCCCCTCATGTTGCTGGACTTCGGGGTGCTGTATCCAAACTTTCTGTCCGTCAGCATGTTGCCGGCATCGCTGGGCGCGGTGGCTGTGTTCTTCGGTCTCGGACGCGAATTGCCTGTCTCCCCGTGGGCACGCTTCGGCCTGCCTCTTGTGCTGATCCCGGGCGTGGCCCTGGCCCACCCCAACGGCTTCATGTCCTTGCTGGTTCTGTCCGTGCCCGTGGTCGCACAGTCCTACTGGCAGCGCTACGTCGGAAGACACCGGACGCGGGGCCGGGCGCTGGCCACCGTCGGCCTTGTGGGTTTCGCGGGCCTGCTCATCGTGCTGTGGAAATTCATCCGTCCTCCGCAGGACGCTGCCTTCTGGGGTCCGATGCAGTCTGCGCTGGGCGCTGCGTTTGAGGTGGTGGCCAACTCTGCGATGAACCGGCCCGTTGCGCCGGCAGTCAGTATCCTGATGCTCGTCGGGCTCGCCCTGTCTGTGCGCCGCCAGCGCAACTTCTGGCTCCTCGCCTGCTTCGGGATTACGGCCATACTATTCGTGATTGTCTCGGGTACGCCTATCAGCGACTTCCGGAGCCGGGTGACAGGCGTCTGGTACAACGACAGCTACCGGCTAGCCGCGCTACTGCCGTTGACTGCGGTCCCGTTTGCCGCACTCGGCGTAGACGCGATAGCCGCCCGCCTGCGCAGCTTCTTGTACGGCGCGAGGACGTCCGCAACTGCACGCGGTCGCAGCGGCAGGCTGACAGGCGTGCGTGCCGTCATGCTCGCCTGCGGCGCTGTGCTCGTGGCCGCCGCGGCGGTGGCCTCCCAGCTGCCCTCGACGGCGGCAGCAGTGCGCTCAGCCCGCGTCAACTACCAAGAGACTCCCGACTCCCCCCTCGTATCCACAGACGAGCAGGCGGTCATCGACCAACTCCCGGAGCTAGTTCCCCAAGGCTCCGTGATCGCCGTCAATCCGTGGACGGGCGCCGCGCTTGCCTATGCGCTGGCGGACCGCGATACGACCGCCAAACATGTCCTCACGGCAAATTCGAAAGACGTTGAACTCCTGAACGCGCGGCTGCGGGACGCTGGGACCGACCCTTCCATCTGCGAGGCTATCCTACGCACGGGGGTGCACTACGTTCTAGATTTCGGGACTAAGGAAGTGCACGGCGGGAACCATGCATTTCCCGGGCTCGCGGACCTGGACGCATCCACCTCTGTGCAGCCGGTGTTCCGCCAAGGTAACGCAAGCCTGTACAAAGTAACGGCCTGCGGCGGCAGCTGAAGGGCAACCGGCACGACAGTCTGCGCGGGGCCGCCGAAGGTTCAGGGCAGGCGCGCTAACTCGGCAAGCTTGGTCTTCACATCCGGACCCGGCGTCGCCGCCGCCGGTGCGGCCAGGGTGAGCCGGGTAACCCGTAGGCCGTCCTGGATTTCGAGCACGTACTCTGTGGTGCCGGATAAGAGATTGGTCGAATACCACGCTTTGCCCATCCCCGCGACCGGCTCCGGGGACATCATCAGCCGTGGTAACCCGAGACTGTCAAGGGCCGCTTGGTCCGGCACTATCGTCGTCGAGATCAAAAGCGACTTTGCGGGGTCCGACCCTTGGCCGGCGGGTGGTGCCGACAGCCCGTAGGTGCAGGTGATCTCCACAACCCCAAGCTTCGAGGAGGATTTCGCCTCGGGCGGCTGGAGGCCAGAGGCCACCGGGCCCAGAACCCTCCGGATGCCGTCCAACGCGGGGGTGGAGCAATCCCCGGGGCGCACAGGCATCACCGTACGCCCGTCATGTGTCGTCGCGTCGTCCCCGGGCGAGGTGTCCGAAGTTCCTGTCGGCGAAGGCGCCGGCACGGCCGCGACGTTGGATTGGGTGGGGTCGGAGGACATGGTCCCGGTGCACGCGGTCAACAAAAGACTTGCCGCCGCTGCGCTAAACATCAACCCACGGCGGGGACGGCGTTTTGTGTCAGTTGAAAATGTCATATGCGACTCCCATAACGAAGCGGTCGCCTGCGTGCGCAGTCCTCATGAACTGCAGCAGGTCTCCGTCGTTCAGTGAGATGCAGCCCCAAGTCGGGACGTTGTTTCCGTGAAGGAAGATGGCAAATCCTGCGTTCATCGTGATCGGCGTATCCGGCGGCCGGTTGTAATTGATAACTACGCCCTGCCGGTAATCATGTGACGCACGCGTGGCGTAATACCACATGTTCTCATCCGGGAATACGTCCGAGCTGGACTCAAAGTAGTTGTTGTAGTTTGCGTTAAGCTGACCGCCCCAGCGGGAGAATGGATTCAATGTTCGGTAGTACAAGGCGGTTCCAGGATTGCCCAGACCGAAGCCCTCCGTCACTGTGAAGCTGCCTGTGGGCGAGTACTTCTGCCATGTCGGGCCGGTCGGCCAGCCGGGGGCTCCAAAGCCGGATTCCCCGGCATGACCGAACGCGCCCCATTCTTTGGCATAGCTGCCGTCGGCCTGCCGCACACAGGTGATCAAGGTGATTCGGGTGGAGCCATAGTCATCAGCGATAGAGAAAGTGACCCGTTCGGCGCCGTTAGTTGGGTACTGGACCGCGCCCGAGTTCAGGGCCGGGCAGTAGGCGCCCGCTGAGAGCCGGTAGCGCACACCGCTGCCGGGGATCCATTCCAGCACACCGTACTGGAATGACTGGCTACAAAACCCGCCGGCGGCGCACGCCTCTGCAGTCACCGGATAGCCGAGAGCGCCGTCCTGAGCCTTACGGGCTGCGTAGAAATAGCCTATGCCGCCCCAGACAGCCTGTGTGCCGGCTCCCGCGGCGTAGTAGATACGTCCGCGCTGGAACGCCTGTGAGCAACCGCCGTCTCGCAGTCCGCACTTCTCGCCTGCCAACGGATATCCCAAGTAGCTGCCGTGCGCGCCTAGCTCCTGGTACCGGGCGTTAATGGCGCCCCATACAGGCACAGTTCCGACTCCGGGTGCGAAATACATCGATCCCCGCTGAAAATTCTGCACGCAAGCCCCACCCGGCAGGCCGCACTGTTCTGCCCCCTTCGGATATCCAAGGTAGCCCCATGAGCCGCCCCAAGCGTCGTAGGCAGCTGCCACGGCACCCCAGATCTGCCAAGTTCCGGACGGACCGAAGTATATCAGGCCGCGCTGGAAATGCTGCACGCAAGAGCCTGCAGGCTGACCACACTTCTCAGCCTCCACGGGATAGCCGAGGTATCCGTTCTGTCCTCCAAGTGCATCATAAGTCGCGTTTATGCCACCCCAGACCGGGAAGGTGCCGCGGTCCGGGACCGAGATGAGCTTCCCCCGTTGAAATGCCTGCTGGCAAAGTGCGCTCGTGCCCACGCAAGTGGCATCTGCGGTCGGATACGCCAGGTAGCTGTTGACGCCGCCGTATTTTACCCACGCCGCCTCGATTGGCCCGGCCATCAGGTGGGCGCCGGTTGCCGGACTCCACGCGATCGTGCCGTGGGCGAATGTCTGCAGGCAGCCGCCGTTGGCCAAGCCACAAAGCTGCGCTGCGGTGGCTGGGCCAACCGCCCCGGAGTCACCACCGAGCCTCTGATGCTCGGCACCGATGGGCCCGGGCACTGTAAACACTGCGGCGGCCGCTGCGGCCGGATCGGAAACTTCCAGGCTCGGAGCCACGGGGGCCGGGGTCGCCGTCGGCTCCGGCGAGGCTGTTGGCGGGGCTGGTGCTGCTGTCGAAGTAGGCGACGGAGCGGCGGGTGGGGGGTCAGCCGGCGGTGTCGGCGCCGGTGCCGTACCCGATGCAGACGGGCCCGGCTTTGTGGCCGAGGGGCTGGCTGTGGGCGTCACAGTAACGGTTTCCGTGGCGGTATCCGCCACTGCCGGCCCTTGGGCCATACCAACGAGGCAAAGGCCGCCGGCCACAGCTACCGCCACGGTCTTGCGGACCTTCGCCACTGCAGTGCGGCGTCGGCTCCCGGCCCATCGGTCCCGTTGTTTTTCTGGTCCCAACATTGTCATCGATCGCGCTCCCGTATCCCCCAGTACGGGGCACGTTCCCCGTTTCCGCCCCATCCTATTCGACGCCGGCCCGAGGTGGAATGCCACACGGCCGCTAGGCCACGGCTGATCTCCGCCGGAGCTCCGCAACGACGTCGTGCACCTCTGCGTCCATCACGACCTCGCCGTGTTCGAGCAGCACCCCGCGTTCACAGACCGTCGCCACCAAATCCAGGTCGTGGCTCACCACAAAGAGCGTCTTGCCCTTCTCGGCCAACTCCTGGATCTTCGCGATGCACTTACGCTGAAACGGCTCATCGCCGACGGCAAGGATCTCATCAATGAGGAAGACCTCCGGGTCGGTGTGCACCGCGATGGAAAATGCCAAACGCAGGTACATACCCGACGAGTAGAACTTCACTTCGGTGTCAATGAATTCACCGATTTCCGAGAACTCCACGATGGAATCAAACATCTCATCGATCTGCTTTTCCGACATGCCCAGAATCGCACCGTTGAGATAAACGTTGTCACGTCCGCTGAGGTCATGGTGGAAGCCCGCGCCGACCTCGATCAGCCCGGCTACCCGCCCCCGGGTCCGCACCGTGCCGGCGTCAGGCTGCAGCACACCGGAAATCAACTTCAGGAGGGTGGATTTACCGGAACCGTTCAGGCCCAGCAGGGCAACCGTTTCGCCTTGCTTGACCTCAAGGGAGACGTGGTTCAACGCCTGGAACTTCTTCGACAGATCTCCCTTGCGGCCCCTGACAAGCCAGACCAAGGCCTCCTTCAGGGAGCGCGTGTGCCGCAGGACGAACTGCTTGCGGACGCCAATACAGCTGATGGCAACGTGGCCGTGGGACGTCATTTCAGAGCTCCTGTGCGAAGTGGACGGAAAGCCGGCGGAACATCAGCTGGCCAAGGAACAGGATTGCCACAGACATGACCAGGGAAACCGGAAGCCAGAAGCTCAAGAGATCCGGGGGCATGGTATCCCCCACGAGCTGGTTCGCCTTCAGGGTCGGCTCCCAAAAAGCCCAGTGGAAAACTTCGACGGCAGTTGTCATCGGGTTGAGCTGATAAACCCAAAACCACGGTCCCATAACCTGTTGGACCATGGTCCACACGTAAAGAACCGGCGAAGCCCACGTGACAACCATAACGATCATGTCCACGATGTTTTCGGAGTCGCGGAAGTAGACGTTGACAGCACCGAACATCAGGCCCAAGCCGGTAGCCAGGATCGCCACCATCACAAAGATCAGGACCGCCGCCAATATCTGCACGATTGACGGTGTCCACCCGACAACCAGGCAGGCAGCAATAAGTACCAACAACTGAGGCAGGAAATGGGCGGCTGACACCCACACGGTTGCGACTGGAAACAGCTCCCGCGGCAGGTAGATCTTCCGAATGAGGTCGCGGTTGTCCACTATCGACCGGGTGGCGTTGGACAATGACTCCGTAAAGAAGTTAACCAGCACAATGCCCGAAAAGAGATAGATCGCGTAGTTGGGCGTCCCCCGCTCAAGATTCAGGAAAATACCCAGCGCGATGAAGTAGATCATGAACTGCATCAGCGGTTTGACATAGGACCACATCAGACCAAGCACCGAACCGCGATAGCGGATCTTTATCTCTTTGCGTACCAGCAGCTTCAACAGGAAGCGATCACCGTAGACATCGAGCAGTCCGCGGCCACGTCCGGGCTTGACCAACTGGTCCACAGGGCCGGCCATCTATTGCCCACCCTTGGTGTCGGCGTCGAACGTCCTTTTCCAGGCTTCCATCGAGGTAATTCGTGGAACGGCCTCCCGGTACTGCTCGGCCAACTTGTCCCACTCCCGGTACAGCCGAAGGTGCAAACGGGTGGCCTCGGCCAGCATCGACTTGAGCTTCTTGGGGTCACGCCGGTACCAGGAGGCACCTGTTCCCTCGGCGTTGGACACCACAACACTGTCGTAGTGGGCAAGCCTGAACCAGCGGTTGTCCCGGTGGGCCAGGAATCCCTGCGGACGTTCGGCGCTCTCCGGCGCGGGAGCCTTGACGAGCTGACGCGAGACTGTCTTGATGCCCCAGGGAACCAGGTCCTTTTTGCGCGGCATTCCGATCGGCGCACCACCCATTGGGCCGCGGCCCAATTTCGGAGCCGGGAAGTCGTCCACGTCATCCTTCAGCTGGGCGTCCGTGTACTGGGACTTGAGGGCGTTGATCTCCGGAAGCCTGGACGCCAGGACCTGATGCAGAGCGTCGGGTCCTCTGAAGATGTCTTTCAGTGCCTCGATGCGGCCGTGCTCGGTGAAATACTGCATCGACACAAGATGCTTGACGTCGGCCTGGACCGATTCCCTGAGGACCCGTCCGCCCTTGGGATAGGGGCTGTGAACGAGCGTGGTTATCAGCCGGTTGCGTTCGTGGAAGTACGACTGCCAGCCGACCATGTCGTCCTTATCCGCCCACGACACATGCCACACCGCTGCGCCCGGCAGTGACACGGTCGCGAACCCGGCTTCCCTAGCCCGGAGACCGTATTCGGCGTCGTCCCATTTGATGAACAGCGGGAGGGCCAGCCCGATTTCCTTGATCACCTTCGTGGGGACCAGACACATCCACCAGCCGTTGTAGTCGACGTCCACCCTGCGATGCAGCCAGGCGGTCTGGCGGAGGTTCGCGACGCTAAAGTCATGGCGAAGCTCCATGTCCGCATGTGGCTGCGCCGGCACAATCCGGTAAGGGTCGACCACCTCGCCAAAGGTGTGCAGGACGCTGCGGTTATACAGGTCAAACATGTGCCCCCCGATGATGGTGGGCTTCCGGCAGTGGTCGGCAAAGGTCAAGAGCCGAACGATACTTTCCGGCTCGACGACGATGTCGTCGTCGAGCAGCAACACGTAATCGCTGCCGTTCTCCACCGCCTCGTACATTCCACGGGCAAAACCGCCGGACCCGCCCAAGTTCGCCTGATTAATGACCCGTAGCTTGCCCCCGAGTGAGGCCTGGACCTCGGCGAACCCCTCTTGGTCTTCCACCTTTTGCGTGCCCTGGTCCACGATCAGGATTTCCTTGACGTTGGCCAGGACGTCGAGGTTAGCTGCGAGGATGCGGGCGTTGTTGAGGCAGTAATCGGGCTTGTTCATTGTCGTGATTTCGAGGGTCACCTGGCCGCGGCTGCCGGTGAGATCGTGAGACTCCCACTGGCCGGCCTCAAGCACGAGGTCCGTGGAACTCGCTGCCAGATCAAACCAGTACCAGCCGCCGTCGCCGAACGGCTTGAGCGATAACTCGAAAACCGAAGTGGACTCGCCGTCAACGTGGCGCCCATCGACCCGCTGAACCGACCCGCGGGCATTGGACTTGTAAACGGTGACCGCTCCGCTGCCGGTTGTCCGAACGACCAGCCGGATGTCACGGACCGAGGTCCACCGTCGCCAGTAGCTTGCCGGAAATGCGTTGAAATAGGTGCCGAACGATATTTGCTCGCCGGACCGCACCCGCATGGACTCACGCGAGAGCAAGTCCTCGAAGTGCGCCTCGCTCCCCCCGGAGCTGAACATCTGCAGTTTGTCCTCGGGCAGCTTCGGCGAGCGGGCAAGTTCGTCGTTCTCCCGCAGCCGGATGCCGCTGGCGGGCCCGGCGTCCACGTACAGCGGGATAGTGTCGGTCTGGTCACCCGACGGAAGGATTACCCGTTGGATCCGTGCCCAATCAGTAGTTTCGTCCGCGGCGCTCATGCGTCGACCCCTCCGCTTTCAATTTTGGCGCCACCATCGAAATGCGGGCGGATCTTATTATCGAACATGGTCAGTGCCGACCCGATGGCCATGTGCATGTCCAGATACTTGTATGTGCCCAGACGACCCCCGAACAGGACATCCTGCTCGGCGGCGGCGAGATCGCGGTACTTGAGCAGCCGTTCGCGGTCCGCTGCGGTGTTGATCGGGTAGTAGGGTTCGTCGCCCTTTTCTGCTGCCCGCGAGAACTCGCGCATAATAACGGTCTTTTCCGTCTGGTAGTCGCGCTCCGGGTGGAAGTGCCGTGGCTCAATGATGCGGGTGTAGGCCACGTCGGCGTCGTTGTAGTTGACCACTGACGTTCCCTGGAAGTCTCCGACGTCGAGGATTTCTTCTTCGAAGTCGATGGTGCGCCAGGAGAGGTCGCCCTCGGCGAAGTCAAAGTAGCGGTCGACCGGGCCGGTGTAGATGACCGGGATGTTGCCGACAACATTGTTTTTGCTGTACTCGTGCGACTCGTCAAAGAAGTCGGTGTTGAGCCGGACCTCGATATTCGGGTGCTCCGCCATCTTCTCGATCCACGCGGTGTAGCCGTTGGTCGGGAGACCTTCGTACTTGTCGTTGAAGTACCGGTTGTCGTAGTTGTAGCGAACCGGGAGCCGGGAAATGATGCCCGCGGGCAGGTCCTTGGGGTCCGTCTGCCATTGCTTGCCGGTGTAGTGCTTGATGAAGGCCTCGTACAGCGGACGGCCGATCAGCTGGATGCCCTTGTCGTTCAGGTTCTGCGGATCCGTGCCGGCAAGTTCCCCGGCCTGTTCCTTGATCAGTTCCTGGGCCTCGCCCGGGGTCAGGTTGGCGCGGAAGAACTGGTTGATGGTCGCCAGGTTGATCGGCAGGGAGTAGACCTCGCCCTTGTGAACGCCGTACACCTTGTGAACGTAGTTGGTGAAGGTGGTGAAGCGGTTCACGTACTCCCAGACACGCTCGTTGGAGGTGTGGAAGAGGTGCGCGCCGTAGCGGTGCACCTCGATGCCGGTCTGCTCTTCTCTTTCGCTGTAGGCATTTCCGCCAATGTGGTGCCGGCGGTCGATAACAACGACCTTCAAGCCCAGCTCTGTGGCGGCCTGTTCTGCGATTGTCAGGCCAAAGAAGCCCGACCCTACGATGACGAGGTCAGCGGTCACAAACTCTCCTGGTTCGAATGCGGGCAGCGCAATCTTGCGCATTGTCTGCTGGTCCAGCCTACCCGAGACACGGTGTGAACCCGCGAATCGCGGCCCGCGTCCAGGCCCGCGGACCGTCCTGTCGCGGGGCAGTTTTCCCTCCGTCGGCACCGCTTTCCACATAGCCGGATTCCCGCGTGCCGCAACGCCGCATCGCCGCCTACCGTGGGATCAAACGACACCCCGGGAAAGGACCCAACCCGATGCTGCTGCATTGCACACTGGTTCCCGCCCCGGGGTCGGCACTGACCTCCGGACCTGCGGAACTGGCCATCGAACTGCCGGCTACCTGCCCCGGCGCGGACCTCGAAGCGGCTATCTCCAGACGTTACGGGACCGGGGCGCTGACCGTGGACCGGGTGCCCGTGGCCGCTTTGACGCCCGGGAAAGTCCCCCTCGTTGCCGGTGCCATCCTGGTGGACGGCGCTGCGCCGCCCACGATTGTGGACCCGCCAACGCTCGTGCTGACCGTGCACAGTGGCCCGGGTGCGGGCCTGATCTTTCCGTTGCGGCGGGGGCGGTTCCGAATCGGTCGCAGCGGCACCGAGATCGTCATTCCGGACGCCGAGCTGTCCCGGGAACATGCCCGGCTGGACGTGACTGACTCCGCCGTCAGCCTCGTCGATCTCGGCAGCGCCAACGGGGTCCGCGTCGACGGACGGAAAGTACAGTCGGCGCCCGTCTCCACGGAGTCGGCGATCCGGTGCGGCGGTTCGTCGATGTCCCTGGTTTTCGGCGATTCCCTCGACGCCGGCATTCCGGCCTTTGCCGGGTCCGACATCTCAGCACCGTTGGTGCTCAGCAACCCCGCGGCCCACAGCAACAGGGCGGCCCTGCTGCTGTCAGCGGGCCTGCCCCTCTGCCTCGGAGTGGGCCTGGCCGTCCTCACCGGAATGTGGGTGTTCCTCGCTTTTACTGCCCTGTCAGCCGTGTCCATTCTGGTGCCCGTGTTTTCGGGCCGAAGGCAGCGCCGAGAACTGCGGGCCGCCGTGGCCGCCGCGGCGCGCCAGGACCGCGAACGACGGCGGCGAGCCGCGCCCTCCGCCGGCGAACTGTCGCTGGGGGCTCGTTTCCTTGCAGCGGATCGCGGGGTGTCATCCGCAATTGCCACAGGACCTGTCTGGTTGCGGCTCGGCCAGGCACCGCAACGCGCGAATATCGGTCTGGAACCACCGGATTCCGGATTCCAGCCACCGTTGCTCGGCCTGGTGCCTGTGACACTCAATCCAGCGACCAGGCTGACCAGTGTGCGTGGCCCCGAAACCGCCGTGTCCGGACTGGTCAGATCCTGCCTGCTGCAACTTGCCAGCTACCCCGCAGCCGGGCGAACCAAAATCCTCATCCACGGCCCAACCGCCGCCCTTTATGCCGCACGCTTCCTGCCGTCAGTCGTGCTCTCCGCACAGGAGACATCCACGCTGGAAATCCTCGCAACCGGCCCGGGCCCGGGCTACGAGCGCGGGGTGCTGGTGATCGTCACGACAATGGGGCGGGACAGGCTGTGTTCGGCTGCGGCAGGCCACGGCTGGCAGGTTTTCCACTGCTCCGAAGGTCCTGCTGCTGCCGCCGCTGGTTCGGTCCTCGAGCTCACCGAGCGAACCGCTGTGCTTTCGTCCGGTCACTCCGCGGTGGAGTTCATTCCCGATCTTGTTCCAGCCGGCGTCTTCGACCGGGCCTGCCGCCGGATCGGCGGACAGAACCCTGAGCAGGCTCCGCCAAAAGGCCTTCCGGATGCCTGCTTCATGGCGGAGCTGATGCCAGCCTCAGCGGCGGAAATCTCCGCACGCTGGGCCGCCTCAGCACACGCCCCCGGACTTCCAGTGCTGGTCGGCGTCGGAACGTCCGGCCCACTGTGGCTGGACCTCCAGGCCGACGGCCCCCATTTCCTGGTGGCGGGGACCACCGGCTCGGGCAAATCCGAATTGTTGCGGACCATGGCGGTCGGGTTGGTGGGCCATTACCCGCCCGATCGCGTCAACCTGCTGTTTATTGATTTCAAAGGCGGCTCCGGCCTGCGACCGTTGGCAGCCCTGACACACTGCGTCGGACTGCTCACGGATCTCGACCAGGGTGAAGTGGAGCGCACGCTCGTATCACTGCGGGCGGAAGTACGCCGCAGGGAAGAGCTCCTTGACTCGTACCGGGCTGCCGACCTCATTGCCTATGAATCGCTTCAACCCGCGGCGCCGCCGCTGCCCCATCTGGTGCTTATCATCGACGAATTCAGAATGCTGGTAGAGGAAGCCCCGGAAGCGCTGGCCGAGCTCCTGCGGGTAGCTGCAATCGGCCGCTCGCTTGGGATTCATCTCATCATGGCCACCCAGCGACCCCAGGGCGCCGTTTCCGCAGACATCCGTGCGAACGTGACCAGCCGTGTCGCCCTGCGGGTCCAATCCGAACTGGAGTCCCTCGACATCATCAATTCACGGCTGGCGGCAGCCATCCCGATTGCGCGGCCGGGACGCGCCTACCTGGTCCGCGGCAGCGAAGCGCCGGAAGAGTTTCAGACCGCCACGACCACGCCGCTCCCGTCCGAGGCTGCCGGCTGGCCAAGTGTGATGGAGGTCAGTGAATTCCTCAACCGCCCGGCGGTCGAACCGTGCGCCGCCCGCGCCGCATCGCCACCGTCCCTGGCCATAACCCACCTGACGGAAACAGTCCGGGCTGCCTGGGCGGCAATCGGCGGTGGGGAGCCGCGCCGTCCGGTGGCAACACCGCTCCCCGGTAAAGTGCCGTTTCCGACGGATGGCAGCCGCGGCCGGATCCGGCTGGGGTTGTTGGACCTTCCCAGGGAACAACGAGTGGCAGAGTTCGACTGGCATCCGGGCACCCACGGCCACCTCGGACTGATCCCGGGACTCAATGGAGGTGCCGACACCGTCCTGGAGCTCATTGTGAATCAGCTGCTTGGCTGCGATGACGAATCCCACATGTATCTCCTGGATGCCACAGGTTCATTCAGCGCCATGTCCACCGCCGCTAGAGTGGGCGCAGTTGTCGGGCTGCACGAACTCCGGCGGGCCGCGCGGGTCCTCGAACGCGTCTCGGAAGAAATGACAC
Organism: Pseudarthrobacter sp. PH31-O2; assembly: GCF_030063265.1. Taxonomy (NCBI): domain Bacteria; kingdom Bacillati; phylum Actinomycetota; class Actinomycetes; order Micrococcales; family Micrococcaceae; genus Pseudarthrobacter; species Pseudarthrobacter sp. PH31-O2. The sequence continues at coordinate 71,941 of NZ_JASIST010000001.1, read as the reverse complement.
GAAGGCTGGGCCTTGCCCAGCCGGCGGACCTGCCTGTCCTCGTCCTCGTCCTGTGCGGTTGGGGGTCCTGGGTGTCGGCGTTTCGGGCCGGACCCCTGGCCTGGGCCGAAGACCTGGTCCACAACATCGTCCGGGATGGTGCCCGCGCCGGGATTGCGGTGCTCGCGGCGGGGGAACGCGAGCTCGTGACCGCACGGTTCTTCGCCGCCGTGCCCAACCGGATTTTCCTGCCTGCCGGTTCGACCGAGGAAGCGCGGCTCGGTTGGCCCCGGCTGCCCGCCGGCGGGACGGCCGGAGATCGAGTGGTCGTTTTTGGACCAATGTCTGTCTCCCCTTCTCCTTGCGGGCACGTGGGACAACTCTTCGGGCCCCGCCCGCCGGCAGTCGGCGGCGAGGCCTGTCTCTCGCGAATCCGGCCGTTCCGCATCGAGCCCCTTCCATCACGGGTCACGGTCAGCGAAGTCCACGCGCGGTCCGGTCCAGTAAGTGCGGGCAGCAGCGAGGCAACGCCCCGCCCGGGCCCGCCTGCCTCGAACGGGCAGCTTTGCCTCGGCGTCCAGGGCGACGAACTCTGCGCTGTGGGAATCCCGTTACCTCCGGGCGCAGTCCTAGCGGTCCTCGGTGGGCACCTGTCGGGGAAGAGCTCGCTTCTATCGGCCCTTCCCGGGCTCAACCCGGCAGCCACTTGGCTCCGGCCCCCGTCAGCGACGGATCTGGAGGAGTACTGGGCAGGCACGTACGACGCCGCGCTCGCCGGGGTGCTGGACCCTGCGGCGGTCCTGCTGGCGGACGACCTCGACCTGCAGTCAGCTGAAACCAATCGCCGGCTGGTCCTGTTGAACAACCTGGGCTGGCGCGTGGTCCTGACGGCAGGCTTTAACCCCGCCATTCGGCAACGGGTACCACTGGCCCAGAATGCCGCGGGCTACGGAAGGGGCGTCCTGCTCGCCCCGCGGTCGGTGCTGGACGGAGACTTGTTCGGAGTCAGGTTCGATCTGGAGCCCAGCCCTCCCCCGGGCCGCGCGGTCCTGATTTCGGAAGGTCGGGCCCGGGCGGTGCAGTTGGCGTTCGATCCTGCAGCAGACAGCAGCAGGGATCAGACGGGACCTGGCTAGAGGGCCGGCGGAGCCCCGCCTGCCCGTGATGCGAACACGATGACTCGCTTGTCAAACAGCAAAATAATGGCGGTAACCGCAGGCACCAGCAGGGCCAAGCCCGCCAGGGGATAGCCGCCGGACATCGTGGGAAAGCCGATGGTGAGCGCAAAAAGCTGGGCCACCAGCGCACCAGATCGCGGCCACCGGTACCCGCGGAACAGGAACGTGGACACGGCCACAAGCCAGGCAGCGAAGACCAACAGCAGCCCCAGCGTGAAGACTGCACCCCAGAAGGAGAGCACCGGGGCTCCGGTAACTAACTGGCTTCCGTACCAGATGGCGGCAACCAGCAGCGCGGTCGCTTCCAGCGCCACGATGACAGCAATGACCAGGATTCCTGCCGGCCGGCCGCGAACGCTGCCGGCGGGCCCGCCGGAAGGGCTTCCCGCAGGGCCGTTCCCGCGGTCAGCGGCAGGTTCGGAGGGGTTTTCAGAGGCTCTTGACACACTGGCACAGTACCGGACATAGTCGACTGGACGTGAGGGCCCGGCCGCACATTGTGATGCATCGCTCACGAGGGCGCGGCATTTTGCATGCTAGTACCCCTTGTTTACGCAGCGTTAACATGACACGCTTAATTCAGATGATTGAGGGGGCCCCACCGGGCCCCTTTCTTATGAAGCCTCTAGTGAATAATTTCACAAAGGCAAAACTGACTGCCCAGGAAATGGAGTGACTGATCAGCATGGATTGGCGTAACCGCGCAGCGTGCCTTGACAAGGACCCGGAGCTTTTCTTCCCCGTAGGAAACACCGGCCCTGCCCTCCTGCAGATCGAGGAAGCCAAAAGTGTTTGCCGTCGATGCCCCGTCGTTGACACGTGCCTTCAGTGGGCCCTCGAATCCGGGCAGGACGCCGGCGTCTGGGGCGGCATGAGCGAAGACGAGCGACGTGCCCTCAAGCGGCGCGCGGCTCGTGCCCGCCGCGCCTCCTGACACCAGCTGCTGGCCGCCGGTAGAACCGGCACCCAGCCTTTACAGGCAGGAACAAGAAATGGCCGCAGACTCACGTCTGCGGCCATTGCTCGTTAACCGCCATGGTCCCGCCCCCGGCGTCCGCCCTGGCCGACGGGCTAGGACGGGCTAGGACGTGGCCAGACTCAAGACGATCTCGACTGCCGTCCCGCCGCTGTCACGGGCCTTCCACTGGATACTGCCGCCCAGTTCGCTCGTCACCAGGGTACGGACGATCTGCAGACCGAGGCCCTCCACATAGGGTGTAGCGGGGATGCCGACGCCGTCGTCCGCTACCGTGACGGTGAGCAGCTCCTCGCCGTCCTCGCCCTCGGAGCGGTCCGCCATTAGCCAGACCGTTCCGGTCCTGCCCTCCAGCCCATGTTCAACGGCGTTGGTCACCAACTCGTTGATCACTAAGGCCAGCGGCGTCGCAAAGTCGCTCGGCAGCTCACCAAACAGTCCCGAGCGTGCTGTCTTCACCTGCTGCGACGGCGACGCCACCTCAGCCGAGAGCCTGAACTGGCGTCCGATAAGTTCGTCGAAGTCGACGCTCTGGGTCAGGCCCTGGGACAGCGTCTCATGCACGAGGGCGATCGTGGCCACTCGCCGCATCGCCTGCTCAAGCCCCTGCTTTGCCTCATCGCTGACCATGCGCCGCGACTGCATCCGCAGCAGCGCGGCAACGGTCTGCAGGTTGTTCTTCACCCGGTGGTGGATCTCCCGAATCGTGGCGTCTTTCGTCACGAGCTCCATCTCGCGGCGCCGCAGTTCGCTGACGTCGCGGCAGAGCACGAGGGCGCCGAAGCGCCGCTGTTCATCCCGCAGCGGAATCGCCCGCAAGGACAGACTGACCCCGCGGGACTCGATTTCACTGCGCCACGGCATACGCCCTGTGACGACCAGCGGAAGGGTTTCATCCACCAGACGACGGTCCTTCAGCAAACCTGCGGTTACCTCGGCCAGGCTCCTGCCCTCAAGTGACTCGCCGTCTCCCAGCCGTCGGAATGCGGACACCCCGTTGGGGCTCGCGTACTGGACGATGCCCTCGGCGTCGAGCCTGATCAGACCGTCCCCAACGCGCGGCGCCCCGCGGCGCGAACCGGTGGGCGAGGCGAAATCGGGCCACAGCCCCAGTGTTCCCATCCGCAACAGATCGTAAGCGCATTGCCGGTAAGTCAACTCCAGCCGCGACGGCATGCGGGAGCTGGAGAGATCCATGTGGGTGGTGACGATGGCAAGGGTCCGGCCGTTGCGGACCATTGGCACGGCCTCGACCCGAAGAGCCGTGTCGCTGCTCCAGTTGGTCTCGTTGGAGCGCTCGATAGTCCGGCTCTCCCACGCCTTCTCAACGAGGGGCAACAGGTCCGAACGGATCCCCTCCCCCACGAAATCGGCGTGGAACACCGTATGCGTGGTGGAGGGGCGGACGTGCGCCAGTGCCACGTAGCCGAACTCGGGATGCGGAAACCACAGCGCCAGGTCAGCGAACGCCAAGTCGGCGACCATCTGCCAGTCCCCGACGAGCAGGTGGAGCCACTCGGCATCCCCCGGCCCGAAATCAGCATGCTCCCTGATAGGGTCCGTAAAGATTGCCACAGCACCTCCATAGTCGAACGCCGGCGGCTGCCTAGCGTCGAACGATTGACCTCAAGAGCCTCAATGCTACCGACAGTGAAGCCATGTCATCGGCCTCAAGCGCGTTCACTTCATCAAACATGCTCTTCGCCCGGCTCAGCTGCTCCGCATTCTGGTTCTCCCAGGCCACAAGCCGCTCCTCTGCCGGTACACCCCGCGGCGTTGCCTCCAGCACGGCCGTCGTCATATCCGAAACGGTCGAGTACAGGTCGTCGCGCAGGGCCGCCCGGGCCAGAGCCTGCCAGCGGTCCCGCCGGGGCAGCTTGGTGATTCGCTCAAGCAGGGAATCGGCGTGGAAGTGGTTGAACAGGGCGTAGTAGACATGCGCGATGTCCTCTACCGGTTCCGGGCTGGCGTGGACGATCTTGGCGATGTCGAGCAGCACAAAGCTTTCGAACAGTTCGGCCCACCGATGGGCCAGTTGCTCCGGCAGGCCCCACGCGCGGGCCGTCTCCAGCCATTCGGCCACCCGGTCACGGTCACCGCCGCGCAGGTAGTCCAGCAGGCGCGCACGCATCGGATCCATCAGCGGCTTGAACTCGGCCACGGTCTCGGCAATTGGCCGGGAGCCGTTGCTTTGGCTCAGGACCCACCGCACGGCCCGGTCCAGAAGCCTGCGGATATCCAAATGGACGGTGCTCCAGTGCTCCGTCGGGAAAGAAGCGGGCAACGCATTGAGCTCCCCGACCATAACGTCCAGTTCATAGACTTCACGGAGGGCCAGGAAGGCCTTGGCAACAGCGGCCTCGGACGCGGAGGTTTCTTCCATGGCACGGAAGGCAAAGGTGATGCCGCCCATGTTAATCATGTCGTTCGCCACCACTGTCGCGATGATTTCCCGGCGCAGCGGATGGGTGTCCAGCTCCGCATCGAACCTCTCACGCAACTGCTTCGGGAAATAAGCACGCAGGGTTGACCGGAACCACGGGTCCTCGGAGAGGTCGCTGTCCCGGAGCGCCGAGGCAAGCTCGATTTTGGCGTAGGCCGCCAGGACGGACAGCTCCGGTGAGGTCAGTCCCTGGCCCTGTTCGAGCCGCTCGCGCAACGTCTCCGTTGTCGGCAGCGCCTCCAGATCACGCTTGAGGTCGGCCGACTTCTCCAGCCAGTCCATCAGGCGTTCGTAGCTGGGGCTCCATTCGGAGACCCGCATCCGGTCATTGAGCAGCAGGATGTTCTGGTCGATATTGTCCTCAAGGACGAGCCGGCCGACTTCGTCGGTCATCGAGGCCAGGAACTCCGATCGCTCCGCAGGATCCAGCTTCCCGGCGGCAACCATCCGGTCCACGAAGATCTTGATGTTCACCTCGTGGTCGGAGCAGTCCACCCCGGCAGAGTTGTCGATCGCATCGCTGTTCAGGATGACGCCCTGCAGGGCGGCCTCGATGCGGCCGCGCTGGGTCATGCCCAGGTTGCCGCCCTCACCGACCACCTTCACGCGCAGTTCACGGCCATCGACGCGGATGGAGTCGTTGGCTTTGTCACCGACCTCGGCATTGGTTTCCGTAGCGGCCTTGACATAGGTGCCGATCCCGCCGTTATAGAGCAGGTCGGCCGGGGCGAGCAGGATCGCTCGCAGCAGTTCGGGCGGGCTGAGCCTGGTCGTCCCGTCGGGAAGCCCCAGTGCGGAACGGACCTGGGCCGAGACCGCGATCGACTTTGCCTGGCGGGCAAAAACTCCGCCACCTTCGCTGATCAGCGTTTTGTTGTAGTCGTCCCAGGATGAACGGGGCAGCTCAAAGAGACGCTGGCGCTCGGCGAAGGAGACGGCCTCGTCCGGGGTCGGATCGAGGAAAATGTGCCGGTGGTCAAAGGCCGCGAGCAGCCGGATATGCTTCGACAAGAGCATACCGTTGCCGAACACGTCCCCTGACATGTCGCCGACACCGACGACCGTGAACGGCTCGGACTGGGTGTCCAGGTCCAGCTCGCTGAAGTGCCGCTTAACGGATTCCCAGGCACCCCGGGCGGTGATGCCCATCGCCTTGTGGTCGTAGCCGACCGATCCGCCGGAGGCGAAAGCGTCACCAAGCCAGTACCCGTACTCCGCGGCGAGGCCGTTGGCGATGTCGGAGAATGACGCAGTTCCCTTGTCAGCTGCAACAACAAGGTAGGAATCGTCGTCGTCATGGCGTACGACGTCGGCCGGCGGCACCAGCTGCTCGCCGGCTGTTGTTGTCACGAGGTTGTCCGTGATGTCCAAGAGACCGCGGATAAACGTCTTGTAGCTTGCGATGCCCTCCGCCATCCACGCGCTGCGGTCCGCCGCGGGGTCGGGGAGCTGTTTAGCGTAGAACCCGCCTTTGGCGCCGGTGGGCACGATCACTGCGTTTTTGACCGTTTGGGCCTTGACCAGTCCAAGGATCTCGGTGCGGAAATCCTCCCGGCGGTCCGACCAGCGCAGGCCGCCGCGGGCCACCTTGCCGAATCGCAGGTGGACGCCCTCTACCCGGGGCGAGTAGACCCAGATCTCGAACATGGGAGTCGGGAACGGCAGGCCTTCAATTGCTGACGGGTTCAGCTTGAAACTCAGGTGGGCCTTGTTCTGGTAGTAGTTGGTCCGCAGGGTCGCCTGGATCAGGTTCTTGAAGGTCCGCAGCACGCGGTCGGCGTCGAGGGTTGCGACCCGCTCGATCGCAGCATCCAATCCGACGATGACCTCGTCCTGCCGGCTGCGGCGTTCGTCCTCACCCAACGAAGGATCGAAGCGGGCTTCGAACAGTGCACTGAGCCCGCGGTTGACGTCGGGGTTAGCCAGCAGCGTATCTGCCAGGAATCCGTAAGAGTTGGTGTTGCCCATCTGCCGCATGTACTTGGCGTACGCGCGCAGGACGACCACCTGGCGCCAGCGCATCCCTTCGCGAAGCACCAGCCGGTCGAAGCTGTCCGATTCCACGGCACCGGACACGGCAGCAGAGAAGGCCTCCGCGAGCAACTCCCCCGTTTCCAGGGGGTCAACCCCGGCGGGGTACTTCAGGCCCAAGTCATACAGGAAGAAGTCACGGTGGTCCGCGGTCTCGATTTCGAACGGACGCTCGTCCAGGACCTCCAAGCCCAGGTTGTGGAAATACGGCAGGATTTGGCTCAGGCTTTTGGGCTCGAGCATGTAGAGCTTGACGCGGGCGTCCTCTTCAAGGGTCGCTCCGGCACCATCGGGGAGATAGACGTGGACGCCGGACTGTTCTTGGACTTCGTGCGCGCTGTCCTGGGCTCCGGCTCCGTACTTCTCGAAGCGGGCGATGTCCTCCAGGGCATCCTCCACCTCGTAGTCGACCCGGTAACTCGCCGGGAAAGCCTCGGCCCACACAGCGGCGAGCTCCTTGGCACCGTCCTCCTTGAGGCCCCCGTCGGCGCGGGTGTGCAGGACCTCGGAGATGCCTTCGCTCCACGAACGGGCCGCGCGGACCAGCCTCTTTTCGAGATCTTCGCTATTGACGGTGCTGACATCAGAGTTCTTCGGGAGCCTGATCCGGAAGAAGAGCCGCGCCAGCGCGGACTCAGTCATCCGCGCCTCGAAATCGATGGAGACCGCATCGAAAGTGTCGCGCAGCTCCTTCTCGATGCGCAGGCGGACGTTCGTGGTGTAACGGTCGCGCGGAAGGTACACAAGAGCGGACATAAAGCGACCGTAGAGGTCCGGCCGCAGGAACAGCCGGGTGCGGCGTCGTTCCTGCAATCGCTGGATGCCCGTGGCAATGGCAGCCAGGTCGGGTATTTCGATCTGGAAAAGCTCGTCGCGGGGGTACGTTTCGAGGATGCCCAGGAGGTCCTTGCCGGAGTGTGAATCCGGCGGGAAGCCGGCATCGCTCAGTACTGCGGCGACCTTCTCGCGCACCACCGGGATATCACGCACGGACCCCGCATAGGCAGTGGTGGCAAAGAGCCCGATGAAGCGGCGTTCACCGTTGACGTTGCCGGCAGCATCGAAGCTCTTGACGCCGATGTAGTCCAGGTAGGCGGAGCGGTGGACCGTGGAGCGCGAGTTGGCCTTGGTGATAACAAGTGCGCGCTTTTCGCGGGCCTTCTTCCGGCCCGTCTCCGTGAGGTGCTGAATCTGGTGCGGGGTCTCTGCCCCGCTGCGCAGCAGCCCAAGACCGCTTTCTTCCCGGGGTTCCAGGACGTCCTCTCCGGATTCATTCGTGAGGTCGTATTCGCGGTACCCGAGGAAGGTGAAATTGCCGTCATCCAGCCAGCGGAGCAGCGCCTGGGCCTGGCGGAGTTCGGCGATCTGCGCGTCACCGGGGAGCGTATCCAGGTCGTCGGCGATCTGAAGGGCCCGGTTCCGCATCTTCGGCCAGTCCTCGACGGCGGCGCGGACATCGGCGAGTACCCGTCCGATTCCCGCTGTCAGCGCTGCGCGCTTTTCCTCGTCCACGGGGTCAATTTCGACGGCGATCCATGATTCCATGTGGGAGGCGTTATCCCCCTGGGCGATCAGGTGCGAAAGGTTGGGCATCGCGGCGGTGTCGCCGCTGGAAATGCCCAGGTGCGAGGGGACGCGTGAGACTTTGACGAGTTCGCCGCTTTCCCGGTTGCGGGTCACAACGAACAGCGGATGAATCACGAGTCGGATGGGGGCGTTCTGCCGGACGAGTTCGGCGTTCACCGAATCAACCAGGAACGGCATATCGTCGGTGACGATGTAGACAACACTGCGGTCAGCTTCATCGGCGATGGTGATGTTAGCGGTGCCCGGGAGCCGTTTGGCCGCCGTCTGGCGGTGCATCGCCGCCCGTTCCGAGAGCAATGCCTCAGGATAAGCCAAGGCATCTTCTTCGGCTAGGTGCTCGTAGTAGTCCCTCAGGTAGCCTGCCCCGGCACCGATCGAAACGGGTTGATCCTCCACGCTGGACCCAGACGACATCGACAAACGCCTCCATCAGAAAAGTTCATGGCCGCTTCGTTGCGGCCCTCATGGTGAGCCTAGCCTTTTAGTCGCCGCTTCGCTGTGGAAGAAAATACAGAGGATCGGCTAATTCGCTGGACAGGTGCACAAACAAGGTCGGCGATCCCCCTTCGCAGCGGAGAATCGGGGGCGGCCTCGAGCAGGAGCGATCCCGCCAGCAGCGCCGCATCAGTAGCGACCGGGTCAGCTGGCAGAAAGGCACTCAGCGGGACCGTGGGACCGAAACGCTCCCAGGCATCGCGCAGTTGCCGTTCCGGGAAGCGTCCCACAGCGGACTGCCGGACCTTGTTCAACACCACGCGCGGGGACACACCCGGGACGGCGGATTCCAGTTCGGCCAAACCCCGGACCAGCCTTGGAACACCTATCGAGTCGGCCGCTCCCACGGCGAACACCATGTCCGCAAGTTCGAGGCTCCTCAAGGTCGCGGCGTTGCGGCGAGGTGCCATCGTATCGAAACTCAATTCCTCGTCGCTCTCCAGGCAGAACCCGGTATCGATGACTACGACTTCTGCAAGCTGCCGGGCCCGGGACAGCACCAGGGAAAGTGCCGCGGGGCGGAGTTCGGTCCAGCGGTCGGCCCGGGTGATTCCGGTCAGCACCCGGAAACTACCCGTCTTCGTTACGACCGGAGCCGCGATCCGGAGCAGCGCTTCCTGGTTCAGCAGGCCTTGGTCTGCGAGGCGGCACGCCTGCGCGAGCCCGGCGGCTTCGTCCAGCAGCCCCAGCATGGCCGCGACACTGGCGCCATAGCTATCGGCGTCCACCAACAGCACGGATTTCCCGGCGGCGGCGAGTTCGGCGGCCATATTGACCGCGAGCATGGTCCGGCCCGGCGATCCTGCGGGCCCCCACACCGCGATGACCTTACCGGCACCGGATCTTTCGGCGCCGTCCACGGCGCCCCCGCCGGAGCTTTCGGGGGCCCGGCCGGCGTCGGGCGGACCAGAGCTGTCACCTTGCCGGAGCAGCGGGTCCCGCCCGGTGAGTTGGCTGACAGCGGACTGGATACGGCCGGCAAGGGCCGCGGCGCCGACCCCCGATAGTTCGGCGGCCACCCCGATCCCCTGCAACCGGGCCATCTCTTCCGTGCTGTCGGTCAGGGCCACGACGGCCACCCCCACGGCGGACAGCCGGTCGACAAGCGATGCCGTCAGCTCCTCGCTGCCCTGCGCCACGACTGCGGCACGGGCAAGTCCGCTCTGGCAGGCGGCCAGCAGTTCGGCCAACTCGGTACACCGCCGGACCACCGACACCGGGCCGTGGAGGCGTTCCAGCTTGCCGACCAGGTCTTCCCGCGAGTCCCCGACAGTAACAACGGGGATACTCATCGCTTGCCTCCCCCAGGGTTCCAAACGACTGATATTTTCGCCTTGTTGGCCTGCGCCCCCAGCAGGTTCGGCATCTGCCCGTCGGTCACCAGCACCATCACCACTGTGGACCGCGCGGACCCCAGTGCGGTGCTTCCCGGCGTAATCCGGGCGATTTCTGCGCCCGGCAACAGCAAGGCCGGCTGGCCGAATCCATTCCTGGTATCCGGCAGCGCAACCCAGACATCGACCCGGGAACCTGCAACCGCTTGCTCCGGCAGGGCCTCCTCGACAGTGACGGCCACCGGTTTCCGGTCCAGTTCGTCGGGCCTCCCGAAACTGCCGCGCGGCAGCAATTGGTCCTTGCCGATCCTCTGCACGGCGACCAGCCCGTCCGGCACGCCGGTCGCCGGCGTGAGATAGTGCTGTTCGACCTCGCCCAGGCGGACCTTGACGCGGTCCAGCTTGTCAGCGCTCAGAGTTTCGCCGACGGCGATCGCTTCCCGCGCGGTGTAGGCCTCGGCGGTTTGGTCCGCGGCTCCCACCACTGCTATCACACCCGCCACTGAGGCAAGCACCAGCAGGATGCCAATAATCAGCCTGGGGTCTTTCCAGGACGGCTTCTTCAGCCGCGCACCGCCGGCTGCCGTGCTTGCACTCATGCGCCCGCTCCCCCCGTCATTGCCGCCGGTGACGGCCCGGCCATCATTATTGTTGCCCCTTGGTGCGCTCACGGGAAGATGCAGAAGCAAAGAAGTGCAAACTGTGGATAACGGCCCTGGAACGGGCCATCGATGGCAAAATGGGATCATGCCCCGATTCCTGACCCTTGCCGACGTCGCAGAGCAGCTCCAGATCAACGCCACGGCTGCGTACTCGCTCGTGCGCAGCGGGGAGCTCAAGGCCATTCAGGTGGGCGGAAGGGGCCAGTGGCGTGTTGAGGAGAAGATGCTCGAGCAGTACATCGAGGAGCGCTACGCGGAAGCTGGCCGGATGATCGAACAAGCAAAGTCCAAGAACCGCTGAGCCGGGGAAACCCGGCGTCGCAGCCACGCCGGATTCACCGAGCTGCCGGGTAGCCGCGCGGATCGTCATCCGGAGACCGGGCGGACCTGATTCCGGCGAGGGCGCCGAAGGGAATCGTCGCCAACTGCCGGACATTGGCCGCCCGGCGGTCCTCGCCTTCCCCGGTCACCGCCAGGTCGAAGTGGTCGCGGCCGACCCTGTCGATCACACCGTGGAGAGTCGTTTCGCCTGCTGACCCTCCGGTCAGCAGGACAGCAAGAGCTGCGCGGTCCCGCGCCAGGCCGCGCAGGGCGCTGGCCAGTCCAAGTCTTTGCCGGACCCTGGACGGCTCAGGCACTGCGAACCGCGCAAGCCCGAGGTAGCTAAGCGCCGAGTCATAGGGAATCAGCACTTGATGCTGTGGTTCAGCCAGCACGAGCGCCTGACTTCCCGAGTGGATCAACGTTCCCTCGAACGTTGTTCCGGAGGCGAGCTGAACCCGTATTTGTAGCCCCACCGAGCCCCGAAGCCGGTCACCGAGCTCCACGGCTGCCGCTTCCGCCCTCGTCCGCTCCATAATTTCCGCGTCGAGATCCAGCCGCACGCCCGCGGCCATTTGGGTCTCCAGATCCTCAAAGAGGGAATCCCAGCGCATGGCGTCAGGGTACGCACGGCCCACGCCAGCGGTCAACCACACTCCGGAAAATTGGCCCTAGACAAACGTCACTATACGAATCCAAACTTAGTTAAACAGCATCAAATTAGTTCTAAAAGCATCAAACGGCATCAAAGAAAGACAGGCAGCAGACCATGGCCGCAGCAGACGTTCCGACATCCAGCCCGCACCCTGCGCTGCGCGCCGACGTGGTGATGGCGGCAGCCATTTTGCTGCTGGGCTTCCTCCTCGCCGCAACAGGAGGCGCCATGGTCCAGCGCTGGCGGGTCTCCTCCGCACATCACGCGTCCTTAGGGTTTGAAGACCAGCTTGGTGCCGCTGCGAACACGGCAGGCCTGGTGGTGATTCTCTGGTGGGCAATGTCGCTTGGCATTGCTGTGGCGGCAGCCCTCCTCGAACGCGGCGGAAAGGTCCGCGCCGCCTCAGCCACCGGCAGATTTGCCCCGGGCTTTATGCGCCGCCTCGCCTTGGCCGCCGTCGGACTCCAGCTGCTCACCGCACCGCTGGCCACAGCAGCCGTCCCACCGGCATTCCCCGACCCCGCGGCCTCACCCGCGGCCACACCAGCGGCATCCGCAGCGTGGATCCCGACGGCGGTTGCGGACGCGACAGGAGCTCCGCCTGGAACGTACACGGCGCGGCCAGCGCCGGCGGCAACACCCGTAGATCCGTCGCAAACCCCTGCTGTCGAGATTCCGCAATGGCAACCGTTGAGTCCGGTTGTCGACCCGGGACCGCTGGCGGAGCGCCCGCTGCGTCGGCAGCAAGCAGCGGACCACACGACTGAAGTGACAATCAGGCCCGGTGATTCGCTGTGGACCGTAGCGGCCGGCCGTCTGGGAGCCTGCGCCTCCGACGTCGACATTGCCCTGGAATGGCCAAGGATCTATCAGGTCAACAGAGGCATCATCGGGGGTAACCCGGATCTGTTGCGGCCTGGCCAGGTGCTCAGGCTGCCCCCCGGATTCTGAGTGTGCCCGAGCCCAGTCCCCGATCCTTCCGGTCTACGGCCCATAGAGATCCCGGCTGGGAACATCCCCGGCATCGCATTGCGCCAATTGAAAACCCTCAGAAAGGAAGCACAATGAACGCCACCAGCAGCCTCCGTGCCGCAGCGGAACCCAACCGATCCCTAGCCCCGCCACTTCGACTGGTTCCCGACGGTGCGGCCCCGGCGCCCCTGCCGGCCGGGCCCTGCATTCCGGCAGCACCGCGGCTGCCAATGCCCGACGAGGACCAGCAGATCTGTGCTATTTCACGCAGCACGGTTCAGGCCGCCATCGAGGTGCTGGCCGGTGCCCGTGCGGTGCAGCAGTTGGCAAGGCGGCTCGACGACCGCTGTCTGGCGGCCCTGCAACACCGGGCCGCGTTGACGCGGCGGATGCCGTGCGGGGCGTCGCCAACCGCCGGACGGCTGCACCGTAATCCGTCCGTCCACTCCGTCCGGGCCTGCCGGGTGACCGCGGACATCTACGAAGCCAGCGCCGTTGTGGTCGAGGAATCGCGGGTGCGCGCGGTCGCGCTGAGGCTGGAGCGCAGCAGGCTCGCCTGGCGGGTCACTGTGCTGGAAATCGGCTGATTGCCAAGGCACAAGGCCAGTTACCACCGGCCAAGCTTCCCAATGGACCCGGCGGAAGGAGGAGAACCTAGCTGCGGCCGGCTAAGCCGCAGCCGTTCAGCTAGCGCTTCCTCTTCTTGTTGGCGCGACGCTGGGCATCCTGGGCAGCCTTGGCCGGGTTCCCCGAGCGGCCGGAGGACTTGGCCTCCACCCGGGTCTGGGCCGAACCGTCCTCACCCGGGGCCGTGTACTGCAGCTGCGCCGGCTTTTCAGGGGCTTCCAGCCCGGCAGCACGAATCTGCGGCTCGTGATGTTCGGTGTGCTGCCCGGCGTCGTCCGCAACTACGACGTCCTCGGCAGGGGTCACCTCAACCTCAAGGTTGAACAGGAACCCCACGCTTTCCTCGCGAATGGCCTCCATCATGGCCTGGAACATAATAAAGCCCTCGCGCTGGTACTCCACCAGAGGATCGCGTTGGGCCATGGCGCGCAGCCCGATGCCCTCCTTGAGGTAGTCCATCTCGTACAGGTGCTCCTGCCATTTTCGGCCGATCACCGAAAGGACGACCCGGCGCTCAAGTTCGCGCATGCTCGTCTGGCCGATAGCCTCTTCGCGTGCCTGGTAAACCAGACGTGCGTCGGAGAGGATCTCCTCCTTCAGGAACTCCACCGTGATCCGCGGCTTTCCACCGGCCTCGTCAATGACCTCGCGCGGCGTAACACTGACCGGGTACAGGGTTTTGAGGTTGGACCAGAGAAGGTTGAAGTCCCAGTCGTCGCCGGTACCCTCTGCCGTGGCTTGCTCGATGAAAGCATTGATCGTATCTTCCAGGAAGAACTGGACCTTCTCGTGGAGGTCGTCCCCCTCGAGAATGCGCCGGCGATCACCATAGATGGCCTCACGCTGGCGGTTCAGCACGTCGTCGTACTTCAGGACGTTCTTTCGCTGTTCGGCGTTGCGGCCCTCCACCTGACCCTGGGCGGAGGCGATCGCACGAGAGACGAGCTTGGATTCGAGTGCCACGTCGTCAGGCACTGAGCTGCTCATCAGGCGTTCCGCGGCGCCGGAGTTGAACAGACGCATCAGGTCATCGGTCAGCGACAGGTAAAACCGGGATTCGCCCGGGTCGCCCTGGCGGCCGGAACGGCCGCGGAGCTGGTTGTCGATCCGGCGCGATTCGTGCCGTTCGGTGCCCAGCACATAAAGGCCGCCAAAGCTGAGGACTTCTGCGTGCTCGTCCTTGACGGCCTGTTTGGCAGCCTCGAAAGCGGCCGGCCAGGCGGCCTCGTATTCTTCGGAGTTCTCCTCCGGGTCGAGCCCGCGCTGAGCCAGTTCGGCGACGGCGGTGAACTCGGCGTTGCCGCCGAGCATGATGTCGGTACCTCGGCCGGCCATGTTGGTCGCAACCGTGACGGCCCCCTTGCGGCCTGCCTGGGCGACGATCGCGGCCTCCCGGGCGTGGTTCTTGGCGTTCAGGACCTCATGGCGGACACCCTCCTTGGCAAGGAGCCGGGAGAGGTATTCACTCTTCTCGACGCTTGTGGTGCCAACGAGGACCGGCTGGCCCTGCTCGTGTCGTTCAGCGATGTCCTTGACGACGGCGTCGAACTTGACCGCCTCGTTCTTGTAGACCAGGTCCGCCTGGTCGATGCGCTGCATGTCCCGGTTGGTGGGGATCGCAACAACGCCGAGCTTGTAGGTGCTCATAAACTCGGCGGCTTCAGTTTCGGCGGTGCCGGTCATGCCCGCGAGCTTGTTGTACATGCGGAAATAGTTCTGCAGGGTAACCGTGGCGAGAGTCTGGTTCTCGGCCTTAATCTCGACGCCTTCTTTGGCCTCAATCGCCTGGTGCATACCCTCGTTGTAACGGCGGCCGGCGAGGATGCGGCCGGTGTGCTCGTCCACGATCAGCACTTCACCGTCCAGGATGACGTAGTCCTTGTCCCGCTTGAACAGTTCCTTGGCCTTGATGGCGTTGTTCAGGAAGCCGATCAGCGGGGTGTTGGCGGACTCGTACAGGTTGTGTATACCGAGGTAGTCCTCGACCTTCTCAATGCCGGCCTCGAGCACACCGACGGTGCGCTTCTTCTCGTCAACTTCGTAGTCCTCCTCGGACTGAAGCCGGGTGACGACCTTAGCGAACTCGCTGTACCAGCGGTTGGTGTCACCCTGGGCCGGCCCGGAGATGATGAGCGGGGTCCGGGCCTCATCGATGAGGATGGAGTCCACCTCATCGACTATGGCAAAGTGGTGGCCGCGCTGGACCAGTTCGGATTGGTCCCACGCCATGTTGTCGCGCAAGTAGTCGAACCCGAATTCGTTGTTGGTGCCGTAGGTGATATCCGCAGAGTATTGCTGGCGGCGTACCGCAGGATCCTGGTTTGACAGGATGCAGCCGCTGCTCAGGCCAAGGAACCGAAACACCCGGCCCATCAGATCCGACTGGTACTCAGCCAGGTAGTCGTTCACCGTAATGACGTGCACACCGTTGCCGGTGAGGGCGTTCAGGTAGGCCGGAGCGGTGGCCACGAGGGTCTTGCCTTCACCGGTTTTCATTTCGGCAATGTTGCCCAGGTGCAGGGCGGCGCCACCCATCAGCTGGACGTCGAAATGGCGCATGCCAAGGGTTCGGGAGGAGGCTTCGCGCACGGCAGCGAAAGCCTCGGGCAGCAGATCGTCCAGTATCTCGCCATCACCGTGGCGCGCGCGCAGACGGTCCGTCTCTTCGCGCAATTCAGCGTCGCTGAAGGTCTGGAAGGAGCTTTCCAGGGCATTGATGGAATCGGCATAGTTCCGCAGTTGCCTCAGGGTTTTTTTGTCACCCGTGCGGAGAAGTTTTTCGATAAGTGATGCCACGTGAAGTTGCTCCCAGTCTCAAGCTGCCGAATTCTGGCGTATTTAGTCTACGGGAGAGACGCAGGGCCGATTACGCCTGTCCCCTCTTAGCGGATAGCCCGCTCCCTGCCTCGGACACTGCTGCTGCCAGCGCCGCTGCCAGGTCCCCTTGCTGGGAAACAACTATCCGGTCCAGTTCCAACCACTCTGCCATGAGCCGCAGTTCAGCGGCGAGTTCGGCGGCGGTGTCGGACGGAGCGTCGGGTTCGGCATGGGCCGCCCTCGCCAGCAGGATGCGGTTGGATCGATCGGCTTTGAGGTCGACGCGGGCCACGATCCCGTCCCGCAGCAGGAACGGCAGCACATAGTAGCCGTAGCGGCGCTTCGGTTCCGGAGTGTAGATCTCGATGCGGTAGTGGAAGCCGAACAGGGCCTCCAGCCGGCGCCGCTCAAAGACCAGTGAGTCGAAAGGGCTCAGCAGCGCACGGCCGGTGGCCGTGCGGGGCAGTTTTGCCTCGATATGCCTGTAGACGGGCCTATTCCAGCCGGTCACGGTGACAGGCAACAAGCTGCCGGCGCGGACCAGGTGGTCCACGGCCAGGGCCGATGCACGCAGGGGCGTCCGGAAGTAATCGGCAAAGCATCGCAGTGTGCCGATCCCGTGGGCACGGGCGGCCGCATCGATCAGACGCACCAGCGCTGCGGCCCGGGATGAGTCGGTGGTCGGGAGGCCCGACGGCGGTGCGGGCCGCTCAGGCAGGACCCTGGCGGTAAGGGTGTAGCGCCGCTCGAACGATTCCGTGCGTGACGCGGCCGAAATGATCCCCGCCTCAAACAGGTGTTCGAGGACCATTTTGACGGCGTTCCAGTTCCAGCCCCAGTTGTCCCGCTGCCGGGCCTCCACATGGCCCAGGCGTGCGGTGAGTTCGGCGGCGGTCATCGGCCTGCCGTCCGCCAGCGCCTCCAGCACCCGGGACGCGACGCCGCTGCGCAGCTGGGGGTCCATGGAATGCGCCCCCACCCATTTCCGGCTTTGCCACAGGACCAGGTCCTGGAAATGGTCGGGCCGGATGAAACTTGCCTCGTGGGCCCAGTACTCCATCATCCGGCGCGGATGGGACCCCGCCATTCGCTGAAGGATGGCGCGGTCGTAGTTCCCCAGACGGGAGAAGAACGGCAGGTAGTGGCTCCGGGACAACACATTCACGGAGTCGATCTGGACAAGCTGGAGGCGGGCAAAAGTACGGCCCACCGCCCGTGAACTCACGGGTCCGGCGGGCCGTACCTTGTCCAATCCCTGGGCTGCCAGTGCGATCCGCCGCGCCTGCGTGAGGCTCAGCGCTTCCGGCACGTCAGTCCCTTCGTTGAACGGTCAGCTTCAGCTTATGCGCTGGCCGGCTCATCCTCGGAGCGGTAGGCGATGATCTTTTCTTCCAGCGGGGCTTGCCCCGGCTCGCAGGTCTGGTCAAGGGAGATCACGCCGTAGGTCCAGCCCTCACGGCGGTAGACGACGGACGGAGCCTTGGTCTCCTTGTCCACGAAGAGGTAGAAGTCGTGACCGACAAGTTCCATGTTGTCGACGGCGTCGTCGAGTGTGAGGGACGCCGCGGGAAAGACCTTCCGACGGATCAGCACGGGTGAGTCTCCGGCGGGGATATCGTTCTCGACCTCGTACGGCGATTTCTCATCGGGGGCCGTCTTCGACTCCTGCCAGTGGCTCGCCTCTTCGTAGAGGGGCTCGCTGGTACTAGCGGGCTCAAGCGACGCCGTCGCCTCGGTCACGGACTTGGGGGTGTGCCGGCCGTGGTGGACCTTCTTGCGGTCCTTCGCCCGGCGCAGGCGCTCCAGAAGCTTGTTGTAAGCGAGATCGAACGCGGCGAATTTGTCGGCGGCGCTGGCTTCGGCACGAATCACGGGCCCACGGCCCAGGACGGTCAGCTCAACCGTGAGCATCTCGTCCGTCTGCCGGGCCTTGGTCTCCTTGGAAACCTTCGCGTCCACCCTCTGGACCTTGTCCCCGAGCGACGCGATCTTCGAGATCTTCTCGTCAGCGTATTCGCGGAACCGGTCCGAGACCGTCAAATTACGTCCGCTGATCATGAACTCCATGGTGCCCTCCAAATGACTTCGGTGACACGACGACGGCACTTCCCGGGGCTGATCTGACTGACAGTCGAGCCCCTTTCCGAGCCGCCATCGACAGGTACATCTGTTCTTGGTACCCATCTTCGACGTTAGTTCATACACCCCTCTTATTCATCCTTTTTTGGTTTATTTTTTTCGTTGACGGGCCGTTTCCCTGCTATCGCACCGTCCGGACCGGGGAAGCCCAATGTGACCGGCGGGCGTGTCGCGGCGAGGACTACGGCACCCCGCACCACCGCGCCGGCCGCATGCAACGCCCGGCTGGCCTCGGCCAACGTGGCCCCGGTGGTGAGCACGTCGTCAACGATGATGCACGCCCGGCCGTCCACCCCGGGATTGAACGGCCAGCGGCGAACCCGCATGGTTCCCTGCACGCGCTGCACCCTGTCCCGGCGCCCCAGTCCCTTCTGGCCACCCTGCCCACCTGATGACGGCCCGCACGCCGGGAACGGCGGCCTCGTCTTCCGGAGTGCGTGGACGATGGTGAATCCCGGCTGCTGCCCGGCTCCCGGCCCCCTTGGCCTTCCCGCCCTGCCGAGCAGCACGTGGATCGGGCTGAAGCCGCGCTTCCGGTAGGCGCTGCTGCTCGTCGGGACGGGTACAAGGAGCAGTCCCCGGGACTCCCCGGCGGCGTCGCGGATGGCCCGGGCCAGGCCTTTGGACAACACCTCGGCGAGCTGACGCTGCCCGTGGCTCTTGAACGACAGCACGGTCTGCGCCAACTCCGCGCGGTAGGCTCCGGCAGCCACCACCGGAAGGATCACGGCGCCGTCGACGTCCATCAGTGCCGGGGCCTGCGCTTCTGCCCGGAATGGTTGGCGCATCAATAGCCGGACCTGCCGTTCGCAGCCGCCGCAGAGCGGCATGTCTTCGGCCCCGCAACAGACACACTCCACCGGGGCCACGAGTGCCAGGACTTCGGCGGCAGCGGCGGCGGCAGCCGCCGCCAGCCGTGCCAGCGGCAGGCGGTAGGCGCCCCGGTGTCTCGCCGCAGAAGCTGCGGCAGTAACCAGATCGGGGTCGACTGCGCGTTGGGTCCGCCGTGCGGCGCCGGTTGCGCTGCGTGCACCTGTGTGCGGCTCAGCGCCGGCGCTGCCGTCGTGCCCAACTGCCGCCCTGGCCCCGCGGCGGCCGCGGGCTTCCCTGGCTGTGCCCATCCCCCCACTGTGCGCCCCCGCAGCGCCCGTTGGCAGTCCTTGACTCAGCTATGTGCGGAACCGCTGGGGGTCCAGTCAGGTGCGGCCGCTAACCCGGATAGGACGGATCGATCGGCCCCTTCAGCTGCGGGGCCCAGCCGTTACCGAGCCGCTGGAAGATCCCTTCCCCGGACTGGGCATAGATTTCCTCGCCGCCATTCCCGGCGCTGAGTGCGGTGAGCCCGGGCCACGGCGCGAGCGGCTGCGGCTCGGACGCGGTGAGTGGGAGCAGCTCGGGGGTGACGGATCCGCTGGTGGAGCCCTTCATCACGGCGACCGTCGTGTCATCCACCCACACTCCCTGGTCCGGATCATTCGTCGACAGCAGGGTGGTCGGCACGGTCAGTTCCTTTGGGGTACCGTCCGCGGCCCGGACGATACCGGTGATCTGGACTTTGGTCTTGCCGTTCTGCTGCGTGAGAATGAGGGCGCGGGTGCCCTCGCGGGAAACCCTGAACTCCTTGACGGACCGCCCGGCGAGCCATGCCGGCGCCAGGGTGACCGCGGGGACGCTGGCCCCCTCGGCAACGCCGACTGGCCGGTGGGCGACCATTTCGGTGTCGCCGTTGGCCCCCGGCCCGGCCGTCCAGACCCAGTCGTACCGGTCAAAGGACGGGCGGGTCAGCGTAGCGCGGGTAGCGAGCGCCCTGGCGGGCTGTCCCGGCACGATGGAGTACAGCGTCCCGCGCCCCGCGTTGAGGAAAGCCGCGGTCTGCGACACGGGCGACTCCGCCGGGACCCGCGGCGCCAGCGCCGATACAGACTGGATGCCGGGAAGCGGCGAGATCCTGTTGTTCTCGTACCGGACCAGGTCGTTCTCGCTCACGGCGATCTGGCGGCCCGGTACGTTCTTGTCCCGGATCGGCGGGACAACCGAACCGTTGTCATCTACGCGCACCAGGTCCTGGTTGGCTCGGAGCTCGACGTTGATCACATCGGGCTGGCTGCGGAACGTCAGCGAAAGCTGGGTCTGCATCCGCAGGCGGTCCTCGTTGGAAGCCTCCACAAGGTCCTTCGCCGAAAGGTCCACCTGGGCGGCACCGGAGACGACCGGCACGGACTCGCGGGCCAGCTTGATGCCGGACGGGAAGGCGCTGACCACGGCCCCCTTGAGATACGGGGCCGGACCCGCGAGGAGGGCACTTGTCATGGCCTTGACGGTCTTCTTCCGGATGAACCACCGGACATCCGGCACCGCGTAGGTGAACGTCGGGTCATAGAAATAGATCGGATAGGCGCCATAGATTACTTTGAACGTCTCTTCCGGAATTGCCGTACCGTCCGGGAGCTCGGCAATCCGCCATTCACCGTCAACCTTGGTCAGGGTAGCGGGAATATTCTCCTTGGTTCCCTCCGGCAGCCGGGTCGCGACTCCGTCAGCGTCGACGGAGTAGGACACGTCAAGTTCGTAGTTAAAGACGTTCTCGACAGCTGTCGGGACGACACGGGCGGAACGGAACACAAGCACCCGCTGGTCCGGCTTCCAAGTCACTGAGGACGCCTGGGTCAAGTATTGGCGCGCCACCGCGTAGTCGTCTTCGTAGCCGCTGCCGGCGAGGTAGAAGTCTTCGATCACGGCCTCCGGCCCGGCCCCCTCACGCGGGGCCGAAGGGAAGAACACAGGGGCATTATTGGGGTTCCCAGCGCTTTCGTCGGTGCTCTTTCCCACCGGGCCCGAGCGCGGGATCTGGGCACACGATGTCAGCAGGAACAGCAGGAGCGCCAGCAGCACGGCCGCCGCTCGGTGGCCTTTCCATGCGGCTCCGTTCATGGCCCCTCCTTCATTCCGGTGACTGCGGTTCCCGGGTCCGCGATTCGGGTGACGGCTGAGCGGGCGTGCGGTGTGCCGACGTCGGGGACGTCCCCGGCCGCCGGGGCAGGAGCATCGGCGCGTGTGACGGGCACCGGATCCAGCAGCAGCATGGTCCGCTCGCTCCCCACGCCACGGAGCCCGACGTCGACAGGCTCCAGTTGGAGGGGTGACTTCGCAATGGCTTCGCCCTGGCGAAGGGCCAGGGTGAGGCGAAAGTTGGCTCCGACCCCTTTCCGTCCCCACGCCTGCAGCCAGCCGTTGTGGAGTTTGGCGTCTTCGGCCGCAATGGACAACCCGAGGCCGCTGCCCCCAGTGGTGCGCGCCCGCGCCGGATCGGCGCGCCAGAACCTGTCAAAAACGCGGGCCGCGTCCGCCGGTGACAGACCGATGCCGTGGTCCCTGACGGCGACAGCGACGGCGGTGTCGTTGGCCGCCACCGAGATGTTCACCGGCCGGCCTTCGCTGTGTTCCAGGGCATTCAGCACAAGATTGCGCAGGATCCGGTCAATCCGACGGTCATCCATGTCCACGATGATGCTGCCCGCAGGCGCGTTGAGGGTGACCGCGGAGCCGTACTCGGCGGCCACCGGCGCTACACCTTCCATCACATGCGCTACCAGCTGCACAATGTCGCCCGGTTCGGCATCGAGTGTGGCGACGCCCGCGTCGAAGCGTGAGATCTCCAGCAGGTCGGCAAGCAGGGACTGGAAGCGCTCCACCTGGTTATAAAGCAGTTCCGCCGAGCGCTTGTTGACGGGGTCGAAGTCGTCGCGTGCGTCATAGAGCACCTCGGCGGCCATCCGCACCGTGGTCAGCGGGGTGCGTAGTTCGTGGGAAACATCCGAGACGAATCGCTGCTGCATCTGCGACAGCGTGGCGAGCTGGGTGATCTGCTCCTGGAGGCTGGCGGCCATGTGGTTAAAGGACGCGCCAAGCCGGGCCACCTCATCCTCGCCCTTGACTATCATCCGCTCCTGCAACTGCCCGGCCGCGAGTTTCTCGGACACCAGTGCGGCATGGCTGACCGGGCTGACGACGTTCCGGGTCACATACCAGGCGACGGCACCAATCAGCAGCGCCAGCACGGCACCGCCGGCCAGCAGTACGTTTTGGATCTCGTCAAGGGTCTTTTGTGCCGTATTGAGGTCATAAATCAGGTACAGCTCGTAGACCGTGCCGTTGAAAGTGACCTTGTTGCCCACTGCAATTCCGGGCCGGTCCTCGGTACCCACCGGGAATTCCGTGGAAGCCCAGAACTGCTCCTTGCCGGAATCCTGCACCGCCTTGCGCAGCTCGGTTGGAATGACGCTGATGGTGAGCTGGTCCGAGGCCCTCGATTCGACCCAGCGGTTGCGCGGTTTGGTCTGCTCCGGCATGGCTTCGAAGACGTAGCGCCGCTGGATCACGGAACCGCGTCCCTCGACGGCGTTCAAAGTGTCATAAACGAGGGTGATAACACTGGACTGGTCGGTGACCTGGGCGCCGTCGAAGGTGTCCTGGACCTGCTTGACGTTGTATCGTGTCTCCGACTCGGCCTGGGCCAGCCGTTCCTGGAAGAGATTATTGGCGATCTGGTTGGACAAATAGGCCCCGACGACTGCAAATGATGCGACTGCGAGCATCAGTGTCGTCAGGACGGTCCGGAACTGCATGGAACGACGCCATTTGCGGTGCAGGGACCGGAGCAGATAGCGGATACCCGGAAGCAGGCGGGAAGAGCCGGTGCCAACCAGCCTGGCCACCCGCACGCCCACGATCCGGGACCGCTTCATCCAAAGCCGGGTCCGGAACCGCAGGGCCTGCCGGCGGACCGCGGGACCGTCCGCATGCGCGGCGGCCGGGGCCGCGGGACCCGCAGTACCTGGTCCCACGACGCCGGACGGCTCCGGCGAGGTGCTCACCGGAGCTGCTCCGGCGAGGCCCTCCGGTGGCTCAGGAACCTGCTTTGTAGCCGACACCACGGACCGTCAATACAACTTCGGGGGCTTCCGGGTCACGTTCAATTTTTGACCTGAGCCGCTGGACGTGGACGTTGACCAGACGCGTGTCCGCAGCATGCCGGTAGCCCCAGACCTGTTCCAGGAGCAGTTCCCGGGTGAAAACCTGCCAGGGTTTGCGCGCCAGCGCGACCAGCAGGTCAAATTCCAGCGGTGTCAGCGAGATGCGCTCGGCCCCGCGGCTCACGAGGTGGCCTGCGACGTCGATAGTGACGTCGGCGATGTGCAGCGTCTCCGGCGCCTTCTGGTCGCCGGGCCGGAGCCGTGCCCGGACCCGGGCGACCAGCTCGGCCGGCTTGAAGGGCTTCGGGACATAGTCGTCGGCACCGGACTCAAGACCGCGGACCACATCGGACGTGTCCGCCTTGGCAGTAAGCATCACGATTGGAACATCGGATTCGGCACGGATCTGCCGGCAGACTTCAATGCCGTCGATGCCCGGAAGCATAAGGTCCAGCAGCACAAGGTCGGGCTTGGACGAGCGGAAGACTTCGAGCGCCTGCCCGCCGTCGGCGCAGAAGACGGGTTCGAACCCGTCATTGCGCAGAACAATACCGATCATCTCGGCCAGCGCCTCGTCATCGTCCACTATCAGAATGCGTGCCTTCATATGTATATATTCCCTTATTGCAATGGCTTTGTCGTATTCAGCGGTGCCCGGGCATGGCGGCGGCCTGCCCGGGCACCGCACGGAGGGCCATAAGCGGGGCCCGCTGTGACAAATGCGCCGCCGTCCCGCATGCTGTGGACAGGAAGACGTCAACAAGCCAAGCATCCCAGGAGGACTTGTGAGCACCCCGATCTACCAACTGGCCCTCGGCGCCGACTTCGGCCGGCTGCAGCCGGAGCTGCAGGAGTATTTTTCCCTCACTCCCGGCTCAGGCCATTTCGGCGTCGGCGAGGGTGTGTTTGAGGTGGTCGGCTGCCGGCAAAGCTGGCTGCGCCCCCTGCTGCGTCCCGCCGGCGGCGAGGAGGCCTTTTTCCCGGAGTACGGGGAAGGCATCCCGTTCCGGATCGAAAACCACGCCCATCTGGACCCTTTCGGCCGGTCCAGCCTGACGGCCCGGCGCGAGATCTTCTTCCCGGGCACCACCAGGCTCTTCCACGACACCACAAGCTTCGATGACTCCGGCAGCCGGTCCGGCCTGCTGGATTACGTCGGACGGTACCGGCGGCTGGTCACGGACCTCAACCTCAGTGTCACCGCCGGTGGCAGGCTGCGCGGCGTATCGGAGGCGTCGCGGCTCTTTCTGGGGCCGCTGCGGATTCCCCTGCCGGCCGCGCTGGACGCCAAGGCCTACGCCGAACAGTGGTGGGCGCCTGAGGAAGGCACCGCCGGAAGGCACCGGATCCAGGTCAAGGTGATCCAGCCGCAGCTCGGGCTGATCCTGGTCTATGCCGGGCACTTCGACTATCGGCTGGACCCTTACCCCGGCGGAGTGTCAGTGCCGGGGTATTTGCCGGACCGCGCCCGGCCTGACCGGTGGGAAAGCCGCAGCTGAGGATCGGGCCCGCGCTAGCCGAGCGCCAGCTGGTTGAGGCCGTCGGACACCTGCACCAGCCGGGTCAGGACCGCCGTCGCCGATGCCGGCGAATGCCTGGCCAGCCCGTCTGAGGGCGTGACCCGTACACCACCGAGAGTCGCGGCGGCCAGGCCCAGCTGGCGCCACGGCCGCCAGAGCGTTTCCACGACGTCGGCGACCCGGGGCAGCGCGGCGGCGGGATTGGAGACATCCAGCGCTCCCGCCCACAGCCGTTTGCCGCCTTCCACTGCGCCGGCGAGCTGTTCCCACTGGCGCGATGTCAGCGCCCGGAGGGGCACCGCGATCCCGTCGGCTCCGGCAGCCAGGATCCGGTCGAAGGGCGCCTCGACTTCCGGGACACAGACAACGACCTCGACGGCGCCGGCCTCCCGCAGCGCGTTGATGAGCAACTCCCAGGAATCGGTGGCCTCCTGGCCGGCTACCGAGCGCAGCGTCCGGTAGCCGCTGGAGGTGGGAATGGTGCCGGCCAGGACGGACGCTATCTCCGGTTCGTCGATCTCCACCACGATCCGGGCTCCGGGAGCCGCGGCGGCTATCCGGCTGAGGTAGCTGCCGGCACCCGCTGCCAGGGACGCGGCAAGGTCCCGCCTGGCGCCGTAGTCAATCAGGGCACGCTCCCCGTTGTGCAGGTGCAGTCCGGCGGCGAGGCTGAGCGGTCCCCGCAGCTGAACCTTGAGGTCTGTGGCCGGGCTGTCCTCGGCGCCGATGACGTCGGCAAGAATGTTAATGTCGGTTGAGAGCGCCGAGCGCGCCCGTTTGAAGTCCTTGCCGGGCCGGTCCACGATCCGCCAGCCGTAGGGCTGGACGTCTACGGAAAGGTCCACCAGCAGGGAAGCCGTCCGCCCGAGCGCGTCCGAACCGACACCCCGGTCCGGAAGCTCGGCCAGGAACGGCAGGTGCGGGCCGCCGAGCTCACCGCGGATGATGCGTGCGGACTCGACCGGGTCCTCGCCGGGCCAGGCGCCCAGAGCGGTGGCGGTGACCTGTTGCGGCCCCGCGGCCAGTGGAGCGGCCACGCTTAGGCGGTCTCGGAGGCGCCGGCAGTGCCTACGGATCGGCCCATGAGCGGGGCTTGGGTGCCGGCGGCGAGGCTGTCAGCGGCCAGGGAAGCCAGGTGGTCCTCGGCAATGGCCTCGTGGTGCCGGATGACTTCGCCGATGATGAAGTTGAGGAATTTTTCGGCAAACGCCGGGTCCAGGTGGGCCTCCGCGGCGAGGCGGCGCAGTCGCGAGATCTGAGCGGTCTCCCGGCCAGGATCCCCGGCGGGAAGCTTGTGGGTGGCCTTCAGGAATCCGACCTTCTGGGTGGCTTTGAAGCGCTCAGCGAGAAGGTAAACGAGCGTGGCATCGATATTATCGATGCTGGAACGGATCGACAACAGCTCAGCCATCACCGCCGGATCCACCTGACCGGCCAGCGAGCTGGCTCCCGGGTCATAGGATTCGGCGTCGGGAGGTGTCTGGTTCTGCTCGGTCATTGACCCATTCTAGGGCCACCGCCCGAATCACTTCGGCTGTTAAGCTCGGACGGTTCCTACGGCGCCGCGGGCCGTAACCTGCGTTTTCCGCCACCGCACTGTTTTCCACCACAGCACTGTTTTCCACCACCACACCAGGGACATGCCCGCCGTTCATTCAGAACGGCGGGCATGTCCCCTGGTGTGCCGAGGAATCGGCTTAGCCGTGCAGCACGGCGCGGAATTCCTCCCGGCGCCTGGCCTGCTCGTCCGGATCCGGAACCGGCAGCGAAGCAATGAGCTTTTTGGTGTACTCGTGCTGCGGATGCCCCATCACCTGGTTACCGAGCCCCTGTTCCACCATCTTGCCCTTGTACAGAACACCAACCCAGTGGGAGAGGATATCTACCACCGCGAGGTCGTGGCTGATGAACAGGGCGGCAAAGCCGAATTCGGCCTGGATGTCCTTGAACAGCTCCAGCACCACGGCCTGGACTGACACGTCCAGCGCCGACGTCGGCTCGTCGGCGATGAGCAGCTTCGGGTTCAGGATCAGTGCCCGCGCGAGTGACGCGCGCTGACGCTGCCCGCCGGAGAGCTCATGCGGAAACCTGTCGGCATAGGCGGCCGGCAACTGCACGGCTTCGAGCAGCTCCCGGGTCCGTTGCCTGGCCTGCGCCGGGCCGGGATTGGAGTGGATGATCAGGGGTTCGGCGATGCAGTCACCGATCGTCAACTGCGGATTGAAAGACGCCGCAGGGTCCTGGAAAACGAACCCGATCTCCTTGCGCAGCGGCTTGAAGGTGCGCTCCTTCAGGTTGAGCATTTCGTAACCCAGCACCTTCAGGCTGCCGCCGGTGGTCCGGTTCAGGCCGGCGATCGCACGCCCGATCGTCGTTTTCCCGGAGCCTGACTCCCCCACGAGGCCAAAGACCTCACCCTCGGAGAGTGTGAAATTCACCCCGTCCACGGCCTTAAAAGCGGGGCTGCCCAGCCGTCCGGGATACTCGATGGTCAGGTTCCTGGCCTCGACGAGCACTTTGCCGCCCTGGTGTGCCCGCTGGGTCATGCCTTCGGAAGCAGAGTTCCGGCCCAGGTGCGGGACGGCGGCCAGGAGCTTCTTTGTGTAGTCCTGCTTCGGTTCGGCGAACAGCACGCGTGCGGCCGCCTCTTCGACGACATCACCCTGGTACATCACAACGACGCGGTCGGCGAGGTCGGCCACCACCCCCATGTTGTGGGTGATCAGCACGATCGAGGTTCCGTACTGGTCCCGGAGGTCCCGCAGGAGCTCGAGGATCTCCGCCTGTACCGTAACGTCCAGCGCGGTCGTCGGCTCGTCCGCCACGATGAGGCCCGGGTTCAGGGCCAGCGCCGCGGCGATGACTACACGCTGCTTCTGCCCGCCGGAGAACTGGTGCGGATAGAAGTTGACCCGCGTTTCGGGGTCCGGAATGCCCACCTTGCGGAGCGCGTCAACGGCGCGGTTTTTGGCTTCCTTGGCGTTGACCCGCCCGGTTCCCCCGTGGCGGGCGTGGGCGCGAATGCCTTCGGCAATCTGCCAGCCGACAGTGAAGACGGGGTTCAGCGCCGTGGACGGTTCCTGGAAGACCATGGCGACGTCGCGGCCACGGATCTCCCGCAACTTCGCGGGACTGACGCTGAGCACGTTGTTGCCGTTGATCAGCACCGCGCCGGAGCTGATAGCGGTCTCCGGCAGCAGGCCCAGGATGGTCTTGGCCGTCACGGTTTTGCCGGAGCCGGATTCGCCCACGATCGCCACGACTTCGCCGGGGTTGACCTGGAGACTGACGTCCTTGACGGCGTAAACGTCGCCGGCATCTGTGGCGAAGGTGACCTTGAGGTGCTCGATGTCGAGGACCGGGCCCGTGCCCTTTTTGTCGATGTTGGTAGTCATGAACTTCTCACTTCTGCGTCGAGTGCAGCCGGGGCACCGGTGCTGGAATCCGGCCCGCCCTTGCCGGCGGCAGCCTTCCTGCGGCCCCGCAGGCGGGGGTCGTTAAGGTCATTGATGCTCTCGCCGACAAGAGTCAGTCCAAGGACGGTGAGGACGATAGCGAGCCCGGGGAAGACACCTGTCCACCAGATACCTGACGTGGTGTCCGCCAGCGCCTTGTTCAGGTCGAAGCCCCACTCGGCGGCCGACGTCGGCTCAATGCCGAAGCCCAAAAAACCCAGGCCTGCAAGGGTCAGGATGGCTTCGGAGGCGTTGAGGGTAAAGATCAGGGGCAGCGTGCGGGTGGCGTTCTTGAACACGTGGAGGCGCATAATGCGGATGTTTGAGGCACCCACCACCTTGGCCGACTCCACAAAGGGTTCCGCCTTGAGCCGGATGGTTTCGGCCCGGATCACACGGAAGTACTGCGGAATAAAAACGACCGTGATGGAAATCGCCGCAGCGAGGATACCGCCCCAGAGGCTGGACCTGCCGCCGCTGATGGCGATCGCCATCACGATGGCCACCAGCAGCGGCGGGAAGGCGTAGACCGCATCGGCGATCACCACGAGCGTCCGGTCCAGCCAGCCGCCGATGTAGCCGCTGACCAGGCCCAGGATCACACCGATGAAAATCGACATGATCACCGCCACAATGATGACCAGAACGGCCGTTTGGGCTCCCCAGACCACCCGGGAGAAAACATCGTAACCGCCGACGGTTGTTCCCATCAGGTGCTTCCCGCCCGGCGCTTGCTGGGCCGGGAAGCCGCCGTCGGCGTCGGAAATCTGGGAGAAACCAAAGGGCGCGACCAGCGGCGCAAAAATCGCGGTCAGCAGGAAGACTGCTGTGAGTACAAGCCCTGCCACCAGCATTCCGCGCTGCAGGCCAACGCTTTTGTTGAAGTGGGATATGACCGGCAGTCGCCGGACCCAGGGTCCCCGGGGATCTTTGGCAGGTTCAGTAACGGCAGTGGTGCTCATATCAGTACCTCACGCGGGGGTCGATCAGCGCGGCGACAATGTCCACGAAGAAGTTGGTCACAGCCACGATCACTGCGAGGAGGACCACGATGCCTTGGACTGCTACGAAGTCGCGGGCCGTCAGGTAGGTCGCGAGCTGGAAGCCCAGGCCCTTCCATTCGAACGTGGTCTCGGTCAGCACCGCGCCGCCCAGCAGCACGGCGATCTGCAGTCCCATCACGGTGATAATGGGGATCAGTGCAGGTTTGTAGGCGTGTTTGGTGACCAGCCGGAATTCGCTCACCCCGCGGGAACGGCCGGCCTCGACGTAGTCCTTGCCGAGGGTGCCGATGACATTGGTCCTGACCAGCCGCAGGAAGATGCCGGCGGTCAGCAGGCCCAAGGCTAGTGCAGGCAGGACGGCGTGGGCCATAACGTCGGCCAATGCTGCGGTATTGCCGCTGCGGATGGCGTCCAGCCAATAGATGCCCGTCGGCGCCTCGAGCGCGGTCAGGGCGAGCTCGGTGCCGGGCTTCGCGCGCCCGGCTACCGGGAGCCAGCCCAGCCAGACGGCGAATGTCAGTTTGAAGAGAAGCCCGGAGAAGAAGACCGGCGTGGCATAACAAAGGATCGCAAAGACCCGCAGCGCCGCGTCGGGGCCTTTGTCGCGGCGGTGCGCCGCGACCAGGCCCAGCGGAATACCGACGGCCAGGGCCACCAGAAGGGCGTTAATTGTCAGTTCCAGGGTGGCCGAGCCATAGGTGGCAAGCATCTCCGAGACCGGGCGGTTATCCGAGAGGGTGGTGCCGAAGTTGCCGGTGATGAGCTGCGCCAGGTACTCGAAGTACTGCACAAAGATGGGCCGGTCGTACCCGGCCGCTGTGATCCGTTCCTGGAGCTGTTCCGGCGGGAGCCGGCCGCCCAGGGCAGCGGTAATAGGGTCGCCGGTGGTGCGCATCAGGAAGAACACCATGGTGACAAGGATGAGGATCGTCGGGAAGATCAGGAAGAACCTGATCAGGATGTATCGGCCCAGTCCCCCACCGGTCGATTTCTTCTTTGTCGGCAGGAGGCCTTCGCCGTCGGTCGGCGGCGCCTCGATAAGTGTTGTCATTGGTACCTCAGTGTGTGTTCCGGGAGCCACGCGGGCTCCGGAATCTGTTGTCCTTGTAACAGCACCAAAGGCGGGACGCCGTGTGGGCGCCCCGCCTCGTTGGCTGGTCAGAACCGGATGGGATGGGACTTACTTGGAAATGACACCAAGACGGGTCTTGAAGGAAGCATCCAGGGTCTTCTCAACACCCTTAACGTCCTTGCCGGCGACCATCAGCTGGGCACCCTGCAGCAACGGCAGCGTGGACAGGTCCTTTGCGACGGCCGTCTGGGCCTCGCCAAGCACCTTTTCGCGCTCGGTCTTGTCGACGGTGGTCAGCTGCTTGCTGATCAGGTCCGTGACAGCCGGGTTTTCGTAGTGGTTCTTCAGGAAGTTGCCGGGGACGAAGAACGGAGTGAGGTAATTGTCCGCGTCGGAGTAATCCGGGAACCAGCCGAGCTGGTAAACCGGGTAGGCATCGGAGGTACGGTCCTTCGAGTAGGTGACCCACTCGGTGGACTGCAGGTCAACCTTGAACAGGCCCGACTTCTCCAGCTGCTCCTTGATCATGGCGTACTCATCGCCCGAGGACTTGCCATAGTGGTCCGGGTTGTACTGGAGCTTGATGGTAACCGGTGCCGTGACGCCCGCATCGGCGAAGGCCTTTTTGGCCTTGTCGAGGCTGGGCTTGCCGCTGCCGTCGCCGTACATTTCCTTGAGCGGCTGGATGGCTCCGACGAAACCGTCAGGAACGACGGAGTACGCCGGCAGATACGTGCCCTTGTAGACCTGGCTGGCGATCGCGTCGCGGTCGACGACGTTAGCCATCGCCTGCCGCACGGCAAGCGCCTTCGCGGGATCGGCGTCGGCTGCCTTGGCACCAAACGGCATGGTGTCGAAGTTGAACACGATGTAGCGCAACTCGCCGCCCGGGCCCTTGTAGACCTTGACCTTGGAATCCTTCTCAAGGTCCGCGGCATCGGTGGCTGTCAGGCTGCGGCCGGCTACGTCGATGTTGCCCTGCTGGACATCCAGCTTGAGGTTGTTGGAATCAGCGTAGTACTTGATGGTCGCGCCGCCGTTGGCGGGCTTTCCGAGCAGGCCCTGGTAGTCCGGGTTGACCTTCAGGCCCACGAGCTCGTTCTTCTTGTAGCTCTCGATTGTGTAGGGACCGGCGAACGGGCGGCCCTTGACGATTTCGTCGTCGGTCAGCAGCTTGTCAGCCGGGAAGACCTCTTCGTCGATGATCGGACCCGCGTTGGCTGCCAGGACGCCCGGGAAGACCTGGTCGTTGCCGGCCTTGAGCGTGAAGACCACCGTGGAGTCGTCCTTGACTGCGACCGAATCGAGGTTCCCGAGAAGTGACGCGGGACCGTTGTCGTCGGCGATCTTGACGACGCGGTCGATCGAGAACTTCACGTCGGAGGACGTCAGTGCGTGCCCGTTGGCGAACTTGAGGCCGGGCTTGAGCTTGACGGTGTACTCCGTGGGGCTCGTGAAGGAAGCCGACTCGGCAATGTCGGGAGTGGAGTCTGCAGTGCCCGGTTTCGAGTTGAGCAGGAACGGGTAGATCTGGTTCATCACCATAAAGGAGCCGGCGTCGTAGGACCCGGCCGGGTCGAGAGTGACTACCTTATCGGTGGTGCCGTACGTAATAGTGCCTGTGCCGGCCGCGCTGCCGGTCGAGGTCCCGCCGCCGCCGGAGGGGCCGGTGCAGGCAGTCAGTGCGAAGGCGGATACCCCGGCGAGCGCGATGGCGCTTTGCAGGGCCTTTTTGTTCATTGCCATCTGTGAACTTTCTGTTCGATGAGTACTAGTGTGCCGGCCAAGGTTAATGGTGGCCCCGGGGTCAGCACCCTGTCCTGATGCCTTGATTCAACCAGAAGATCAACAGGTGAATCGTTGCATTCTGTGAGATGAGACACAAAATTTACACGAATGCAAAGAACTCGACGTTATCTGCAGGAATCCCGGCTGAAAACCGGCAGCGTCCGATAGCGCCCGAGGTGCCGCAGTGGCGCAAACCGCCACAGCGGTCAGCTCGCAAAAAGGCCGCACACCCAAGGTGTGCGGCCTTCCGGCGGCAACAGGGTCCAGCCTGCCGCCAGCCCGTTTGGAGAGCAGCCCGTTTGGAGAGCAGCCCGCTTAGAGAGCAGCCCGCTGCAGCGATCGGGCTGCATCGATAGTGGCCTGCCCCAGTACCCGGCTGCCCTGATAGAGCACCACGGTCTGGCCCGGAGCCACACCCCGCAGGGGTTCCGTTAAGGTCACAACGAGGTTACCCGTAGCGCCCGTGCGGCCGTCGCCGGCGTCGGGGTGCTCCACCCGCGCCGTCGCGGGTACGGGGTCGCCGTGCGCGCGGACCTGGGCGTGGCAGTCGAATTCTTCACCGGTGTGGACCTCGGCGATTGGCAGCCCTGCCCAGGAGACCTTAATGCCTCGGATCTCGTCGATGGCCAGCAGCGCCTCTGGGCCCACCACCACCCTGTTTTCCTTCGGCCGGATTTCAAGTACAAAGCGTGGCTTGCCATCAGCGGCGGGCGTACCCAGCTTCAGGCCACGACGCTGGCCGACGGTGAAGGCGTTGGCACCCGGGTGCTCGCCGACCTTCGCGCCGGACTCGTCCACGATGTCGCCGGTGGTCATCTCGATCTTTTCGGCCAGCCAGCCGGCAGTGTCGCCGTCGGGGATGAAGCAGATGTCGTGGCTATCGGGCTTGTTGGCGACGGAGAGTCCGCGGCGCTCGGCCTCGGCGCGGACTTCGGCCTTGGACGGAGTATCAGCGAGCGGGAACATGGAGTGTTTGAGCTGCTCATGCGTGAGGACGCCGAGGACGTAACTCTGGTCCTTGGCCCAGTCCGCGGCCCGGTGCAGCTCGGGGTTGCCTTCGGCGTCGTTGATCACCTTGGCGTAGTGGCCGGTGCAGACTGCGTCGAAACCCAGGGCGATCGCCTTCTCCAGCAGCGCGGCGAACTTGATCCGTTCGTTGCAGCGCATGCAGGGGTTGGGAGTGCGGCCCGCGGCGTATTCGTCGATGAAGTCTTGGACCACGTCTTCCTTGAAGCGCTCCGAGAAATCCCAAACGTAGTACGGGATACCGAGCACGTCGCAGGCACGCCAGGCATCCCGGGAGTCCTCGATGGTGCAGCAGCCGCGGCTGCCGGTGCGCAAGGTCCCCGGCATTCGGGACAAGGCCAGGTGGACGCCGACGACGTCGTGGCCCGCCTCGACGGCGCGGGCTGCGGCAACGGCGGAATCGACGCCGCCGCTCATGGCTGCTAGAACTCGCATACTGGCTTTCTTTAGGGTCCGGGGTGCGCAGGAATAACACAATGCCTGCCGCCCCATTCTATCGCCACGCCGATTCCTCCCCCAAAATCACTTGACTGCTCCCCGCACCACTTCTAAAATTTGACTTACCGGTTTTAGAAGGTTTGCACACACGGGAAGCGGGCGGACATGGCTGTTGCGGACATCGTCATCGTGGGCGGCGGCCTGGCCGGCGCCACGGCCGCCAAGACATTGCGGGCGGAAGGTTTCACCGGACGGCTCATCCTGTTCGCAGAAGAGAGCCACCACCCTTACCTGCGCCCACCGCTGTCCAAGGAATACCTACTGGGCACGGCCGGCGAGGACACCCTGCCGGTGCTGCCCGAAGCCTGGTACCGGGAGAACGGCGTCGACCTGCGGCTGGGGACGCCGGCCGCACAAATCGACCCGGAAGCCCGTGCCGTAATCCTCCGGGACGGCGCCCGGCTGGAGTACGGCTCGCTGCTGCTTGCCACCGGCGCACGACCCCGAACACTGCCCCTGCCCGGCAGCGGGCTCGACGGGGTCCATACTTTCAGGACAGTAGGGGACAGCCGCCGGCTGCGCAGCCGCCTGTCCGCCGGCGGCCTCAACGTGGTGATGATCGGCTCAGGCTGGATCGGCATGGAGCTAGCCGCTGCCGCGTGCGCCTATGGAAATACCGTCACGCTGCTGGGCCTGGAGGAAGTGCCGCTGGGCGCCGCGATCGGGCCGGAACTGGGGGGCTTCTTCCGCTCGCTGCACGAAGCCAACGGCATCCGATTCAGGCTCCCCGCCTCGGCCGCAGCGGTATCCGGCCACGCGGGCCGTGTCACGGCTGTGGTGACCGACTCTGGCGAGGTCCTGCCGGCGGACGTGGTGGTTATGGCCGTGGGCGTGGCCCCCGAGGTCTCACTCGCCGAAGCGGCCGGCATCGCAGTGCGGAACGGTATCCTCACGGATGCCTCGCTGCGGACCTCGGTCGCCGGGATCTTCGCGGCCGGCGACGTCGCCAATGCCCTGCACCCCTTCACCGGGGAACATCAGCGCAGCGAGCACTGGTCCAATGCCCTCAACGGCGGCAAGGTCGCGGCCATGTCCATGCTGGGCCAGGCCGCCGTCCTGGACACAATCCCGTACTTCTACACCGACCAGTTCAACGTCAGCATGGAGTACTCCGGCTTCCCGGCGCTCAGCTCGGGGCCACCTATAATCCGTGGCTCCCTGGCGGCGGGCAAATTCCTGGCCTTCTGGCAGCACGGCGGAACGGTAGTCGCGGGAATGAGCGTGAACTGGCCGCGCTCTGACAAACCGCAGAAGATTATCAAGGCGCTCATCGCCTCAAGGTCAGCCCTGCCGCCCGGGGTCCTGGCCGATCCCGCCGTCCCGCTGGATCAGCTCCCGCCGTCGGCCTGACGGGCAGCATCTCCGGCGGCCTGGCGCGCCAGGGTGCCGGCGGTCTGGATCGTGGATTCATGTCCGGCCATTCCGGCCTGGCGGGCGCGTGTGTAGGCACCGGGCAAGGCCGCCAACAGGGCGTCGACGTCGTTTCCGGTCGAGGAGTGCCCCAGGCTGAACCGCTGGGCACCCCGGGCCGTGTCCTCGTCCAGTCCCATGGCCAGCAGTACGTGTGACGGCCGGGGCACGCCTGCCGTGCACGCCGAGCCCGTGGACGATTCAACCCCCGCCAGATCCAGCAGGAAAAGCAGCGAATCGCCTTCGCAGCCGGGGAAGGTGAAGTGCGCATTGCCCGGCAGTCTCCCGGCCCCGGCGGCACCCCGAAGCCGGGCCTCCGGCACCGCTGCCAGCACGCCGTCGATCAGCCGGTCCCGGAGCGCTGCGATGCGCCCGGCCTCCGCCGCGAGGTTGGCGGTAACTGATTCGGCTGCAGCGGCGAACGCGGCGATGGATGCCGTGTCAAGGGTCCCGGAGCGGACATCACGCTCCTGTCCCCCGCCGTGCTGCACGGGAATGAGCGTTACTGCGCGGCCCAGAAGCAGGGCACCGACGCCAACCGGGCCGCCGATCTTGTGTCCGGAGATGGACATTGCGTCCAGTCCGGTGCCGCGGAAGTCCACGGGGACGGACCCGAAGGCCTGTACGGCGTCGGAATGCACCGGCACACCGGCAGTGTGCGCCAGCCGGACAATGTCGGCGACCGGCTGGACGCTTCCCACTTCGTTGTTGGCCCACATCACGGTGACCAGGGCGATCGACGCCGGATCGCGGGACAGTTCTGCGGCCAGCACCGTAAGATCCACGACGCCGTCGGCATCGACCGGCAGCCAGCAGACCTCGGCACCCTCGTGCCGTTCAAGCCACTCGACGGTGTCCAGCACGGCATGGTGCTCGACGGCGGAGCACAGGATACGCGTACGGGCAGGGTCTGCGGCGCGCCGGGACCAGTACAGGCCCTTGACCGCGAGGTTGTCCGCTTCGGTACCGCCGGAGGTGAAGATGACTTCCGAGGGGTGTGCGCCGGCTGCGGCGGCCAGCATCTCGCGGGCGTCCTCCACGGCGCGGCGCGCGCGCCGGCCGGATCCGTGCAGCGAGGACGGGTTGCCTGTCCGGGACAGTTCGCGCGTCAGCGCGGCCAGGGCTTCCGGGGCGAGGGTGGTAGTTGCGGCATGATCCAGGTATACGGGCACAGGTCAATTCTACCCGCGGGTGCCGGTCCGGCCTGGTGTACATTCAAGCGGTGAAAGCGTCCCTGTACCTTGTCCTGGCCACCTTGTTCTGGTCCGGAAATTTCGTCGTCGGCCAGGCAGCCGTCGCCTCGATGACCCCGCTGGAGCTGACTTTCTGGCGCTGGACCCTTGCCGCGGTGCCGTTGCTGGTCCTGGCCCAGATCATCGAAAAGCCGGACTGGCCCGCCGTGTTGCGCCGCTGGCCGGCGCTCCTGCTCCTGAGTGTGCTGGGCATGAGCGGGTACACGCTGCTGCTCTACGGTGCACTCGGGTATACCTCGGCGATGAACGCTTCCCTGATCACGGCGGCCAACCCGGCCCTGATCGTGGTGCTGGCCATCGTGTTGCTGGGCGAGCGGACCACACGCCTGGGCTGGCTCGGCATCTGCCTCGGCCTGCTCGGCGTGCTGCTGGTGCTGACCAGGGGCGAGCCGGGACGGATCCTCAGCCTCTCCATCAACACCGGCGAACTACTGATGATCGGCGCGATAGTGGTCTGGGGTTTATACACGATTATCGCCCGCCGGCTCGGGGTTCCGCCGGTAGCTGCCACCGCCGTTCAGGTGGTCATCGCGGCCGTGACGCTGTCGCCGTTCGCCCTCGCCCTGGGAGTGCAGTTCCCGGACACCCCGGCCGAGGGCTGGTCACTGGCCTACATCACGGTCTTCCCGTCCCTCGGCTCTTACCTGTTCTGGAACCTGGCATTAAAGGACACCCCGCCGGGCGCCGCCGGGAACTACCTCAACCTGATAGTGGTCTTCACTGCCATCATCACAGTGCTCCTCGGGACTCCGCTCACACTCGTGCAAGTCCTCGGTGGCCTGCTGGTGATCGCCGGTGTGCTGCTGACCGGCAGCCAGGGGTCCGCGAAGCTTAAGCTGGCGTGACCCGCTGCCCGGGAGTATAAATCAGTCGACCGGGGCCGAGGAGAGCCGGCGGAGTGTCCGAAAGCAGTGTCCGCGAGGAGCCCGTGAGGGCCGTTCAGGAGCCTGCCGGGAGGGGCCCAACCCGGGCGCAGCATTGCGCCGGCAGTGCCGCGCCCCGTGCCCTGAGACCTGCAATATCCAGTGCCCCAACCTGGGTCGGGTCAATTCCGCAGCCCGCCGCGGCGCCGGCCAGGAACGCACCGTTCATGGCGCAGACCACCGCGCTGTGGCCGTCGGCGATCCGGTGGAAGGGGCAGTTCAACAGCACAAAGCCCCCCTCGCCGTCGCTCGTGGGGAGATATCCCTCGGCCGTGAGGAACTCCGCGAAGCCGGCCATGCCGGTCTCCGCCCGGGCTGATGCCTGCCCGCGCGCGTAGGCCGCCCGAACCAGCGCCTCCCGGGCGGAGCCGCCGTCGGTCGCCGATTCCTCGATGGCGGAGACCAACAGCTCCGCGGCGAGGTCGTAGTTGCGGTCCGGCACCGAAGCTGCCACTTCCTGGACTGCGGCCCGGTACAGCTTGGCCGGCCGGCCCGAACCGGGGCCTCCCCTGCCCCCGAGCTTCTGGAACTCCACCGCCAGCACGCCTTCCTGCACCAGCCGGTCCAGTTGGAAGGAGGCCGTGCTCCGCGGCAGGCCAAGGGCCGCGGCTGCCTCGTCCCGGCTGGCCGCATGCCCTGCAGAGGCCACAAAATCAAACAATCTCCGGCGTGTCTCGTCACCCAGGGAGGCCACCGCAGCAAGCCTGCGGGTCCACGGGGATCGGATCATGGATTTATGCTATCTCTAAAAACAAGATTCATTGCTTAACTGGTTTCACTTCTGCTGCCCTACTGGACCAGGTAACTGGCGCCCGTTCGGCCTGCTGATCAGCTCGCTCGCACCAGACAGGCAATCGCCGAGGAAAACCAGCAGAACCTGGCCAGACACCGGACGGACCGACGACGGCCACCCGTGAGGTGCGCGGGCGGATTAGTCAGACGGTGGAATCACACCCAGGTATTCCGCGACGTTGGCGCGTGCGGCCGTGAGGGTGCCGGCGTCCGGGCAGGAGACGGAGATATAGACGGAGTTGCCGGCCTTGCTGAACAGTCTGGCGTAGACGGCGCTTGCCCGGGCTCCGGCCTTGGCCCCGCTTTCCAGCACGAGCATCTCAACACCGGGGGCGGGCTTATCCGGGTCTGCGCCCCATCGCAGGGTGTCTGTCGTGAGATAGGACGGCAGGATACTCGGATCCAGATACCTGAAGAGCGCTTCGGTGGAGGCCTTGTCACTCCCGGCAACGGCCAGTGCGCCCTGGTTCACCCGGGTCTTGGCCGAGACCAGGCAGCCGTCCGCCTTAAGGTATTCGCTGCCGCCGGCCACCTCCTGTTTGCCGGGCTTCCAGCCGGGGGCTTCGCCAAGCGCGTCGGAGAGCCGGACCGGCACGCCGGCAGCGAGGCTCTCCCCGGCGGCGAAGGGCATGTCCTTCGCCGCAACCGCGGCGGAGTCGTGGCCGGGGGTTACGGTGGGGGCGTCAACCGTGGGGGCAAGCGGCGTCGGCTTGGCAGCGGCGGGATCGGGCACACCGACGCTGCAGCCCGCCAGGGCGGCCGTGACTGCGAGCGCCAGGAACGCGAGACTCCCCCGCCGTCCCCGGTGCGCGCGACGGAGATCGAGGTTCCCGCCCGCCGCCGGCAAGGGCCCCGTTTCGCCCTTACTGCCCATGCCTCGCCTCCGTGTCGCTGTGCCCGTTCGCTTCCTGCTGGGCCTCCGCATGATTCTAGACTCTCGCACTGGGCTCCCGGACCGGAGGCGGCGCCGGGTGCCGCCGGAACATTTGCCAAGCGCCGCTCCGTGGCGTTCCGCCGTTCCCGCGCCGCACCGCATTCACGGGCCCGCAGCTTGCCGCCTACAGCCTAGGCGAGGACCCGGATGGCTCCAGGAACCACCTCGATGGTGAGCGGCAGCGGCCCGATCCGCTCGCCGTCCGCGTAGGCCACCACGCCGTCCGCTGACAGCTCCACCGAGCGGACCCGGCGGATGTGCACGGCCGGATGCCCGAGATGGCCACCGGAGAAAACCTTCGGAAATACCCTGAGCAGGCCGGCCCTGGACAGCGGGCCGACGATAAAGAGGTCCAGCAAGCCGTCGTCGAGCACGGCGTCGGGCGTGACCTTCATGCCGCCGCCAATCGACTGGCCGTTGGCGACCGAAATCAGCATCGCCGACTGCCGCCAACGAGCGCCGTCGGCCGTCACTGTGTAGTTGATCGGGCGGAAGGAGGCCAGTTCGCGGAGCATGGCAAGGTTATAGCGGGCCTTGCCCCGCGGCCAACGCCAGGCATTGGCCCGTTCGTTGACGGCAGCATCGAAGCCCGCGGACAACACCCCGGCAAACCAGCTGGACTTGCCGTCGGACCAAACGCGTCCGGCGTCAATCAGCCGCCCGCCGGCGGCCAGGGCCGCGAGCACCCGCTCGCAGGCGCCGGGGATGTTGTGTGCCGGCAGGCCGAGGGTCCGGGCCATGTCATTCCCGGTGCCGGTCGGGACGATCCCCAGCGGGACAGTACCAAAGGGCAGGTCCGATCCTGCGAGCGCATTGATGCCGAGGTGGACCATTCCGTCGCCGCCAACCATCACCAGGGCGTCCACCCCTGCGGCCAGTGCCCCGTCTACCATCCGTGCGAGTTCTTGGTAGCTGTCCCCGGAGAGGACCACGACGTCGGCCCCGGCCGACCGGAAGCACGCGGCCGCCTCGTTGCCGGCGTTAACCCCGCGGCCGAAGGAGGCCGCGGGGTTAACGGCGACTGCGATCATCATGCGCTGAATTATGCCAGCCGTCGGGAACCTTCCGTGCCCCTGCGCTCGTTGTTCCCCTTGCCGGTTAAACTGGCCAGGCCGGACGTCCAGGATGGGCTGGCACCATCGACCAAAAGGATCTTTGCTTGACGCAGGGCAACAGCTCGCATTACCAGGTGCTCCGGATTCCGGTCACGGCGACCGCTAAGGAAATCAAGGTGGCCTACCGCCGGGCCGCCCGCACCGCTCACCCAGACCACGGCGGCGACCCGGCAGCATTCCGGCGCGTTACCCTTGCCTTCGAGACGCTGATCGATGCGAAAAGCCGGGCCGACTATGACCGGTCGTACGGCGGCGGCGCCTTCGCGGGGCCGTCCCCTGATGAAGGAGCCCACTTTGACGCCCCGGCCGCCGGGAGCCGGACTTCGGCCAATGTTCGGCGCCCCAATACTCCCCGAAACACAGCGTCCGATGCCCCGGTCTTCGTGCCGCCGTTCGAGCAGTACGCCGGGTCCGGCGAGGTCCCGCTGATTCCGCCGAGCGTGGCCCGCCAGCAGGTCCATGGTCTGCCCCGCAAACGGGGCATCTTTGGGGCTGAGGCCAGAATTCAGCGGGAAATGCGGACGGTTCAGCTCATCAGCAGGCAGATCCTCCCCGCTATCCCGGCTGCACGGCTGATTAACGGTTTGCAGTCCCCGGCTGACAACAGCCACATCGACCACGTGGTGCTCTCCGGCTACCGCATGGCGATCATCGGCTCGATGCTGCTGCCGCCCGGGGCCTATGCCTGGAACGGCAGCGCCCTCACCCATGGCGGCCGTTCCATCGCACCACCCCAGTTGGCCCACGTGGTCCGCCGGATGCAGGACATCTTCCCGGAACTGAACGTCACCGGCTGGACCGTTATCCACAGCACTGACGGCAACCTGCACGAGCCGGTCATCGACCGGCACCGCCGCTCCGAAGCGCATGAGACGGTGCAGGTGGTCAATGCGGCCGGGCTGGCACGGGGGCTCAAGCAGTTCTTGAGTTCAGGGCCGGCTCCCAATACCGTCATCGTTCCGGTCCTTGCCCGGCTGCTGCGCGGCATGCACTAGCCGGCTCGCTAGGATGGAAGGGTGTTCCGCATCCTCTTTTATGCCCCAGAAATCCCCGGCAATACGGGCAATGCCATCCGGCTGGCCGCCATTACCGGTGCCGAGCTGCACCTGGTCGAGCCCCTCGGCTTTGATTTTTCCGACGCGAAGCTGCGCCGGGCCGGCCTCGACTACCACGACCTGGCGGTCGTGACCGTCCACCCGGACATGGAGGCCGCATGGGCGGCCCTTGCACCGAAGCGGGTCTATGCCTTCACCTCCGACGGCGAGGCTTCCTACACGGACGTCAGCTACCGGCCCGGGGATGTCCTGCTTTTCGGCCCGGAATCCGTGGGTCTGCCCGAGGACCTCAAACGCGACCACCATGTAACGTCACGTGTCCGGCTGCCGATGCTGCCGGCGCTGCGTTCGCTCAACCTCGCGAACGCAGCCTCGATCGCGGTCTATGAAGCCTGGCGCCAAAACGGGTTCGCCGGCGCCAGGCTGTAGCGACGCAACTTATTCCGACGCCCGCCCATCCGGCCGGCCAGCGGCCCCGAATCACTTCTGAAGCCCGGTTAAACCAAGAGGCGCAGGAAGCGTGGAAAGGAGCGAGGAACGGCAGGTGACAACTACTTTGCAGGTAGACAGACATCCCGCCCGGCGCGCTGTGAGAGACCACGCCCCGGAAAGATCCCGGCCTGGCCCGCGATTGGCGGCAGGCACCTTATGCTTGAAGGTGATGGAAACTCCCAACGCCCCGAACCCCGAAGCTGCTGCTCCTTCTGGCACTCCGGCCGACGTGAACCGCCGGCTCGGCGCACTCTTGGCGCAGGTTGCACACGGTGACCAGGCAGCCTTCGCCGAGTTCTACCAGCTCACGTCCCGGCGTGTCTTTGGCATGGCCCGGCGCGTACTGATCGATGTTGAACTCAGCGAGGACACCACCCAGGAAGTTTTCCTCCAGGTCTGGCAGAACGCCTCTAAGTTTAATCCTTCGGCGGGCACCCCGCTGGCCTGGCTGATGACGATTTCACACCGACGGGCCGTGGATAAGGTCCGATCGTCCCAGTCCTCAACTGACCGGGAAGCCAAATACGGCGCCAGCAGCCAGGATATCGATCATGATTCGGTCTCTGACGAGGTCGGCAGCCGGCTTGAGGCCGAGGCAGTGGTCAGATGCCTGGAGACGCTGACCGACACACAACAGGAGTCCGTACGGCTTGCCTACTATGGCGGGCTAACGTACCGGGAAGTCGCAGAGAAGCTCAATGCTGCGGTGCCTACCATCAAGTCCCGCATCCGCGACGGACTACTCCGACTGAAAACCTGTCTGGGGGTGAGTTGAGATGACCGACATAAATCCACACCACAACGGCCGCGTCACTGGCGGCTTTGCCGCCGATATCGCCACCGATCTTGCTTCGGGGCGTGCGGCTGACCTCGCCGAGGTGTACGCCTTGGACGCCATAACCGATGCCGAACGTGCCGCCATCGAGACTCACCTCGCCTCGGCTCCACAGCCCGAGCGGGCCGCCTTTGACGAACGCGTCCGGCAGGCACGGGAGACACTTGCCGTCAGCTTTGCCGCGGAGGAAGAACCTCCGGCGGGCCTGCTGGACCGCATCATGGCCAACCTGCCGGGCCAGGAAATCGGTGCGCCGCCGGATCCGCACCAGAGGCGCGGGCCGTCTGCTGTGCCTCCCGTGGTGGGCCGGCCAGTCCGCGACTCCGCGGCGCCCGCCATCGGCGACGAGCTCGGCGCCGCCCGCAAGCGCCGGGACGAGAAGCGCCGTCCGCAAGGGATGCGCAACTGGCTCGTCGGCGTCGCTGCCGCAGCCCTAATCGCCATGGGCGGAGTCGGTGTCGGGGCTTACGTCGCGAACCAGAACGATCCAATGAATCAGGTCCTTCAGGCCGGCGATGTCCGTCAGGCGA
Organism: Pseudarthrobacter sp. PH31-O2; assembly: GCF_030063265.1. Classification (NCBI taxonomy): domain Bacteria; kingdom Bacillati; phylum Actinomycetota; class Actinomycetes; order Micrococcales; family Micrococcaceae; genus Pseudarthrobacter; species Pseudarthrobacter sp. PH31-O2. The sequence goes on along the minus strand of NZ_JASIST010000001.1, from coordinate 29,050 downwards.
CAATCGATGTCGTTGGCGGCGGCACGGCCACGGTGTCGGTCTCCAGTTCGAAGGATGCGATCGTCGTGAAGATGAACGACGTCCCGGCACCGCCGGCGGGCAAGGTCTACCAGATGTGGCTGATCCCCAAGGACGGATCGGCTCCGGTATCCCAGGGCTTGATGAATGCCGAAGCCCTGTCCAAGCCTGCAGTGGTCAAGGGCATCAGCACCGCCGCAGCTCTCGGCATCACCGTGGAACCGGCCGGTGGCTCGTCTAAACCGACTATGCCCACCGTGGCGGCCGCCCCGCTGGGAGCATAGCGTCAGGACCAGATACCACAAAGCCGCGCAGGCCTTGTCCCTTTAGACAGGGATCAAGGCCTGGGCGGCTTTTTGTTCGCGCAGCTCAGGTCAGACTAGAACCCGGCGATGGTCCCTGGCCCGTTGATTGCAACGACGTGGAACGCCTCCGCGCTGCGGCCGGCCGGGAACCCGCCGCGTTCCGCTGTCCGGAGCATGAGCCCACGGACGGTGCGGTCCATGGCCTCGATGTCGGGGTGCTGACTGACGTGGATATGGATGGCGGCGAGTTTGTCCTCCACCTGTTCCGTCACATCCACAACGTGGTTTTCACGTTCCGCAGGCCCGGCGAAAAGCCACAGCCACGGCAACTTATAGGCCGGAAGTCCGGCCTCGGCCAGCTCCGGATACGCAAACGGGTTCTCCAACGCCGGATACACCGCCCGGGTCACCGCCTCCCCCACCGCCAGGTGGTCGGGGTGGCTCTTCTGGATCCTGGTCCAGTTCCGTTCCGGATGCATCGAGAGCACAACGTCGGGCCGGATCTGGCGGATCAGCCGTACCACCTCGCGGATCACGTCGTGGGTGGGCTCGAGGTACCCGTCGCGCTCGTGCAGATAGTAAATGTCGCTCACCCCGACCAGGGCAGCGGCACGGCGTTGTTCCTCATTCCGCAGCCGGACGATCTCGTCCCTCTCTCCGGGGTCAAAGCCGCCCGCGTCGCCGTCGGTCATGATGCAGTAGCTGACCTCTATGCCGGCCGCGGTCCAGGCCGCGACGGTGCCGGCGGCACCGAAATCGATGTCGTCCGGGTGGGCGGCGAAGCACAGCACCCGTTCGATCCGTTCGTGCTCCGGATCAAACGGGCTTGGCGCCGAGGGGCTAAGGGTGTCCAACGGGTCAGCCCCGGCGCTTCTTGATTTCTTCGGTGGCCTGCGGCAGGACTGTAAAGAGGTCCCCCACGATGCCGAAGTCGGCGATCTCGAAGATGGGCGATTCCGCGTCCTTGTTCACGGCCACGATCACTGTGGCAGTCTGCATGCCGGCCTTCTGCTGGATGGCTCCGGAGATGCCTGCGGAGATGTACAGCCGGGGCGAAACGGTCTTGCCGGTCTGGCCGATCTGCGCGTCGTGGCCGATCCAGCCTGCGTCAGTTGCGGCGCGGGAAGCGCCGATGGCAGCACCGAGGGCATCGGCGAGGTCTTCGACCGGGCCAAAGTTGCCGTCGACGCCGCGGCCGCCGGCCACAACGATCCGCGCCTCGGTGAGCTCCGGACGGCCGCTGGCGGCCCTCTCGTTGCGGGCCGTAATCCTGGCCGACGCCGCGGTGGCAGTCTCCGGCACATCGACGGTGACGGTGGCCGGCGCTGTGCCGGTGACGGCAGGCTCCGGCGTGATGCTGTTGGCTTTGACGGTCAGGACAGCGACCGGCGTCGTGGCCTTCGCTGTGGTGACGTAGGAACCGGCCAGCACGGACTTGTGCGCGGTTCCGTCAGCGTCCACGGCGACGACGTCGGTGATGACTCCGGCGCCTAGCTTGATGCCGAGCCTCGCAGCGATTTCCCTGGCTTCCGCCGAGTTCTCGGTCAAGACGACGGTGGCATCGGCGGTGTGCACCGCGGCTGCCAGGTAGGAGGCCTTGGGGCCGACGAGGTAGTCGTCGAGGTCTGCTGCGGACGGCCGGTACAGCGTTTGGGCGCCATAGGCGCCCAGGGTTGCTGCGACGTCGTCGTGAAGTTCCCCGTTGAGGGCGACCGCCGGCTCCCCAAGGGACCGGGCAATGGTGAGCAGCTCCAGGCTGGCCTTCTTCAGGGCCTGGCCGGGGTTGTCAATGAATACGAGTACTTTTGCCATGTCTGGGAATCCCCTTAGAGCAGCTTCTGGGCGGCCAGGAACTCGACCAGCTTGATGCCGGCATCGCCCTCGTCGGTGATGATGGTGCCGGCGGTGCGCGCCGGGCGTGCCTCGGCGGATTCGACGGCGGTCCAGGAACCTGACCGTCCCACGTGCGCCGGGTCGACGCCGATGTCGGCAAGGCTCAGCGTGGTGATGGTCTTCTTCTTGGCGGCCATAATGCCCTTGAAATTCGGGTACCGGGGGTCATTGATCTGGTCCGTGACCGAGACGAGGGCGGGCAGCGTTGCCTCGACGGTGTCGGCGTGGGCATCGCCGTCGCGGCGGGCGGTGAGCGTGGCGCCGTCGAGTTCCAGCGAGGACGCGAAGGTGACCTGCGGCAGGTCCAGGCGTTCCGCGAGCTGGGCCGGGACCAGAGAGGTCTCGCCGTCGGTGGAGGCCATGCCAGTGAGGATAAGGTCCGCCGGGGTGTCCGCGCCGAGGTGGCGGATGGCGGCGGCCAGCGCAAGCGAGGTGGCCGCGGCGTCGGAACCGGCCAGTGCGTCGTCGCTGAGGTGGACGCCTTCGCTGGCACCAATCTGCAGGGACTTCTTCACCGCGTTGACGGCACCGGCAGGGCCCATACTCAGTGCGATGACCCTGTTGCCGGCCGCTTCCCCGCCGCGGGCCTCGATCAGCTGGAGTGCGGCTTCGAGGGCGTACTCATCAAGTTCGGACAGGATGCTCTCGGAGCGGTCTGTTGTGTTGCCCGCTCCGGTGAGGTGCCGGTCGAACTGTGCGTCCGGGACGTGCTTGACGAGCACGATGATCTTCAATGTCTCTTCCACTGTGTTTACAGCAGCCTTCCATGCGGGTGGACAGCCAGTCGGGTGGGGTCGTGGCCACGGAACGCCCGGGGAGCCGGGTTTCTCCTAGCTAACCATATCGGCGAGCACGGGCGCCGCCGGGTTAACGCCTGTGTCAGGGCTGCGGGCGTCCCCGCGGCAGTGCCGTGCACAGCAGAAGGCCGGGCGGCACCTGACGGCGCCTCCCGGCCTTCTACCTGGGCGAGCGAACTGTTCCTACTGCTCGGCGGCCGCCCCGAGGGTCACATCGAGTTGCTGCTCCTTGCCGCCGCGCAGGACGGTGACCTTCACCGCGGCCCCGGCGGCCTGCTCGCGCACGGCGGCAGTGAGCTGGTTCGGATCGCTGATGGTGAGGTCCTGGAACTTCGTCACGACGTCGCCGACTTTGAGGCCAGCCTTGTCTGCTGCGGAACCTGGTTCAACGGTGGCAACCTCGGCTCCGACGGAGAATCCGGACGCTGCGCTGCCGGCAGCCTTCTGCTTGACACTGACACCAAATTGGCCGTGGGTCGCCTTGCCGCCGCTGATGATCTCCTGCGCAATCCGCTTGGCGTTGTTGATCGGAATGCTGAAGCCCACACCGATGTTTCCGCTGCTCGCGGTGTCGCCGCCGGCCGAGGCGATAGCGACGTTCACGCCGATGACCTCACCCTTGGTGTTGATCAGGGCGCCGCCGGAGTTTCCCGGGTTGATGGCCGCATCGGTCTGGATCACGTTGATCGCGATGCTGCCTTGGTTAGTGGTGCTTTGCCCCTGCCCGCCGTCCGGCGGGGCAAACTGGAAGCCCTGTCCGCCGCCTTGGGAGCTGTCCGCCCCTTGCTTCGGTACTGCCGACGAGGCGACGCTGATGGTGCGGTTCAGCGTCGACACAATGCCATCCGTCACGGTTCCCGTCAGGCCGAGGGGCGAGCCGATCGCGACGGCGGTGTCGCCGACGTTCAGCTTGCCGGAATCGCCCAGGACAGCCGGTACCAGCCCGGAGGCGTCCTGGATCTGCACCACCGCAAGATCGGAGAGCGGGTCGGTGCCGACGACCTTTGCACTGTAGACCTTGCCGTCACTCAGGCGGACTTCGATCGCGGCGTTGGCCGCCGTGCCGTCGAGGGTGACAACGTGCGTGTTCGTCAGGACGTGGCCGTCAGTGTCCAAAATTATGCCGGAGCCGGTGCCACCGCCGCTGCCGCTTGATGCCTTGATGGTCACGACGCTTGGCGTGGCCTTCACGGCAGCCGCGGTGATGGCATTAACATCATCCCGGTTGTTCACAATGACAGGACCGGCCTGGCTGCTGCTGTTGCTGGTTCCGGTGGAGGTGACGCCTCCGCCGCCCCCGAGCAACTGGGTGGTCCCGGCTACCACACCGCCGCCGACAAGGCCGGCCGCGAGGATGCTGGCAATGAGGGTGGGGACACCGAACGCCGCCTTGCGCTTAGGGGCGTGGGCGGGATTGGACGCGTAGGCCGACCCGGGAACGGCACCGCCGTAGCCGCCATATTGCGGCTGGCCGGAAGCGGACTGGCCGCTGGAGTACTGGCTGTGCGGGGGCTGGGACTGGCCAAAGGCGGAGCTGCCGGCCGCCGGTCCAAAGGCAGGGCTGTGCTGCGGGTCGGGCTGGCCCGGGGTGTGGCCCTGCTGGACGGGGGCGGGGGCCTCGCCGAACTGTTGCGTCACCGGTGCCGGCGGACCACCGTACGCCGGCTGATGCTGGGGATAGACCGGCTGCGGAGCGTTGTCCGCCGTTGGCTCCAGCCGGAGTGTCGGGTTCTCGTGCGCTGAGTCCGGCGCGGAGTCGCCCTGGGGGTGCCCTGAAGTGCCCTCGTGCGGCGCGGCTGGCTCCCGGTTCTCTGCTGACGCGCCCTGCGCTGGGTTCTCAGTCATAAGACTTCCTTTCATCCTCGTCTGCATTAACTATGGACGATCACACTGATACTAAAGCGCACGTTTGCTGGGAGGTTGCTGAATGGTTCCGCGTGCCGTGACACAGCTTCCAGTTACCCATTCCGCGCTTTTCGCTGGTGGCATATTCCCATCGATGGACGGCCACTTGGGGGCACCATAGAATCAAATGGAATTGCCACAGCGACCTGCGGCTATACATCAGTGCGGCAGGTACTGCGGCGATCTTGACGACCGGTTCGGCCCGAACTGGACGCAGAAGTGCTGAAGGGTTGCCATGCGGTCTGCTTTGACTCGTTTCCTCGCCATCGTGGGCGTTGCCGGACTGCTGGCGATTCCGGCCGCTCCAGTCTTGGCCGAGGACCCGGTAACGATACCCTCCGGACAGAATGTCCTTGACAGCGGAAATGTACTCGGCAGCCGCAAGGGCGAGGTCCAGGACGCAGTTCAGAAGCTCCTGAAAGAGCACAAGTACAACCTCTACGTCGTGACCGTAAAGACGTTCGAGAACCCCGCTGAACCCAAGGCATGGGCGCAGGCCGTGGCAACGAAAAAGGGCATGGGGCGGGCCGATGTCATCCTAGCCATGTCCGACGACGGCAAGTACTATTTTTCGCCGAATTCGGCCAGCGCCATCTACTCCAAGACCAGCACCATCAGCCAAAATGCGATCGTCGCGAATCTGGACGGCGGCAAGCGCGACTTTGCCCAGGCGGCCATTGATACTGCCGTTGCCGTCGGCGATGCGGCCGGCGGCGGCAGCGGCTCGGTGTCCTCGGGCGCCGGCGCCGGCAGCGCCGTGCTGGTCGGTGTGGGAGTCGTAGCAGCTGGCGGGGCCGGCGCCTACTTGTACTTCCGGAATCGGCGGAAAAGGGCCACCCGGGGGGCCGCTACGGACCCTGACCAGCAGGGCGCCGATCTGGACCCGCTTGCCGGGCTCACCGCAGCGGAACTGCGCCGCAAGAGCGGCTCGCTGCTGATTGCCGCCGACGACGCGATCAAGTCCAGCGAGCAGGAGCTTGGCTTTGCCCAGGCGCAGTACGGCGATGCCGCCGTCGGCAACTTCACAAGGGCCCTGCAGGACGCCAAGGGCCACATGTCCGAGTCCTTCAAGCTGCAGCAACAGCTCGACGACCACATCCCGGACACCGAGGAGCAACAGCGCACCTGGCTCGGCGAGATCATCCGCCGCTCCGAGTCAGCCCTTTCCTCGCTGCAGGAGCAGAAGGCGGACTTTGATTCCCTGCGTGAGCTTGAAAAGAACGCCCCGCAGGCCTTGGCCACCGTTGCCTCCGGCGCCGGGGAGGCAGAAGCGAGGATCGCCAGCGCCGAGCAGTCCCTCACCGGGCTGCGCGCCAAGTACGCCGAGAGCGCCCTGGCCCAGGTTGCGGACAACATCAGCCAAGCCAAGGAGCGGCTCGCCTTTGTGCAGAATGCTTCGGTAACGGCCCGGGAGAAGCTCAGTGCCGGCGAAGGAAGCCTCGCCGCCGTCGCCGTCCGGGCAGCTGAAGAAAGCCTTCATCAGACCAATGTGCTCATCGACGCGATCACCAAGGTCGCCGGCAACCTCGAGGAGGCACATAGCGGGCTGGAGTCTGCAGTCGTCGACACCTCCCAGGACCTGGCCCAGGCCAGGGCCATGATCCAGTCCGGGGAGCACCCCGAGCTGGCCGGACCCGTAGCCGCCGTCGAAGCGGCACTGGCCCGGGTCAAAGCCGAAATCCAAGGCGGCAAGATTGATCCGATTGCCACCCTGGAACGCGTCGAAACGGCGCACCAGACGTTGGATTCGGCCCTCGCCGGGATTCGTGACCAGCAGGAGCAGGCCCGGCGGGCCCAGGCCTCGCTGCAGCAGAGCATCATGTCCGCCCAGGCACAGATCAGCGCGACGTCGGACTACATCACCGCCCGCCGCGGCGGCGTCGGAACTGAGGCCCGCACCCGGCTTGCAGAGGCCCAGCGCAACCTGGACTACGCCCTTTCCATTTCCCGCACGGACCCCGTCACCGCGCTGCAGTACGCCCAGCAGGCCCACAATCTCGCTGCCCAGGCAGCGCAGCAGGCACAGTCCGACGTGGACCAATTCGGCGGCTACGCCAACCAGGGCTATGGCCGCGGCGGGATGTTCGGCGGCGGCGGCGGTGGCGGCCTCGGCGGCGCCATCCTAGGCGGCATCCTCATCAACTCCATCCTGCACGGCGGAGGCGGCGGCGGCGGTTGGGGCGGCGGCGGAGACTCCGGCGGCGGCTGGGGCGGCGGTGGAGACTTTGGCGGCGGCGGAGACTTTGGCGGCGGCGACTCGGGCAGCTTTTAGCCGGCCCGCTGGCCACACGAAACTAGGCGCCGGCGGGGACGCTCCGGCTGGCGGGTAGAAGCGGTACATTTCACTGTTCACCGATATTCAGTGGGCACCACTGAGCAGGACGAAAGGTAACACCATGAAGCAGTCCATTTTCGGCCGCATGGCGCAGCTGGCGAAGGCCAACATCAATTCCCTGCTGGACCAGGCTGAGGACCCACAGAAGATGCTCGACCAGATGGTCCGGGATTACACCAACAACATCGCCGAGGCCGAGTCCGCCGTCGCCCAGACCATCGGCAACCTGCGGATGCTCCAGGACGACTACAACGAGGACATCAAAAACGCCCAGGACTGGGGTAAAAAGGCCCTCGCCGCCTCCCGCAAGGCTGACGAATACCGCGCCGGGGGCGACACCGTCGACGCAGAGAAGTTCGACAACCTGGCCAAGGTGGCCCTGCAGCGCCAGATGTCCGCTGAAAACGAGGCGAAGTCCGCCGAGCCGAGCATCGCCTCTCAAACCGAGGTTGTTGACAAGCTCAAGCACGGCCTGGACCAGATGAAGGGAAAGCTCAACGAGCTCACCAGCAAGCGCAACGAACTCGTGGCGCGCTCCAAGACGGCGGCGGCTCAGACCCAGGTCCACGATGCGTTGAAGAGCATCGACTTTATGGATCCCACCTCCGAGGTTGGCCGTTTCGAAGAGAAGATCCGGCGCGAGGAAGCCAAAGTCCGCGGCCAGCAGGAACTCGCCGCTTCGAGCCTGGACGCACAGTTCAACTCACTTGAGGACCTTGGCGAGCAGACCGAGATCGAAGCCAGGCTCGCTGCGCTGAAGTCCGGCGGCTCGCCGGCCGCCCTTGCCGCCGGTGAGAGCCGCCCCGCAGGCTCCACCGTCGAGGAAGCAGACTTCGACAAGCTGTAAGCCCGGCCGGGTTTCCGCCGGGTCTTCGCAGCGCGTTCGGCCAGGGCCGGATCCCTTGGACCGTCTCCGGACGGCCCAAGGGGTCCGGCCCTTGTTGTTGTGCCTGCGGCGCGGCAGGGCGTGTACCGTGGATCCATGTCTTTGGGATCCCGTTCTTCGACAATTGTCTGGCTCCGCGACGACCTCCGGCTGGACGACAATCCGGCCTTGAGTGAAGCGGCCTCGCTGGGTCAGCCGCTGACCGTGGTCTATGTCCTCGATGAGGCCTCCCCCGGGGTGCGGCCCCTCGGCGGCGCCACGAAGTGGTGGCTGCACCACTCCTTGGCAAATCTTGCTGCCGGGCTTGAGGGCAAAGGCTCCCGACTGCTGCTGCGCCGCGGTCTGGCCGCTGAGGTGATCCGGGAGCTCGCGGACGAAACCGGAGCCGTGACATTGCTCTGGAACCGCCGCTACGGCGGCCCGGAACGCGAGGTGGACGCCGGCATCAAGGGTTGGGCCAAGGAGCAGGGTCTCACAGCCGCCAGCTTCCAGGCGAACTTGATGTTTGAACCGTGGACGGTCCGGACCGGTGCCGGCGGGCCTTACAAAGTCTTCACGCCCTTCTGGCGGGCCTGCCTGGAGGCACCGGAGCCCCGGCTGCCCTTGGACCCTCCGGGGCGCCTCCCTGCCCCGGCAGTGGGCGCGGAGGGAACGCTTCCGGACAGCGACACGCTCGACAGCTGGGGGCTGCTCCCCCGGAGGCCGGACTGGAGCGTCGGACTCGCCGGCAGCTGGCAGCCCGGGGAAGCCGGGGCCCACGAACGGCTTGAGGACTTCCTCGACGGTCCTGTGGAGGACTACGGCACCGGCCGCAACGTCCCCGGTGTCGAGGGCACCAGCCGGCTCTCCGCGCATCTGCGGTTCGGCGAAATCAGCCCTTTCCGGGTCTGGCACGCACTGCGCGAACGCTTTGGCCCCGCGGCTCCGGGCGATGTAGCCGTCTTCCGCTCCGAACTCGGCTGGCGGGAATTCTGCTGGCAGCTGCTCTACGAGAACCCGGAACTGGCCACCCGGAACTTCCGGCCCGAGTTTGACCGTTTCGACTGGCAGAAGCCCTCCGACGCCGAGCTGGCGGCCTGGCAGCAGGGCAACACCGGCTATCCCCTGGTCGACGCCGGGATGCGCCAGCTCTGGCAGACCGGCTGGATGCACAACCGCGTCCGGATGGCGGCCGCAAGTTTCCTGGTCAAGAACCTGCTGGCCGACTGGCGGCTCGGCGAGGCCTGGTTCTGGGACACCCTGGTGGACGCCGATGCCGCCAGCAATCCGGCGAACTGGCAGTGGGTGGCTGGCTCCGGCGCCGACGCCTCGCCGTACTTCCGGATCTTCAACCCGGTCACCCAAAGCAAGAAGTTCGACGCCAGCGCCCGCTACCTGCGCAAATACCTCCCGGAACTGTCCGGTTTGGACGATAAGGCAATCCACGAACCGTGGAGGGCCGGGACTCCGGCCACAGGATATCCGGAACCGGTCGTTGGGCTGCCGGAGTCCCGGGCCCGGGCGCTGGAGACCTATCAGCGGCTCAAAGACGGCTAGGGCTTCGCCACCGACCCAAAACAAAAGGCCCGGATCAACAGATCCGGGCCTTTCCTTTTCTTCTTCAGTTGCGGGGACAGGATTTGAACCTGTGACCTCTGGGTTATGAGCCCAGCGAGCTACCGAACTGCTCCACCCCGCGTCGCTAGATCAACACTACCCTAGTTTTGTGGCCGGCCGGACCGCCGCCGTTGACAGCTGTCCGTGGACGCCGTCAACGGCTCAAAACAGAAAGTCCGGAACACTGTTAACAGTGTTCCGGACTTTCTCTTCAGTTGCGGGGACAGGATTTGAACCTGTGACCTCTGGGTTATGAGCCCAGCGAGCTACCGAACTGCTCCACCCCGCGTCGCACTGTTAACTCTACCGGCAGGTGAACGTGGGGCCAAATCGAGGCGGCGTGATGTGCGTCTCCCGGGCGGCAGCGCTGGACGCGGCGAACCCTCAGGAGAAGGCGAAAGGCCGGGTCCGCGCTCACAAGGAGCGCGAACCCGGCCTCGGCCCGTGATGCGGACGGCCGTTGTTAGCTGACCGTGCTCAGCTGCTCGGAGTCGGCGCCGGGGTGGCTGCCGGAGCCGGAACCGGCGTCGCGATCTTGGCCTCAGCAGTGATCGCCCGCTGCAGCGCCGCGGAAAGGATCCTCTGCTGCTCGCCATAAGCAGCGAAGTCACCCTTTGCGAGGGCGTCCTGGCCTGCTTTGATGGCTGCGTTGGCATCGTCCAAAGCCGCTTTCAGCTCTGCTTTCGCATCCACGGAGCCGGGAGCGGGTGTGCCGTCCGGCGCGGTCGGCGCGGTGGGCGTCTGCCCGTTATTGGCCGAATCGCCGGCGCTGGCCCCGGACTTACCGCCGAACAACTGGTTCAACGCCTCATCGAGCGTCGGGGCAAACCCGATCTTGTCACCAAACGCCACCAGGACGCGCTGCAGCGTCGGGTACGAGGTTTCGCCAGTGGACTTAAGATACACAGGCTGGACGTACAACATGCCCCCGCCTGCCGGCAGCGTCAGCAGGTTGCCATTAAGGACAGCCGACGCACCCTGACGGAGCAGGTTCAGCGCCTGCGAGACGGTGGGGTCGGAGTTGAACTTGTTCTGCGCCTGCCCCGGACCAGGGATGTTTGCCTCCGGCGGAATCTGCAGGAGGCGGAGCTGGCCATAACTCTCGGCCTTAACGCCCTTCTCGCTGCCGGCGTCGGAGTCGGCCGCCAAGAACCCATACAACACGTTGCGGGCGTTCCCGTTAACAACCTGGGGAATGAAGGACGACGTCAGCTGGAAGGCTGGCTTGTCCTGGTTGGGCATCTTCAGCGACATGTAATAGGGCGGCTGATTAACGTCGTCCTTGGCTGTCGGATCGTTCGGGACGCTCCAGGCATCGTTGTTGGTGTAGAAGCTATCGGCCTGGGTGACGTGATAGCGGCCCAGCAACTCCCGCTGGACCTTAAAGAGGTCCTCCGGATAGCGGACGTGGCTCATCAGGGCTCCGGACATTTCCGAAAACGGCTTCAACGACGTCGGGAAGACTTTCTGCCAGGACTTCAGTACCGGGTCCTGATCGTCCCAGGCATAAAGTGTGACTTTTCCGTCGTACGCATCCACCGTCGCCTTGACGGAGTTCCGGATGTAGTTGACCGAGGTGTTGGGCAAGGACGCCGTCCGCCCGGAGGTCGTCTGCGAGTCGGCGGTGGCTGCGGAAAGCTGTTCCTGCTGGGAGTACGGGTAGTACTGGCTGGTGGTGTACCCGTCCACAATCCATTTCACCCGCCCGTCCACAACTGCGGGGTAAGCGTTGCCGTCCACGGTCAGGTACGGAGCGACCTTCTGGACCCGCTCCCGCGGATTGCGGTCGTAGAGGATCTGCGATTCGGGATTGACTCCGTCGGAGAGCAAAAGGTCCGAGGACTGGAACTTGATCGCGTACAGGACCTTATTAAAGAAGCTCCCTACATTCGGGCCGCCGTCGCCGGTGAAGGTGTACTGCGTTTCCCCGTCGCCCTCCTTGCTGGCGGGCCGATCCTGCTCGCGGTGCTGGGAGCCGTCCGGTGCCCCCACTACGGAGTAGTCGGGCGACTTTTCTCCGAAGTAGACCCGCGGCTGATAGCTGGAGTCATCACCTAGCACGCCCGTGGACGGGATCCCTGACTGCAGGAACTCCGGCTTGCCGTCAACCGTGAACTTGTTGCCTTTCGCGGCGACGACGCCGTAGCCGTGGGTGTAGACGACGTGGCGGTTCAGCCACGACTGCTGGTTGGCGCTCAGTCCGTCCGGGTTCAGTTCACGGACGGCAATAACGGTGTCCTGAACTTTTCCGTCGATCTCGTAGCGGTCAACATTAAGCGCGCTCGGGAACTGGTAATAGGGGCGGTACTGTTCGAGTTGCGAGAATGCGTCCGAGATCAGGTTGGGGTCCAGCAGACGGATGTTGGCTGTGGTCTGGGCGTCCGGCGCCAGGGCCCCTGTGGTGGCGTTGGTGGTGGCGTTGTAACGCGTCTCCTGGATCTTGTCCAGGCCGTATGCCGAGCGGGTCAAGGCAATGTTGCGCTCAATGTACTTCTTCTCGAGGGTCTGCTCCGAGGGCCTGACCTGGAACTGCTGGATCACCCACGGGTAGACCCCGCCGGCCAGGATAGAGGTGATGATGAGCATCGCGGTACCAATCACCGGCAGGCGCCATTTGCCGATCACCGCGGCGACGATAAACAGCACCGCAACCAGGGCAGCGGCGACGGCCAGAATGGCTTTGGTGGGGATCACGGCGTTGACGTCCGTGTACAGCGCCCCGGCCCACCGGCCGCCGCTGTTCTGCACGGAGGTGAACCGGTCCAGCCAGAAGTTGACGCCCAGCAGCAGCAGGAACGCTGCGCCGGAGACGGCGAGATGGATCTGCGCTGCCCGGCTGGTAAAGATGCCGCGTTCCATAATGCGGATGCTGCCGTAGAGGTAATGCGTCATAATTCCGGCAACTCCGGCAACGATGATGACACTGATCAGGAAGCCGGTGATGAAGCCCAGGAAGGGCAGGGTCATCAGGTAGAAGCTGATGTCGAGCCCGAACTGGGGATCGGTCTCGCCGAAGGATTCCTGGTTGAAGAACAGCAGCACCTTCTGCCACTGGCTGGCCGCGGCGCTCCCGGCGAACAGGCCGAAGAGTACGGGCAGGCCGATCATAACGAGGCGGCGGATCGGTTCAAGCTGGACCTGGTAGCGGTTCAGGTTGTCCCGGATCTCCGAGTCCGGCGCGTAGACCGGACGGGAGTTGTAAGCGATCCGGATGGCGAAAAAGACAGCGGCGAACATCAGCGCGAAGCCGGCCACGAAGATGGCGATGCGCGCAAGGTTCTCGGTCAGGAACACTTCGAAGTACCCCAGTTGCTGGTACCAGAGGACGTCCGTCCAGACATTGGCGAAGAAGATGAATCCGACGACGATCAGTGCCACAACAATCAACGTCGGCGTCAGCGCGCCTCGTCGTCGCAGGGGTCTTCCGGGCGGGACGGTGCTGGCAGGACGGGACAAACTCGGTACCTCATAGCTGGTAGACAGTTACTGGTTTTTAGTTATCGGTGCGGCACGTCGATCCAGGAATCGGGCGTTGCTGAATTCTAGCCACCGCCGGCATCGTGCCAACAGATCGCCGACGCCGTCATCAAGTGCCACGAGTGGCAGCTGATCTTAGTTCCGCGGCCAGTCTAGTTGCTGGCGCAACCCGGCAGGCCCGACATGTCGGTTCCGGACGCGGCAACGTCGACTGCGTGCCGTGCATCCGCCAGAGTTTCGACCCGCACGACCTGCAGCCCGGCGGGAATATGCCCAACAACCTCGTCGCAGTTCGCCGCCGGTGCAAGGAACAAAGTGGCGCCGCCGGACCGTGCACCGTGCATTTTTTGGCTGATGCCGCCGATCGGGCCAACGGCGCCGTCGGGAGTGATTGTTCCGGTGCCAGCGATGTGCTTGCCGCCGGTCAGGTCTCCCGGGGTCACCGTGTCCACGATGCCGAGGGCGAACATCATCCCGGCGCTGGGTCCGCCGACCTGGTCCAGGGAGATTTTGACGTCGAAGGGAAAAGTGAATTTGTACTGCAGCATGATCCCAAGGATGAACCGGCCGGATGAGGTCTTCGACGGCGTGATGCTGGCCGTCACATTGCTGCCGCCACGGTCGACGACGACATTCACCGGGGCGCCGTCGCCGGCGGCAAGTTCAGCCTGGATGGCACTCAGCGCCGACGCCGGCTTTCCGTTGACCGACACGAGTATGTCGTTGTTCTGGAGCTTCCCGGCGGAAGCGGAGCCCTCCGGGACACCTGCAACCTGCAATTTCTGCTCGAACGCGATTCCCAGCTCAACCAACGCCGCAGCCACAGCGTTCTCTTGGGAAGTGGTCATGGCGACGGCGCTTTCCTGCTGGGACTGTTCTTTCGTTACCCCTTTAGGGAAGATCAGTTCCTCGGGATATACGGCTTTGGAACCGTTGAGCCAGGCGGAGAACGCCTCGAAGACCGACACCGGTCCGTTGGGCCCGCCATCAACATAAACAGTGGTCAGGTCCAGGTTTCCCTTGGCGGGAAACGCTTCGTGGCCGGTGACGCTGATGACCGGTGTGCCGTTGTCCGTGCCCAAAGTATTAAACGTCGGTCCCGGTGATTCCACGACGTACGGGACAGGCAGGCTCACGGCGGTGACGCCGAGCGCCAGCGCCAGCAGGCCCGAGACGAACATCGCCGAGGACCGCTTGTCACGACGCTGGCTCCGGCCTGGCCTCGCGAGGAGTGCCCGTCGGCCCCCGACCTGGCTGCCGGCCTGCTCACCCTGCGTAGTTGTCACTGATGGACCTCCCCGTGCCGCCGCGCGGGAGCCCCGCGGACCCCCGATTGGCGCACTGCGTCCGCAGAATGCGCCGCGGCTTGCGCCTGCCAATATTCCAGTTCCCAACACTACGCGCTCGGCGGCCGGCCTGGCTCTTTGCCGACAGCGAACGCGCAGTCGTTTCAGCAGACAGCCTGCTGGCTGCGGGGTAGCGTGAACCTCAGAAGCAGCCACACCGACGATCGGCGGGATCATGACCTCCAACCCACTTAATCCGTCCAACGGCGACGAGGAACCCAAGGATCCGCTGGCCGAAATGCTGAAGAACCTGATGGGCGGGCAGGGAATGGGGAACATCGACCCCGCGGAATTAGCAAAAGCCGCGGGCCTTCCGGACGATCCCAAGCTTTTGGCCCAGATGTTCTCCCAGGTTCAGGCCATGATGAGCTCATCCTCCGAGGGCCCCGTGAACTGGGAGCTGGCCCATGAAAACGCCCGCCGGGTGGCCGCCAGCGGCGCCGACCCGTCCATCACGGCACAGCAGTCCCGCGAGGTCGATGAGGCGCTGCGGCTCGCGGAACTATGGCTTGACCAGGTCACGGACCTGCCGGCCACCGGACTGATCGGCCGGGCGTGGTCCCGGGCCGAGTGGGTCGAGGAAACTCTCGGAACCTGGAAACGGCTGACCGAACCGGTGGCCGACAGCGTCGCCAAGGCACTCTCCACAGCCATGACGGAGCAGATGCCGGAGGAAATGAAGTCCATGATGGGCGGTGCCTCCTCCATGCTGCAGAACATGGGCGGGGCGATCTTCGGCATGCAGCTGGGCCAGGCCATCGGTGCACTGTCCGCCGAGGTGGTCAGCTCGACGGATATCGGTGTGCCGCTGGCCGATCTCGAAATGGCACTGCTGCCGGCCAACGTGGCCAAATTCGGCGAGGGCCTCAGCCTGCCGGAACACGACATCCTGCTGTTCCTTGCGGTCCGGGAGGCGGCCCATGCCAGGCTCTTTGTGCAGGTCCCCTGGTTGCGAGGTCACCTGCTCGGCGCGATCGAGGCCTATGCACGCGGCATCCACATCGACACCTCGAAAATCGACGAACTCGCCCGCGATCTGGATCCGGCCAATCCGGAGGGTATCCAGGAGGCCCTGTCCCAAGGCGTCTTTATGCCCCAGCGAACCCCCGCCCAGGACCAGGCGCTCGAAAAACTTGAGACCGCCCTGGCACTCGTGGAGGGATGGGTTGATGAACTGAGCTGGGCGGCCACAGAGAAGCTGTTGCCCGCGGCCGCGGCGCTCCGGGAGACCGTGCGGCGCCGCCGCGCCTCGGGCGGACCGGCTGAACACGCGTTCTCCTCCCTGGTAGGTCTGGAGCTGCGTCCGCGCCGGCTGCGGGAAGCCGCAGCACTGTGGGCCTCGCTCAAGGAGGAACGCGGGACCGAGGGCCGCGACGCGATCTGGCAGCACCCCGATTTGTTGCCCACCGCCGAAGACCTGGACGATCCCAAAGGCTTCAGCGAACGCCGGAAGCTGGCCGAAGCCAGCGACTCTGAGGTTGACGACGCCCTCCAGAAGCTGCTGAGCGGCGGCTTCGACGAACCCGGCGGCGACCGGCCGGCCGGGGAAGAACCCGGCGGTGCCGGCCCTGACGACGCAACCGACGCAGGCGACACGCCCAAGTCCTAAACAGCCAGTCGCCCGCCCCCGGCTGCGTTTCCGGCCGGGGTGGGCCAAGGCGCTATCCGCAGGAAACGCCTGCGGCTGTGCCGTCCGTGCCATTGTCTGTGCTGCCGGGCGCCAGGCCGCGCGATGTCGCGAAAGAAACCCCCTCAAGGAAGGCCCTGGCCCGGGCAGTCTCCGGGTAGGCCTCGAGCAAACGCCAGAACGCCGCGTTGTGGCCGGCGACCAGCAGGTGCGCCAATTCGTGCAACAGCACATAGTCGATGACCCACTGCGGCATGGGCTGAAGCTTGTCAGAGAGCCGGATGGTCCCTTCCGACGGCGTCGCGGACCCCCAACGGGAGTTCTGGTTGCCCACCCACCGGACCGAGGACGGTTCGGCCCGGCCGCCCAGGTACTTTGCGGAGAGTGCGGCGGCGTGCGCCCCGAGGGCGGCATCGTTTCGCGGACGGCGTCGCCCGGCGCTGCGCTCCCCCTGGCGCCGCAGCTTCTCAAGCATCCGGTGCACCCACTCGCGTTCCTGGGCCCGGCTGAAGCTGGCCGGTATGGCGACAACTGCGGTGCCGTTTTCCCAGAAGGCGGCAACGGTCCGGCGTCGACGCGCGGAGCGCCGCACTTCCACCGGCGAGCCGTCGGTGGTGGTGAGGGGTGTGGGTGCGGACGCTGCCGGGCCGCTTGCCCGCGTGGTGCTCCCGGCCACTAGAGTGTGGTGCTTTCGACCAGCACTGCCAGGACTGCCTCGCCGTACTTCTCCAGCTTCGACGGCCCCACCCCGGGAAGAGTGGCGAGCTGTTCGAGGGAGTCCGGCCGTGCTTCGGCAATGGCAGTCAGCGTGGCGTCGGTGAACACCACAAAAGCCGGGACGTCGGCTTCGAGCGCTTTTTCCTTGCGCCACTGCCGGAGCGCGTCGAAAGTCTGCTCCTCGTAGCTGGGCGGGCACTGGTTGCACCGGCCCACCTTGCGTTCGGCACCGGAGGAGAGCATGGTGCCGCAGACCCTGCAGGTAGCGGGCACGGCCGCCTTGCGCCGCGGCGCGGCCCCCTTGCCGCGGACCGAGGAGCTGGCCACAGAGTCGGGCCGCAGGCCGTCGAGGAACCGCGAGGGCTTTCGGTTGGCGCGGCCGCCCGGGGTGCGCGCGGTGGACCAGGACAGGAACAGGTGTTCCCTGGCCCTGGTGATCCCCACGTACAGCAGGCGCCGTTCCTCATCCACGGATTCGGGGCTGTCGGCGAAGGAGATCGGCATCAGACCCTCGCTGAGCCCCACGAGGAACACCGCGTCCCATTCGAGGCCCTTGGCGGCGTGCAGCGAGGCAAGCGTGACACCTTGGACGGTGGGGGCGTGCTGGGCCAGGGAGCGTTCCTGAAGTTCATTGACGAAATCCGCCAGGGTGAACGCTCCGCCGCGGCTGATCACGAGTTCGTCGGCCAGCGCAACCAGCGCAGCGAGCGATTCCCAGCGTTCCCGGAGCGCGCCGCCGCTGTGCGGAGCCGAGTCCGTATAGCCGAGCGAGGCGACGATGTCGCGGACTAACTGTCCCAGTGGCTCGGGGCTGGCCGTTTCGGAGACGGCCCGGGTAGCCGCCCGCAGCTGCAGGATGGCGTCGCGGACCTCCTTGCGGGCAAAGAACCGTTCACCGCCGCGCAACTGGTAGCCGATACCGGCCGAGGCCAGTGCCTGCTCATAGGCCTCGGACTGCCCGTTGGTGCGGAACAGCACGGCGACCTGGCTGGCCGGAGTGCCGGCGTCAAGGAGTTCACGGACCTTCACGGCGACGGTTGCGGCTTCGGCTTCGTCATCGGAACACTCGGTGAATTGCGGCACCGGTCCGGTCGGGCGCTGCGCCACGAGTTGCAGAGGCGTGGCCCAGGCAGCGTCGGCGGCTGGCCCGGCGCTTCGCCGGCCGGCCAACAACTCATTGGCGAGCCGTACCACCTGCGGGGTGGAGCGGTAGTCGCGGATCAGCTTGACCACTGCGGCCTGAGGGTACTGGGCCTTAAAACCAAGCAGCTGCTTCGGCGAGGCGCCCGTGAAGGAGTAGATGGTCTGGCTGGCGTCCCCGACGACGCAGAGCTCGTCCCGGCCGCCAAGCCACAACTCCAGCAGCCGCTGCTGCAGCGGCGAAACATCCTGGTACTCGTCAACAACGAAGTGGCGGTACTGCTCCCGGACGGTGGCTGCGACTTTCGGGTCCTCCTGCAGGATGCCCACAGTGATCAACAGGACGTCCTCAAAGTCGATTACGTTCCGGTCCGTTTTGACGTCCTCGTAGGACTGAAAGACACGGGCGACGGCGGTCAGGTCAAAGCCGCCCGGGGCGCCGCGGCCTTGGGCTTTCTCCAGGTAGTTGGCGGGCGTCAGCATGGAGACCTTGGCCCACTCGATTTCCGAGGCCAAATCGCGGATGGACGCGCGGTCGGTGCTGAGCCGCAACCGCCGTGCCGCTTCGGCAATCATCTGGGCCTTGTGGTCCAGCAGGTTTGGCAGGACGCCGCCAACGGCCTGGGGCCAGAAGAACTGGAGTTGGCGCAGCGCGGCGGCGTGGAACGTGCGGGCCTGAACGTTCCCGACACCGAGGTCCCGGAGTCGGCTGCGCATTTCCGCCGCGGCCCGCGAGGTGAAGGTGACAGCCAGCAGCCGCTGCGGGTTGTAGACGCCGGAGTGCACCCCGTAGGCGATTCGGTGGGTGATGGCGCGGGTCTTGCCGGTGCCTGCCCCGGCGAGGACGCACATGGGGCCCTGCAGGGTACTGGCAACTTCCCGCTGTTCAGCGTCCAGGCCGCCGAGGATGCGTTCCTCAAGGGAACGGTTGTCCGGCGCCGGAGGCTCGGCATCCGGGCGGTCGTCTGGCCGAACTGCCGGGAAGTCACTGGACTGGAAGAGATCTTTGTTCACTGTTGCTGCTCAGTCGTTTGAGGGTGTGCGGTGGATACGCGGCGGGACCCTCAGCGCGGGGATGCCGGTGCAGGTGGTCAGGAGGGGCTCCTCATACGTTGTCCGCACGGTCCTGGATGAGCCCGCCGTACCAGTGTTCGATCAGGGCACGGGCGATGGACAATCTGCTGGAGATGACGATCTCTCCGCTGAGTACTGCCGCTTGCAGTTCGCTTCGGCTGAACCAGCGTGCCCGGGTCACTTCGACGCCGTCGGGTGTGGCTTCTGCGTCCGCGGTGGTGGCCGTGAAACCGAGCATCAGCGAGGCCGGGAAGGGCCACGACTGGGAACCGAGGTACTGGCAGGCGGAGACCCGCACGCCCACTTCCTCACCGATCTCGCGCACTACTGCCTGCTCCAGCGACTCCCCCGGTTCGACGAAGCCGGCCAGGGTGGAATAGTTCTTCGCATCGAGCGGGCCGCCGCCGCCGAGCAGCAGCCGGCCGTCCGGACCCACCACTGTGACGATGATGGCCGGATCGGTGCGCGGATAGTGTTCCGATCCGTCGGCGGGACAACGGCGGACCCAGCCTCCGCTCTCCGTCGTTGTAGCGGTGCCGCAGCGCGGGCAGTGGGTATGTGTGGCATGCCAGTTGGCGATGGCGCTGGCTTCGATGAAGAGGGCGGTGTCCGCGGGGTTCAGGGCGGCGGCCACTTCGCGGAATCCCGCCCACTGCGCACCCCGGGGGATGCCGGCGATGTGGGCTTCGAATTCCTCGGCCTGAACCTCGAACTGCTGCGGCAGGATAAAGAGGACCAACTGGGTGCCCGCCGCAAGGTCCGATCCGGGCAGTGCCATTCCCAGGTAAATCAGCTGCTCCGGGGCGTACGCCGTGTCCTTCAGGTGGCGGGCAAGTTCTGCCGCGTCCAGCAGCACCAGGCTGCTGCCGTCGATGAGGGCCTGCCGGCCGGAGAGCACCATGGCCCGGGCGCCGCCGCCAGCGATGAGCTCCTCGAGCATTCCCGGCTTCAGCCGTGCTGCGGAACCGCGGTCAATCAGCGCCGGGCGGACCGGAAGAATTGCGTCGTGAAGCAGGTTGGCGGCCAAGGCTGCAGGCGGGGAGGCTGAGGCGGCGTCGCGGGGGTGGTTCTCTGGTGCCGAATTCTCCGCAAGACTCATGTACCTACCGTACTGACTCCCGCTGACAATTGACATTTGTTCGCCCCGTATGTGGGCAGCCACACGCGGAGACGCACGCGGCACCGCGGCACCACACCGCAAATTATTCCCGATCTTTCAGACTCGCCGTGCTGCATCGCCGTCTTGGGCGCCGCTCAATCTACCGTGGGAGCGTGAGAAGAAAACCAATCGAACTGGCAGCTGTGGCAACCGCGGCAGTGCCCGGGCTGACACCGACCGCCGTCAGCTCTGCGCCCGACGATCCGGCAGACTTCGATTCGGCACTCCTGCTGGATTCCGAGGGCAAGCGCTGGCGCGTCCGCTCGCCGCGCCATGCCGAGGCCAGCGCCCGCCTGGAAACTGAATTCCTGATACTGCGCGCTTTCACCCCCGGCGTCCGGGCAGAGCTTCCTTTCCTGATGCCAACCGTCGCCGGGACCGTCCGACAGGGACCGCTGAGCACGTTCGTGTATTCCCATTTGGCCGGATCCACCCGATCAGTCGAGGAACTCGGCGCCGCATCATCGGCCGTGGCCCGCGAAATCGGGGCGGCCCTCGCCGCCATCCACGACTTGCCCCACTCACTGGTCAGCAACGCCGACCTGCCAAGCTACACCCCGAACGAGTTCCGTCAGCGCCGCCTCAACGAACTGGACCAGGCCGCGACCACCGGCATGATTCCCGCGCTGCTGCTGCGACGCTGGGAACACGCCCTGGAAGACGTGTCCCTGTGGCGCTTCAATCCGTGTGTTGTCCACGGCGACCTGCACGAGGACAACCTGCTGGTGGACGGCGACCGTGTGACCGCCGTGACCGGTTGGACAGACTTGCGGATCGGCGACCCGGCCGATGACATGGCCTGGCTGGTCGCGTCCAACGACCATGAATTTGTGGAAGCCGTACTAACCCACTACACCTCTTCCCGGCGCGACGTACCGGACGCGCACCTGCTGCGGCGAGCGGCGTTGTCCGCCGAATTCGCCCTGGCGCAGTACCTCGTTAAGGGCATCGCCGCCGCAAACCAGGACATGATCGACGAGGCGGAATCCATGCTCACCGCACTCGCCGAGGACGTCGCGGAACACGGCGGGCAGCCGATCAGCGTTGAACCGCTCCCCCAGCCCGTACCGGCCCCGGAACCGGATTCAAGGCTTGCCGCTGTTCCGGCGGGCAGCGCCGCACCCGCCGTCCTGGTCACACCGATCCCCCTCGGAACCGCCGGTGCGGACGATGCAGCGAACGACAGTGCCGCGGACGTCGACCGGCCCGCTGGCACCGCAGGAGCCAGCGTCTCCGTCACTGCAATCCCCGACGAACCGGCCCCCGCGGGCGCAATCGAGGACTCCTCAACCCAGTCGATCGCCGTCGTGGGCGGGGACAAAACCGCCCCCGCCGACGAAGCCGCCCCGGTGACGGAGGCGGCGAACCCGGCCGACGACACCTCCACGACCTCGCTCGCGATCGTCGAGCCGAAGACCCGCTAGCCGGTTCCGAGGGCAGCGGCGACGATTTGTTCGAGCCGTTCGGCCGAACCCAGATCGTGCGGCCTGACTACTGCGTCGTCGGCCACGTAGTAGAACGCCGCCCGAACCTGGTCCAGCGGGACTTCTTTGAGCCGGGCCCAGGCCAGCCGGTAGACGGCCAGCTGGACAGATTTGGTCTTCAACTGGACGGCCGACGGCCGGCGGCCGGTCTTCCAGTCCACCAGATCCCACCCGCCGTCGGAGTCCCGGAAGACCGCATCGATCCGGCCCCGGACCACCACATCACCGACCCGGGTCTCCACCGGAACCTCCACGTACGCCGGGGCGCGATCGGCCCACTCGGACTGGCGGAACGTCTCGACCATACTGTCCAGCCCGTAGGCTGCATCGATGTGGCCATCGGAACCGGCAGCTTCCTCCAGGTCCAGCATGCCGGCTGCGCCGAAGTACTCTTCGACCCAGGCGTGGAATGCGGTGCCCTTGCGGGCCGACATACCCGGCTCCCGCGGTACCGGGCGGCGCAGCCTTGCGACGACGGAGCCTGCGTCGTCCTCGAGATCCACCAGGGTGGACGCGGAGATGTGCCCCGGCAGGTGAACGTCCTGCACCGTGCTCCGACGGGAACGGCGCTCCAGCAGGGTCGCTGCCTCGTCCGCCCACCCGGCCGCGGGGCCACGCAGCTGCCGGCGTGTGTCTGCTCCGGCGACACCGGCGTCGGCATCCGGCCCGGCATCCGGCGGCACTTTCGGACCCATGGATCCCAACACCCGCCCGGCAGCGGACTCCATGGCCGTCCGCCGGCCGGGAATGAGGCGCAGCCGGGCGCCGCTGCGAGGATCAACGGGCCCCTCCAGCGGATCATACGGCCACCCCGCGACCTCCAGTTCCGAGGTCAACGGACTCTCCTGCGGCAATGACTCCTCGCTGACGGACAACGGGTGGATCACGGCGGCGCCGCCGGCGGCGAGCACCTCAAGTTCGGCCAGGAACGGCGACATGTCCGCCATCCCGGCCCGCGAGCCGACCCAGGCGGCGCTGGAAACCCAGAGCACATGTTTGGCGCGTGTGTAGGCCACATACGCGAGCCGACGTTCCTCGGCCTCGCCGTGAACCTGCACGGCGGACTTGAAGTCCTTTTCGGCGTCGAGCCAGCCTTTTTGGTCAGGGTGGTCGAGGTCCCATTGCGGAAGGTCCGAGCGGTCCCCGCGCAGCGGCCAGGGCAGTGCGGCGCTGCCGCTGCTCCAGCGCGAGTCCCGGCTGCTCGGGAAGGCCCCGGCATTGAGCCCGGGCACAAATACCACATCCCATTCCAGGCCTTTGGAAGCGTGTACCGTCAGTAGCTGCACGGCTTCATGGTTCACTTCGGGCGCCGCGGCATCCAGGCCATTCTCTTCGGCGGCCGCGGCCTCCAACCAGGCCAGGAACGCCAGCACATCCACCCGCTGGGACGTGTGCAGGAAGCCGGCAGCAGCGTCCTGGAAGGCGTCCAGGTTGCGGCGGGCCTGGTGAATGCTGATCCCCGGCCGTGCGGCGACCTCGATATCCAGGAGCATCGCCCGCTCCACCTCACCAAGCAGGGTGGTCAGGTCGTCACCCATATAGCCGCGCAACTGCCGGAGCTCCGCCGAAAGCCGGAGGAGACGCTCCAGCGCCTCGGCACCGAGCTGGCGGCCGTGCACGGAGGTCCAGCCCGCACGCGGGAGCCAGTCGAGTGCCTCGATCAGGCTCGCGGCGTCCGTGAGGTCGCCCTCGATCACCACCGCCTCCGCGCCGTCGTCAACGGTAACGTCGTCGTCAGCGGCGCCGGGGCGGCCGCGGCGCCGGGCCAGGAAGCTGGACCAGTCGCGCAGGGCCATCAGGTCCGCGGGCCCGATCCGCCAGCGTGCCCCGGCCAGCAGGCGCATCAGCGAATCGGACCGTCCGGGGTCGGCCAGTACCCGGAGGGTCGCAACCAGGTCCACGATTTCGGGGGTGTCCAGCAGACCGCCGAGCCCGACGATTTCATAGGGGATCCCGCGCACTTCGAATTCGCGGCGAATGCATTCCATCTGGGCGCGCCGGCGGCACAGAACCGCCATGGCGGGCGGTTCAGGCTCCCCTGCCGTCCCGCTGAAGTCTGTCACCCTGAATTTCAACACGTCGCCCGCGATCGCCGCGGCCTCATCCTCATCGGTGCCAAACCGGCCCATCACCACGCGGCCCTGGACCGCGGCGGGGCTGGGCTGCAGCGGCGGCACCTCGACACCCCCGGCCTTGTCCCGTTCACCGGCCGGGCCGGTCCGGGCCGCGGCGGCGCTGAGCGGCGCGGAAATGACGTTGGCGGCCGAGAGGATGGTCCGGCCGTTGCGCCATGCCGTGGTGAGGTAGGACGTCGGCGCGAGGGCAAAGCCCGCCGTGCTGTCTGCCGCGTCGGCACCGGTACCGACGCCGGCTGGTCTTTCGCCGGCTCCGAGCCGCGCCGGGAATTCGCGGACGAAATGAAAGAGCTGGCCGGCGGAGGCTCCGCGGAAGCCGTAGATCGACTGATTGGGATCGCCCACCGCGGTGACCGCATGGCCGTCGCTGAACAACCGGGAGAAAAGGACAAGCTGGGCGTGTGAGGTGTCTTGGAATTCGTCGAGCAGCACCACCTTATAGCGCTGGCGTTCGGTTTCCGCGGCGAGCGGAATCTCGTTGGCCACACGGGCGGCGAGGGCCACGAGGTCCCCGAAGTCGAGGGCACCGCGGGCACGCTTGGCGTCCGTATAGCGCCCCACCATGTCCGCGACGCTGGCCCGGGTGCGCAGCAGTCCGCTGAGCTCGGCGACGGCCTGGCTGGGATTCTTTGTGGCGGTTGCGAGGTAGGGCAGCTGCTCAAACTCGGCCACCCGCTCCAGCAGCCAGCGGCGGACGCCAGCGGGTTCCTGGAGATGCTCAGCGCACTCGCCCGCCAGTTGGATGACTGCCTTGACCAGGGTGGATTTTGCGGATCGGAAGTGTTCGTAGTCGCCGTCGTAGGCTTCCACGACTTCGCTGGCGAGCTGGAAGGCCTGGGCGCCGCCGAGGAGCACAACGTCGCGTTCGACGCCGAGCCGCAGCCCGTAGTCCGACACAATGCCGCTGGCGTAGGAGTGGTAGGTGGAGACCTTGGGTTCAAGTGCATCGGTACTGAGCAGCCCGGCGGGGAACACCTGGTTCTGCGTGTCGGACGCGGCGATACGCTGCAGCGCCGCCAGCTTGGCGCGGATCCGGCTGGCCAGTTCGCCGGCCGCCTTGCGCGTAAAGGTTACGCCGAGGACTTCCTCCGGACGGACCCAGCCGTTGGCGACAAGCCACACCACGCGGTCTGCCATCGTGGCGGTCTTGCCCGAACCGGCGCCGGCAATAACGAGCCGCGGTGACAGGGGTGAGGAAATGATCTGCGACTGTTCGGCTGTAGGGCTGTTGGTCTCCCCCAGCAGGGCCGAGAGCTCCGCCGGGGTGAACCTGGGGACTGGAAGTGCTGCCGGTGCAACGGCGGGACGGGCAGTTTCGGTGCTCATTCGGTAACCTGCTTTCCCCGCAGGCACAGCGGGCAGACTTCGGGAAGGCGGCAACCGTGGCCACCGTGGCCACTTTTGGACGGATCATGGCGGGCCTCGAAGGCGCTCCCGGACATCACCCGGGCAGCGTCGCCAACCATGTCCAGTGCCCAGTTTTCCGCGGGGTCCAGCGCTGCCTGGGACTGGATGCCAGGGCTTTTGGTGCCGGTTCCCAGCTGGGCCAGGACGGCACCGCCGGGCAGCGGGGGCGGGCCGTCGTCGGAACCGGCGAAACCTCCGGCCAGCACCGCAGCCTGGTACGCTCCCAGCTGCGGATGCCGCGCCAGCTCGGCTTTGCCCGGCTGCCGTTTGCCGGTCTTGAGGTCCACCACAACGAGCCGGCCCTCGGCGTCGATCTCCAGCCGGTCGACCTGGCCGCGCAGCACGGCCGGGCGGGCAGGCCAAGGGCCCCCGTCGGCGCCCGGGTCAGCGCCGGCCGCTCCGTCCCCGGCCCCAAGGTCCGGGAGCTTGACTTCGAAGTCCAGCTCGACGCCGACCAGGGACCGTCCCTCGCTGCGCATCACCAGCACGTACTGGGCAAGTTTACGAACCATCGTTTCGGCGCGCTGGAAGTCCAGTTTGCCTTCCCAGTTGTCCTTCATCCCCAACGCCGGCCAGCGGCGGATGAGCTCAGCCACGTATTCACCGCCCGAAGCATCGGGCAGGTCCTGCGCGATGGCGTGGACCAGGGTGCCCAGGCTGCGGGCAAAGTCGGTAGCGGCTTCGCCGCCGGCAGCCTGGACGAACCAGTCCAGCGGCGACTTCTGCACCGCCTCCACCTTCGAAGGCGATACGTAGACAGTGCCGCCTGGGGGAACAACGGGATCGTCCGTGGACAGCGGGGCCAGCCCCCACCAGCTCGCGGGATGCGCGCCGGGTACGGCGGGCTCAGCCGCGGCCAATGTGCCAAGAACGTCGGAGGCTTCCAGGGCTTCCGGAGTTCCGGCGTCGAGCTGGGCGTACTGGCGCAGCTCGGCGACGAGGGCGCGCAGGGTAAGAGGGCGCTCAACCTGGGTGAAAGCGCGCCGGTCCTGGCCGGGGCGGAGCGGCACCACGTAGTCCAGGAACGACGACGGCTGTTCATCCTCGGAAGACACGGCCGTGCAGATCAGTTGCTCCTTGGCCCGCGACACAGCAGTGGAGAAGCTGCGCAGCTCGTCGTAGCGGATTTCGCGCAGCCTGCTGAGGGGATCCAGTTGCAGGGCGTATTCCACGCCGTGCTCGACGGCGTCCGCGAAGAGTGTGCTGCCGAGCAGTTCGCCGCGGAGCCTGGTGTTTGGCCATACGCCTTCCTGCAGGCCGGGGACGATGACGACGGGCCATTCCCGGCCGGCAGCGCTGGCCGGGGTCATAAGTTCAACGGCGTCCTCCAGCTGGGCCCGTGCCGCGAGGGTGTCCATCGGGAGTTCCTGGCTGAGCAGGTACTCGAGGAACTGCTCGGGTCCGGACCCGGGCAGCTGGTCCACAAAGCGCTCCGCCGTGTGGAAAAGGGCCATCATGGCATCGAGGTCCCGGTCAGCACGGGCACCCGCCGATCCGCCGGCCAGCGCCGCCTCGGTCCAACGCGCGGCAAGACCGGTGGAGTTCCAGAGTGCCCAGAGCACCGTTTCGGCGTTGCCGCCCGGAGCCTGGGCGGCAACCCGGCCAGCCTGGATCATCCGTGCAATCCGTCGTGCAGAGGTGCCCTCAATGCCGAGGGTCCCGAGCGCGCCCGGTTCCAGCAGGGCCTCGACGAGGAGCACATCGCTGGTGCGGCCGCCGCCGCCCAGGAGCTCCTCCCGGCGCAGGGACTGGCGGAGGCGCCGCAGCTCGATCGCGGTGGCCCCGCCGATCCGCGAGGTCAGCAGCGCCACTGCCGCTTCGGGGCTGAGTACGGCAGGGTCCAACACAACGGCATAGGCATTGAGCAGGGGCCGGACGGCGACTTCGTCGCGGACAGCGGATTCCGCCACCGGGATCCGGACCGGGATCCCCTGACCCGCGAGGTAGCGCTGCAGTTGGCTGAGCTGGCCGCCGTTGCGCACGACCACGGCGATGTCACCGAGGTCGCGGCCGTCGGTGAGCTGGGCTTCCAGGATCCGTTGTGCCACGTAGCGCAGTTCGTGCACCGGCGACGGCAGCAGGTGCGCTTCAACGGCTCCGGCGGCGGTTCCCGGGTCCGGATCCGGTGCGGGCGGCTGCTCGAGCTGGCGAGCGGACTGCCCGCCGGCCCTGCTGGAGATCCGTCCGGCAACCGAAAGCCAGGCCTCAGCAACCGCCGGGCTGTGGCGGTGCGCGGTCCGGAGCGGCCGTTCGATCACAACACCGTCGACGGGGGCCAGCAACCAGGGGAGCTCCGCGACAAGGTCCGGGCGGGCGCCGCGAAAACCCTGGACTACGGTGTCCGGCGATGCGGTAATGAGCGCTTCCTTGCCGGCGGCGATGTCCGCGAGCAGCTCGAATACGGCGGGGTTGGCTTCCTGCATGTCGTCCACCAGGATCAGCTGGAGCCGGTCGCGTTCAGCGGCCAGAAAGTCCGGCTCGTCCTGGAAGATCTGCCGGGCCGCGGTGATGATGCCGGCCGGGTCGAAGGATTCCGGCATCCGCAGGTCCAGGACGTCGCGGTACTCCGCATAGAGTCCGGCTGCGGCAACCCAGTCCGGCCGGTGGCAACGTCGCGCCAGGACCACAAGGTCCTCGGCCGTCCGGCCGGATTCGATGATCCGGTCAAAGAGCTGGCGGACTTCCTGGCGGAAGCCCCGCGTCAGCAGTGCGGCCGCCAGGTCCTCGGGCCAGGGCAGCTCAAGTCCGGGCTCCGCGTGGCCCTCCAGCAGTTCCTTGATGATCAGGTCCTGTTCCGGGCCGGAGAGGAGTTTCGGCGGACGCGGTAGCGGCAGGATCCCTTCCGCTTTGGCGCGCCGGATCAGATCGAAGGCGTATGAAGCCCAGGTGCGTGCCGGCGTCGTACTTAAACTGCGGTCCAGCCGGGCCGTAAAGCGGTCCCTGAGCGAATCGGCGGCAAGGCGTCCGGGGGCGAGGATGAGGATCCGTTCCGGATCGAGTCCATCGCGCCGGGCCCGCCGGACGGCGGCCTCAACGAGCACAGTGGACTTGCCGGTTCCCGGCGCTCCCGGGATCAGAACGGGGCCGGAGCCGTGTGGGACGTCGACGGCGGCGAGCTGGTCTGCCGACAACACAGGCACAGCGTTGTGCAGTTTTTTTGGCGGCAGCAGTCGGAGCGCGGAACCGGAGCCGCCCGGCCTGGCAGCTCGGCGCGTCCCGGCTTCGGACCCTCCTGGTGCCTGAGCCAGGGAAGCCGGTGGAGATGTTGCGGGCCGTGTGACGGGCGGGCGGGACTCGGCGTTCTTGCTGGGGTTGCTCACACAGTCATTTCATCATCAGGGACCGACAGTTTGCGCAAGGATCGTTCCAGCCGCTCTGCGGCGGCGTCGATGGCGTCGAAATCACTGCCCGTCGGCGCCCAGCGGGCAGCCATCAGGTCCACCCGGAAACGCCCCTCACCGGAGTGCAGGTACTTTTTGTACTCGCCCAGCAGCGGGGTGCCTTCCCGGAGGTACCGGGCAAGGGCCTCGCGTTCGTGTCCGGGAGGCGCCTCGCCGCTGGACTTCAGGACCCGCCACCAGGGAACCGCGCTGCCGTGGTGGCTCATCACGGCGCCAATCTGGCGGGGGCCGCCGGAACCGAGGAGTTCCGCGATGTCGCCGTAGGCCACCGCGGCGCCTGCGGGGATCAGCGCCACCACATCCAGCACCGCCTCCACATACTCCGCTTTCATCACTCCAGCCTAGCGG